>JAWLFN010000156.1:0-6705 GCA_041685555.1 Gammaproteobacteria bacterium | reverse complement strand
GAACACTTCATCCACATCTCGCACTGGACCACACCGCTTGGGCCGCCCCGTCGTTATGCCACCTGGTTTTTCATCTGTCCATTCAACAAGGATGTTCCAGTGGTGGTCGATCAGGATGAGATACTGGACCACGACTGGATCAGTCCGCGGCGTGCCCTGACTCTGTGTGAAAAAGGAGCAATCCGCCTGCCGCTGCCTACGCGTAAAACCCTCGTGACACTGTCCCGTTTCAGAGACAGCGAGACGCTCTGCACAGCCATGCGATTGGCCGATATCGAGGTCTACCCACCGGATTCGGCGTTTTACGTGTCGCCCCGGCTACGAGACCCGCGATAGATCGATCGCCTGCGTCGCGGGTCCGACTTGCCTTGCCTGGGTGGTTAGTGGGATAGTTGGAGACAGCTGATCAGGGGAAGTTCCGGCCAGGGAAACGTGGGCCCGACCATCACGGACCGTACCAATACTCAGGCAGAATCGCTTATGTCTTCCACGACGCTGCATACACTGCAAGAAACGCTGCGACAGGTACGTCGTCGCCGTAACAGGCTTTATCTTGTCTACCATGGCAGCCTGCTGTTGGCTGGTCTGCTGGCATTGACACTAGTGTTGAGTCTGCCTGCCGTCTGGCTGGATCTCCCCGCGCTCGCCCAGGGGGTGCTTTCCTTGACGTGGCTGGCCGGAGCCGCCAGCCTTGGCTGGTCGGGCTGGCAGCGGCTGAAGGCGCTGCACTCCGATGACCGGCAACTGGCGCACTACATCGACGAGAACATCCCGGACCTTGAGCAGCGACTGCTGACCTCGCTGGAATTCGGTGAGGATGGTAATGGCCGCGACGGGGTCTCGACGCGCTTCGTGGAGCAACTGTGGGCCGATGCCCGGGAATACGTGAGCAGGGAGCATGAGCAGATTGACCGGGTGGCCTTCACGCGGAATGCCCCGGTGGCCGGGCTGGCCGCGCTGGGGATGGTGCTCCTGACCGGAGCACTGTTTCTGGTATCGGAAGGTCTGCTCCGGTCGGGTGGACAGTTGCTCTGGCCTTTCCCCGATGCTTCTGAAAGGCTGGTGATGAGCACACTGGAGGAGCCTGCCGCGATAGAGATTGCCGTGGAGCCCGGTGATCGTCGACTGCAACGTGGCGACGGACTGGATATTGTGGCCCGTGTCCGCAACGCCGATCCCGCGGATGTGTCACTGCGGATGCGCGGTGATAACGTCAACTGGCAGACCGCCGGCATGACGAGGGCGGGCGGAGACGCGGAAGAGTCCGTGTTCCGGTATGAACTGCCATCGCTTCGCGAGGATCTCACGTATTACGTCAGCTTCGATGACGGTGCGCATCGTTCCCGGGAGTACCGGGTTTCCGTATTCGACCTGCCCCGGGTGGAGCAGATCGACGTGGCCTATGTCTATCCGGACCATACCGGCATGCCGGATGACCGCGAGGAGGATGGTGGCGACCTGGTGGTGCCGGAAGGCACCGATGTGACGCTGCGGGTGACGTTCAACAAGCCGGTGACCGAAGCGGCGCTCGAGTTCGGCGAAACCGGATCGGAGGACTTCCGCGAAATGCCGCTCGACATCGAAGGCAGCGCGGGAACGGCCTCATTCCACGTCGATCGCGATGCTGTCTATCGCGTCACGGCCACCGACCGTGAGCAGCTCGAGATCGAGAACCCTCTGGATTATTACGTGCGGGCCATCGAGGACCGGCCCCCGGAACTGACCCTGCGCACACCGGGACGGGATGAAGAAGTGATGCCCCTGGAAGAGGTGGTTCTCGAAGTGGACGCCACCGATGATTACGGGGTCAGCGAATTCAGTCTGCACTATACCGTGATCGGCCGTGATGAACGGCAGGTGGACCTTATGCCGGATTCGGAGACGGGGCAGCGGCTGGAGAGCGTCAATGGACGCGAATGGCTGTATCTGGAGGATCTGGATGTCCAGCCCGGCGATTTCATCAGCTACTATCTGACACTGGCGGACAACAATACCCTGTCGGGTCCTCAAGAGGTGGTGTCCGACATCTATTTTCTGGAGATCGTACCCACGGACGCCAGTTACCGCGAAGCCGGTGGTGGCGGTCAGGGAGGCGGTGGTGGCCAGGGCGGTGGCGAGGACAGTGCGCTGGTCACCCTGCAGAAGGACATCATTGCCGCGACCTGGAAACTCCGTAATGACGTGGAGCGCATGGATGCACAACAGTTTTCCGATGATGTGGCCGTATTGGCCGAATCCCAGCGAGAGGCCGTGCAACGGGCCGGCATGTCCATTGACCGCCTGTCCGAGCGCCTGGACTTTGCTGATGACAGCTATGCCCGTGCCGTCTCCAGCCTGGAACAGGCCATCACCGAGATGGAGTCGGCCGCTTCGGCACTGGATGAGGAGCAGGTGACCCGGGCCCTGGCGCCAGAGCAGCAGGCGCTGCAGTATGTGATGCGGGCGGAAGCGGCCATCAACCAGACGGACGTCAGCTTCCAGCGCACCGCCGGCGGTGGCGGCGGTGGCGGTGGACAGCAGGAAGACACCGACCTGCGCGAGCTGTTTGAAATGGAGATGGGACAGAACGAGAACCGGTACGAAACGCCTCGGCGTGGCGGCCAGCAGGGTCAGAGCGAGGAAGCCAGCCGGCTCGAGGAACTGGCCCGGCGACAGGAGGCGCTCAGCCGGGCACAACGCAACCTGTCCCGCCGCATGGAGGACATGACCGAGGAGCAACAGCGCCGCGAACTGGAGCGCCTGCGCCGCGAACAGGAGCAACTGCGTACCGATCTGGAACAGATGCAGAGACAGATGGCGCAAGGCCAACAGGGCGGTCAAACAGGGCAGCCGGGCAGTGAGTCTTCAGGCTCGGAGTCGATGCAACGTGCTCTGGAACAGATGCAGAATGCCGCTGATGCCGACACGCCTTCCCAGGCCGCCGCGCGTAGTCAACGCGCACTGGAAACCCTGCGCGAGCAGCAGCGCCAGATGGAGCAGCAGGCCAGGGAGAGCGGCTCGGTCAATCAGCTGGCCCGCAACATCAGTGAGCAGGGGCAGGATCTGGTCCGCCGGCAGCGCGAGCTGCAACAGGCACTGAATCAGCTCAGCCGTGATCAGGGCCTGGGGCAGGACCGGCAGAGTGCTCGCGGTGACGAACGGGTGCAGCAGCTGATCGAGCAGCAGCGCCAGCAACAGGCGCAGCTGCAGGATCTGGAAAGCATGTTGCGGGCGCTACTGGCGCGGGGCGGCGAGGAAGATCAGTCCCTGCTGAACCAGGCCCGCCGTGCCAGTCGGGAGCTGAACCCGCTGCGGAACGAAATGGATAACAGCAACCGTGCCCTGAACAGCGGTATGGTCAATTTGTCAGCAGAGATGGAGGGCGACATCAGTGAGCAGCTGGCGTCACTGGAAGGTACACTGCGGCGGATGGATCCTACTGGCGGGGCCGATGCGGGGAATGGCAGTCCGATCATGCAGGCCGCGGAAGATGCGTCGCAGTTGCGCCAGAGTCTGGAATCCATGCAGCAACAGGCGGAAGAGCGAGCCAGCTCGGGGCAGGCCGATGGCGTGGCTGATATGCGCCGGCAACTGGAAGAGTCGCGACAGCTGGCGCGGCAACTGACGGATGCGTTGCAGCAACAGGAGCAGCAGGAGCGCACGGGACGGCAGGGACAACCGGGCCAGCAGCAGGGTGGCCCGGGGCAGGCAACACCGCCAGGGCAGCGTGATGCCGGTTCGGGTATACCGGAGCCGGGTGAGGCCAGTGCCCTGGGTAATGCCCGCTCGATCCGGAGTCTGATCACGCAACAGGGACTGGAAGAATTCATGAACCAGCCGGAGCTGCTCGAGCAGCTGCTGGCACCCGTGGTGGAACTGGAAGGTGAGCTGCGTTCCAGGGCCGAGCTGGAAGCGATTGAACAACGCCTCTATGCTCTGGCGGAAGAAGACGTACCGGAGCAGTATCAGCGCCAGGTGGAAGCCTATTACCGGGCGCTGTCCGACAGTGGATCTGAGAGTGGAGGTTCCGCGGAAACCGCGCAGTGACGATGGAATTTTTCCTGGAGCCGCATACACTGGAGGCCCTTCGGCAGGGTCGTTTCGAATTCGCGTACGGCCTGCATCCGTTGCTCGTCGCATTGATTCTGGCTGCGCTGGGTGCCGGTGTCTGGTGGCTGTACCGCAGCACCACCCGACCGGTACCCGACCGCTGGCGCAGACTGTTCATCGGCTTGCGCGTGGCGGTGTTGGTCCTGATTTTTTTCATGTTGTTGCGACCTTCGGTGATCACCGAACAGGTCAGTCCCCAGCAGACCTGGCTGGCCGTGGTGGTGGATGATTCCGCCAGTATGACGGTTACCGATACCGGCAGCGGTTCACGATTGGAGGCTGTCCGACTGGCGCTGGATGGCGACAATGGTCTGTTGGCCTCTCTGAGCGAACTGTTCCAGGTGCGACTGTTCGCCTTCGACCAGGACACACGTCGACTACAGTCGATCGGAGATCTCGGTGAAGCCGGCAATGACTCCCGCATTGCTCCGGCCCTGTCCCGGGTGGACGAGCAGTTGGGCGGGCTGGCATTGGGAGGTGTCGTGCTGCTCAGTGATGGCGCCGATGCCAGCGGGGAGTCGGCTGTCGATATGGCCCGGCAGTTTGGTGCCGGCGACGTGCCAGTGTTTTCCATCGGCGTCGGGGAGGAGGATATAGCGCGGGACATCAGCATTGTCGATGTGCGGGCGGACGCCACCATCCTTGATGACGAGCGCTTCACCGTCCAGGTGGAAGTGCAGCAACGCGGTTTCGCTGGAGAGGAGATGCAGCTGCGGATTCTGGATGGCGACACGGAGGCGGCCAGCCAGACCATCCGGCTGGCTGAGGACGGGACGACGCGTCGTCATGAGTTGACGCTGGAGCCGACACGTCGGGAGCCGATCGTCTATGACGCGGTACTGGCCGTGCAGGACGGAGAGCTTATTGAGCAGAACAATCGCCAGTCCTTTCTGGTGGACAATTCCGAGAAACCGCCTCTCAACGTGCTGTATGTAGAGGGCCACCCGCGTAATGAATACAAGTTCATCCGCCGGGCCGCCGATAATGACGACAACCTGCGGCTGGCCTCGTTACTGCAGACTGGCCCGGGGCGAGTCTACCGGCAGGGATTGCGCAATGCGCAGGAATTGAGTGGTGGCTTCCCCGAGGATCGCGAGTCCCTCTATGCCTATGAGGGGCTGGTCATTGGCGACGTGGGGCGAGACTTCTTCAGCGATGAACAGCTGGAGCTGCTCCGGGATTTCGTCGCCGAGCGCGGCGGAGGCCTGCTGGTCAGCGGCATGCTGGAAGATCCTTTCACCGATACGGCGCTGGCCGATATCCTGCCGCTGACACTGGTGCGCTCCGACGTCCTGCCGGATTACCTGCGGGGCGGTATCCGTCGTGGCAGTCATGCCACCGGTGAACTGTTCTCACCTGAATTGACTGGCGAGGGAGAACTGTCCCCACTGCTCAGGCTGGCGGACAGCGAAAGTGATAATCGTGCCCGCTGGGCGGCCATGCCGGAGCTGCAGGGCATTCATGTCACCGGTCGCCCCAAGCCTGGCGCCACGGTATTGATGGAGCACCCGTCTCTGACCTGGCAGGGGCGGGCATTGCCGGTGTTGGCAACCCAACGCTATGGCAGTGGTCGTGCTCTGTCGTTGACCACGGCCAGTACCTGGCGCTGGCAGATGCTGATGGATTCCTCCGACGACAGTCATGAACGCCTCTGGCGCCAGATGTTGCGCTGGCTGGCGGTGTCGGCGCCGTCGCGGATCGAACTGACCTTTGATGAGCCGTTCTATCATGTCGGCGATGAAGTGGGCGTGACCGCCCGTGTTCATGATGACCGCTTCCAGCCGGACAACGAAGCCTCCGTGTGGCTGCAGGTGGTCGATGCGGATGGTGAAGTCAGTGATCGCCGGATGGAATGGGACATTGACGAGGACGGTGTATACCGGACCCGGTTCACCGCGGCCACGGAAGGGGTACACCGGATCACCGTGGATTCGACCAGTACCGCCGGACCCGGTATGGAGGAAGACCTGCAGGGCGCTTTTGTGGTGACCCCGTCGCGGCGGGAGTATGTGAACCCGGCCCTGGATCGCGATGTGCTGGCACGGTTGGCTGACGCCGGGGGTGGTCGCTACTATGATCTGGCCGACCACCGTCGCCTGCTTCAGGATATCGAGTACACGCCCAGCGCGTATACGGAGCAGGTGCGCGAGGATCTGTGGGATGAGCCGTTGCTACTGTTGTTGTTGATTGCCCTGCTTTCCGGTGACTGGGCTTTGCGTCGACAGAAGGGGTTGTCATGATCAGGTGCTGTAGCCGTATGTTGCGCGGGTCACTGACCGGTTGGATGATTTCGCTGCTGGCCACTGGCTGGACTCCGGTCGGTGCCGCGCAGGATGCCGGTGGCGCGGATAACGAGGAAATGTCCTGGTTTCGCGAGACGCCGGACAGGGACAAATACCTGCTTGTCATCGGTGGACCGGGTGCCACTCCCGAGGCCCGGCAACGTTTCGCCAATTGGGCCGGTTCGCTGCACGATCTGTTTGCGGCGGAAATGGGTTACGGCGAGGATCGAGTCACCCTGCTGTTCGATGAAGGCCGAACCGATGTGGATCCGGGCGTCCGGGTGGATGGTGGTTCCGATCGTGAGCAGGTGCGCTCTCATCTGCGGCGTCTGGC
>JAWLFN010000155.1:0-6814 GCA_041685555.1 Gammaproteobacteria bacterium | reverse complement strand
GGCACAATGGGCACGCTCATCAACACAGTCGTCGCCCTGACCGTCTGTCGATTCACGGCACCGCCACCGGCTGAAGTACAGGAAATCGTCGAGAACATCCGCCTTCCCGGCGAGGAGGGTACCCCGGCGTCTGTTGCTCCGCACTGAGTGCGGATCAGCGCCGGGTAGAGAAGCGCCGCCAGTAGTCGCTGGCGGCGTCACGCATTTCACTTCGCAACAACAGAAGGAGGTTCAGTCGTCGGTCACCGAGACCGTCGGCATGTCATCATCGCGACCGGACAACTCGACCTGCTCTCGCAACCTGTCTGCCAACCGATGATACGCAGCAGCGACCTGACCTTCCGGCTCCGCCACCAACACCGGTACACCCGCATCGGTGTGCTCCCGGATCGACAGGTCCAGAGGCAGAGAACCGATCACATCCACGCCGTAGTCGCGTGACAACTGCTCTCCTCCCCCTTCACCGAAAATGGCTTCGGCATGCCCGCAGTTGGAGCAGATATGGATCCCCATATTCTCCACGACGCCAAGCAACGGCACATTCACCTTGCGGAACATCTCTATGCCCTTTCTGGCATCCAGCAGCGCCACGTCCTGCGGAGTCGTCACTACGACCGCGCCACTCAGCTGCACGGACTGCGACAGGCTCAGCTGGATATCACCGGTCCCTGGCGGCATATCCACGATCAGGTAGTCCAGCCCGGACCACAGCGTCTGTTTCAACAACTGGTTGAATGCGCCGACGATCATCGGTGCCCGCCAGACCATCGCGGTGCTGCCATCCACCAGATATCCCATGGAGTTCGACTCCAGTCCGTGCGCCACCACAGGTTCCATGAAATTGCCGTCGCGGACTACCGGCCGAGTACCGGCCCTGACACCCAGCATGGTCGGCTGACTGGGACCATACACATCGGCATCCAGCAAGCCGACACGCAACCCCTGTTGCTGCAAGGCCACGGCCAGGTTGATGGCCGTGGTCGACTTCCCGACCCCGCCTTTGCCGGATGCAATGCAGATGATGTGTCGAATTCTGTCCAGGCCGCTCACAGGTTTCCTCCGGTCACTACCACACGTGTCCGGCCATTATCCATATAACACCGATCATTGAACATCCCCGCACGGCTGGCGCGCCGACCCGGGGCCAGGGACAAGACAAGGATTGTCACTCGCCGGGACTTGAACTCGGACCACAAACAGTGTTCTATTGCTGGGCGTAACGCGCAACAACCGGATGTATTTCACCATGCAGTACTCACATCGCCCAGCGATTCGATTTGGCAGCCTGCTGGCCATGCTGCTCCTGTTGCCCATTGTGACTCATGGACAGCAGGTTTCAGAGGACCCGCTGGCTCTGGGACCACGCACTGACGAGCATCCGGTCAAATACGCAATCTATTCGACCGCCTGGGCAGTAAACAGCAATGATGGCCTGCGGATCGTCGCACACAACCGCGGTGACAGGGATGTGGTTCTGCGATCGGTGATCTTCAGAGACCATGAACGTCGTTCCGACGATATCGAACTGGAGATGGATCTGGCGGTACCGGCGGGCGGCTGGGCGGAGACGGAAACAGACTACGTAGAACTGTTGACCGGCAACAATTGCGTTGAAGAGACGCTGCGGGAAGACTGGCGCATCAAGGAAATTTCCAACTACACACTCAACCCGTCGGTTCGGGGACTGATCATCGAGGACACTCGATCTTTCCGGATTTTCCAGTGCGTACGGGAAGTCCAGTTGCGCTGGGACGACGAAGACGGCCAACCTCAATCAGAGCGGCAGTGGGTGATGTACCATTTCGAGCGACTGGCCCGCGACTGAAGCGGCCGATAATTCCGGGTCATTCCAGCATCGAGCGGGCTTCCCGCGCCAATCGATTCAATCGTTCCTCCTGCTCCTCGATCCGTTCCTGCTGAAGCGGTGCTGATGTCTGCCCCAAAGCATCCACATCCTCGTACTTCTGCTGCTCACTTTCCAACATACCCAGCAGTTCTTCAGCCGCCGCCATGGCGTCACGCATACGGTCACCGGCGCGATCACCACGTTCGATGCGTCGTTGCAGCGCGGACAGCTCAGTCTCCAGACTGTCTATGCGCGCTTCCCGGCGTTCCTGCTCCCTTTCCAGCTCCAGCCGCTCTCGGGCGCTCTCCAGTTCCCTGACCCGGGCGGCCTCGCGCCGGGCCCGCTGCAAGGCCTGGTCTCTTGCGGCTTCCAGACGCTCAAGCTGGTCCGCCAACTGCTGCTGTGCCGCCTCCTGTCTCTGCTCGGCCTGCTCGGCAACATCTCTCGCCGCGCGCAGCGCTTCGGACTGTTCCGCCGCCTGCTGACGCAGGTCCTCGATCTGCTGCGCCTGCTGTGCCAGCCGCGACTCCAGCGCCTCAATCTGACCGCCCGCGCAGGACGTCAGTGTCACTGCCGAGACCAGTGCAAACGCGGTCCTCCGCCATCGGCCGGCCCCGACCATATACCCTCTGCGATCCATGACGCTTGTACTCCCGGCCTCTCGGGGCCATCATTGACATCAGACCGTATCTTATCGTCATCATCGTCCAAGGCAAAGCACTGCGCCCAATGAAGTCAACCAACCGCGAGAGTGGCTCCATTGCCCCTCTCCTGCTGATCCTCCTGTCAGTGGCCGCCGCCGTCACCATCGTGCTGGCACTGCTGCTGGACAGGGAAGCGAAGGTGCACATTCCGGACACACTGGATGCATCCGCGCTGTCGCGTATCGAACAGCTGATTGTAGAACAGAGTCCCGCGACCCTGAGCCGAAGCGGAGAACAGCGCATCGAGCTGACCACCATGGAACTGAACCTCCTCGCCACATTTCTGCTGCAGAGTCTCCCTGAAGTGCGGGATATTGCCGTGCAGATTCTTCCGGCCAGGCCATTGAGCCGAATCGAAGCCAGCATCCCTGTAGGGAGCGGTCGGACACGATCCTATGTCAACCTCTCGGCGGATGTCCGCATTGACGACGAGTCCATGGCTCTGAGCCGATTACAGATCGGTCGGTTGCGCCTGCCGGACGCAATCAACGCCTGGCTCCCCGCGGCGCTGCAGGACCTGGCGCAGCAACACGGGTTCGGTGGCGCGCAGCTGATCGAGCTGGGTGACGCGGTCAGCCGGATCGAGATTCTGGACGATGGCGTGGCCATTCATGTGACATGGCGGCTTGACGCCCTGCCGCAACTGCAGCAACAGGCCCGTCGGTTCCTGCTGGACAGGGCTACGCGGGAAAGCGTGCTTCACTACTACGGACTGGCCCATGACATCGGTCGAAAGAACGGGTCGCACGGCCTTCACCAATGGTTGGCACAACTGTTCGGCAGTGCACGGCGCCGCAGCGGGCAGGGCGACCACGATGCCGTCCGGGAAAATCACAGCGCCCTGCTGGCGCTGGCTTTATACGTCAACCAGATCGACCCGTACCGGCTGACTGGCGACTCTTCCGATTCCCCTTACGGTAGTCCGACCGACACCCCGCCACGCCTCATGGGACGCCGGGACCTGGCTCGCCACTTCCTCACTTCAGCTGCCATCAGCGCATCCACGGGCCGCACAATGGCTGATATCATCGCCAACAGTAAGGAGCTGCACGACGCAAAGCACGGGTCCGGCTTCAATGTCGCGGATGTGGCCGCGAATCGGGCTGGCATCCGGCTTGGTACGGAGTCGGTCTCCAGCCGCGCCAACGCCGTGACCATGCAGAGGCGCCTGGAGTCCGTGCAGGAGGACAGTCTTTTCATGCCCGACCCACGGTCCGCCCAGACTCCGGCGAATATCCCCGCCAGCACCGACGACGACGCATTCCGGGCCCTGGCCGTCTATCTGGACGACCGCATCAACGCGCTGTGGCTGTATAACGAACCGTAAACCGACTCAACGCAGTTTCAGTGGATGATATCAGGCGTTATACTCCCGCCCTGTCAACTCATCGCGGGGAAATGCTTTGGAAAGTTCTATTCTGATCGCCAGCCACCTTGGGTTCCTGGTGGTCGGCGCCCTGATCGCGGGCTGGACTGCCTGGCTGTTCCGCACCGACGCGGCCCGCGGCGCCGCGGTGCGCGAGCAGACCGGTCGACGCCTGGCACTGCTGGAAGAGGTGGCGTTTCAGCTCACCACCACCCACGACCTGCTGGAGTCTTCCACCAACGCCCGCCAACGCGGCAGCGCTGGCAGGGATGATCTGTCACGAGGACAACAGAAGCTGGACGCCGCACTGGAAGACATGCCGCTGGCCGAGGCCCGACTGCGACTGCTTGATGAGGTGGCGCTTTGCAAGGCGCTGCGCCTCTATGCGCAGAAAGCGGCCGGTTTCAGGCGCCGGTTTCTCTCCGGAAGCCCACAGAACCGAGATGATGAAGCCTTACGCAAGGCACTGACCGAGATCCAGACGATACATGAAAAACTACACGGGTCGCTGGCCCGCCGCTACAACAGAAAGCAAAGCTGAGGAAGGCCCGGTACCCTCCATGAGCAGACACCGATTTGATACCACCAACCTGCACTCCGATCGACGGGATCATCCGGAGCACGGCGTATTGCACAAGGCAATACATACCTCCGTGGCTTACGGCTACGAGGATGCCCGTGACCTCGCCGCTGTTTTCCAGGGACGCCTCGCCGGCTACAATTACGGTCGGCAGATGAATCCCACTGTCTCCGCATTGCAGCAGCGTATCACACAGATGGAGAACGGTAGAGACACGCTGGCTTTGGCCACCGGCATGGCCGCGATCGGTTCCACGTTGTTCTCCTTGCTCAACGCCGGGGACCACATTATTTCCACCGCCTACCTTTTCGGCAACACCAACAGTCTGTTGAGCAGTTTCCAGCGCCTGGGTATCGAAGTGACCTTCGTGGATCCCACGGATGTGGTCAATGTGGAAGCCGCCGTGCAGCACAACACACGCATGGTATTCGTGGAAACAATAGCCAACCCGGTCACCCAGGTGGCGGAACTGGACCAGATCGGCCACCTGTGCAGACAGCACGGTCTGGTGTACTTGGTGGACAATACCATGACCACGCCAGCGCTGTTCCGACCGGTCGAGGTTGGCGCCAGCCTGATCATCAATTCACTGACCAAGTACATCGGCGGTCACGGCAACGCGCTGGGCGGCGCAGTCACTGATACGGGCCAGTATGACTGGGGCGCGTACCCCAATATCCTGGAGACCTACCGTAAAGGCGATCCGGTCAAGTGGGGGCTGACGCAGATCCGCAAGAAAGGGTTGCGCGATTTCGGGGCCTCGTTGGGCCCCGAAGCCGCCCATCACCTGGCAGTCGGCTCCGAGACCCTGTCCCTGCGTATGGAGCGCGCCTGTCAAAATGCGGGACAGCTGGCGACTTTTCTGGATCAACACCCATCGATCGAGCAGGTATCCTATCCCGGACTGGCAGGTCACCCACAACACCAGCGCGCCGCTTCCATGTTCTGTCGACCGGGCGCCATCATGAGCATCACCCCGACCGCTTCAGTGGACTGCTTCGACCTGCTCAATGCACTGGATTGCGTGG
The DNA here is from genome assembly GCA_041685555.1 of Gammaproteobacteria bacterium. Lineage (GTDB taxonomy): Bacteria > Pseudomonadota > Gammaproteobacteria > Pseudomonadales > Pseudohongiellaceae > PWQG01. The sequence continues at coordinate 1,290 of JAWLFN010000155.1, read as the reverse complement.
TGGCATCCAGCAATCTGGGCGACACCCGTACACTGGGCATTCCGGTGGCACACACCATTTTTCATGAGATGGGCGCGGAACGTCGCGCTTCGATGGGCATCGATGACAACATGATAAGACTGTCTGTCGGGATCGAGCATACCGAGGATCTGCTGGAAGATTTCAAACAGGCGCTGGAGGGATTGAAGTAACCATGAACGATGATCTGCTGACACTGTGCCATACCAGCGAGATCGGAGAAGGCGCGGCCCGGGGCTTTGAAGTCGAGGGCAAGTACCTGTTCGCCGTACGCCGCGATGATCAGATGCATGTGTATTACAATTACTGCCCGCATCTGGGTACGCCACTGGAGTGGCAGGAAGACCAGTTCCTGGATCCGGACGGCGCGCTGATCCAGTGTTCGACGCACGGTGCCCTGTTCCTGATCGAGGATGGTCTGTGCGTGGCCGGCCCCTGCAAGGGTAAACACCTCAAGCGGATTCCGCACGAGGTCGGCAATGGCTATCTGATGGTGCCCCGCGCGGAAGTCGTCACCCTGGGCCGGATCTGAAGGCGCTGTACAGCCTTTCCACCGCCTGCTCCAGTTGCTCCATGCCAGTGGTATAGGCAAAACGCACATGGTCATGGCCGGTGAATTCGCTGAAATCGGTTCCCGGCGTGAGGGCCACTCCGTGGTCCTCCAGGATGCGCCGACAGAACGCCTCGCTATGCTCATCCGAGGCTTCCATGCCCGCATACAGATAGAACGCTCCATCCCCGACTACCGGAAGCCGAAAACCCAGACCGGGCAGTGCAGCGGCGAGATAGTCCCGACGCTGACGGAAAGCGATCCGGCGCTCCTCCAGCACAGCCAGCACATCTTCGTCGAAGGCGCGGACCGCCGCATACTGGGCCACGGTGGGCGCGGCAATGAACAGGTTCTGCGCCAGCCGGTTGGTCACCTCCACCAGGGAATCCGGCACGATCAGCCAGCCGATGCGCCAGCCGGTCATGCCGAAGTACTTGGAAAAGCTGTTGACCACCAATGCCTCGGAGGTCACCTCCAGCAGAGAGGGCAGCGGCTGGCCAAACTCCAGACCATGATAGATCTCGTCGGCAAGCATGACGATATCATGCTCGCGGCACCATTCGGCCACTTCCCGCAATGCCGGCCGGTACAGTGCGGCTCCGGTCGGATTGGCGGGTGAAGCCAGCCACAGCGCCCGTGTCCGCGGGTCGCGTGTCCGCTCCAGATTCTCCCGGGTCAGCGCCCAGCCGGCTTCCGCGACCAGTGGCACCAGCTGCGGCTCG
>JAWLFN010000007.1:0-27412 GCA_041685555.1 Gammaproteobacteria bacterium | reverse complement strand
GGAACTGGTCAGCCCGCCACTGCCGTTGCATCGGCTGGCGGAAGTGGAAATCCTGATTGATCGATTGCGCGAGGCCGGCGCCCTGGGTACTTCCAGCCGACTGCGATATGCTTTCGGTATGCAGTTCAATCCGGAGGTACCTGACACCGATCCCGGCACCATCCGTGACTACCTGCGGGCCTTTCTGTGTCTGCATGACTGGCTGGACGACCGGGCGGAAATCAATTTTACCCGGCGCCTGACCAGCTATATCGATGCCTTTCCCCGCCCCTACGCGCTGAAGGTCCTGGCCTCCACCTACGAACCGGACACCCGGTCCCTGATCCGCGACTACCTGATGGACAACCCGACACGCAACCGGGCGCTGGACATGCTGCCCCTGTTTGCCTGGCTGGATCCACGGCTGGTGGCCGAGTACGTACAGGATGAACGCATCAAGCCGCGACCCACTTTCCATTATCGACTGCCCAACTGCGAGATCGACCGGCCGGACTGGGGGCTCAAACAGGCCTGGCATGACTGGCTGCAGGTCGAGAGACTGGCCGAGGACCGATCACGTCTGGCGGCCTGCTGCCGGGCCTACCAGAAACACCTGACCGACCTGTTCCATCTGCCCGGTAGCTGGGCCCGCATCGTGGAGGCTGAATGGCTACAGCAATGAAATCACCCTCCGCCAAGGTGGTGGTGGCGATTACCGGACCCGCCCGACGCGCCATCATGCCCCGGTTGCTGGTCAGTGTGGCGGTTCGCCTGTATGGCGCCACCCCGTGGCAACTCCGTCCCGGTGATTCATTCGACCAACACGGTTTCGATGCCGCCATTGTCACCGGTGGTCATGATATCGATCCCGTGCTGTATGCCGCCAAACCGGAAGTGGTGCCCCGCCACGACCCGCAGCGAGATGAATTTGAAAGTCGGGTGATCGACCTGGCACTGGAGCACAACAAGCCACTACTGGGCATCTGTCGGGGAGCACAGTTGCTGAATATCCGTCGGGGTGGCTCACTGTTCCAGGAATTGAAGAACATGCGCCGGGAAACCTCCAATCGCTGGACCATCCTGCCATTGAAGACCCTGCTGGTGAACAAGGCCAGTAAACTGGCCACGCTACTGGCCTGCAGTCAGTGTCGCATCAACAGTCTGCACAACCAGGGCATTGACCGGGTCGGACACGGTCTGCAGGTCAGTGGACGCGATCTGGACGATATCGTACAGGCCGTGGAAGACCCGTCCGCGAGTTTCCTGGTCGGGGTGCAGTGGCATCCCGAATTCCTGCTCTATCAACGCCGGCAGCGCGGCCTGTTCCGCGCCCTGGTTCAGGCATCACGAGAGACATTGAACCAGGCCAGCTCGCGATGCAATGACACCACGTGACCGATGATGATGATGGTCGGCGGCTGCACCGCTTCAGATTCCACCCGAGCGACGATATCATCGAGTGTTCCGCTCACCACGCGCTGCGTGGCCGTGGTTCCCTGCTGTACAACGGCCACCGGCATGTCCGCCGGCATGCCATGCGCGACCAGTTGTCGGCAGATGTTGGGCAGGCCGACCAGACCCATATAGATGACCAGGGTCTGATCCTCGCGCGCGAGATGGGGCCAGTCCAACCCCACACGGTCGCCTTTCAGATGCCCCGCCACAAAGCGCACGGACTGGGCGAAGTCCCTGTGCGTCAATGGAATACCAGCATAGGACGCACAGCCGGAAGCCGCTGTGATACCGGGCACCACCTGAAAAGGAATGCCCAGCTCGGCCAGTCGATCGATCTCCTCGCCGCCCCGACCGAAAATAAAGGGATCGCCGCCCTTCAGTCGCAAGACCTTCCTGCCCTGCCGCGCCAGACGGACCAGCTGATCATTGATCGCCTCCTGTGGTACCGGATGATGAGCGCGTTGTTTGCCGACATGAAATTTCTCCGCGTCGGGTCGCACTTTCTGTAGTATCTCCGGGGATACCAGGCGATCGTACAGCACCACATCGGCCGCGTACATCAGCCGCAACGCTTTCAGGGTCAGTAGATCGGGATCACCCGGGCCGGCGCCAACCAGCCACACTTCTCCTTGCGGGGCAGCCGGCGCATCGCCAGCGTTTTCCAGTTCGGACTCGATCCAGGCTTCGGCCTCACGTTCTCTGCCGGAGAATACCAGGCCAGACAGCGGACCATCGAGCAGGCGTTCCCAGAAGCGGGTGCGTTGTTCGAAGTCATCGATGCGGGCTCTGACCCGTTTCCGGAAGCCGCCAAGCAATGCCGCAAGACGACCATAAGCGGCGGGCACGGCCTGCTCGATTTTTTCCTTCAGCTGCCGGGTCAGAACCGGCGAGCTGCCCCCCGTGGAAATGGCGACCACCACCGGCGATCGATCCACTATGGCGGGAACGATGAAGGTACACAACGCCGGCTGATCAACCACATTGACCGGCAGGGAACGATCACGGGCCAGCCGGGAAATGTGTTGATTGACCTGATCGTCATTGGTGGCGGCAATCACCAGCGCCACATTGTCCAGATCAGCATCCTCGAAGCGACGTTGATGTAATATGCCCAGCTCCGCCTCGAGCAGCTCGCGCAGATCCCCGCGGACCTCCGGTGCCACGAGTTTCAATCGCGCACCAGCCCGTGCCAACAAGGTCGCCTTGCGCAGAGCCACCTCGCCGCCCCCGACCAGCAGACAGGGGCGCTCGCGGATATCCAGAAATACCGGCAGATAATCCATACGGTTCGTTTGCCTCAGAGCGACTGTATGCCACCCATGTAGGGCACCAGCACATCGGGTATCCGCACGGTGCCATCCTGCTGCTGATAGTTCTCCAGGATCGCCACGAGTGTCCTGCCGATGGCCAGACCGGACCCATTGAGTGTATGCAGCAATTCAGGTTTTCCGGTATCGGGATTGCGCCAGCGGGCCTGCATCCGTCGGGCCTGGTAATCCTCGAAATTGCTGCAGGAAGAAATTTCCCGATAGGTGTCCTGCGACGGCAGCCATACCTCCAGATCCAGCGTCCGCGCCGCGCTGAAGCCCATGTCCCCGCCGCACAGCAGCATCACCCTGTAGGGCAGGTCCAGCAGTTGCAGGATCCGCTCTGCATGACCGGTCAGTTCTTCCAGCGCGGCATCGGAATCCTCGGGCCTCACCATCTGTACCAGTTCCACTTTCTCGAACTGATGTTGGCGGATCATGCCGCGGGTATCACGCCCGTAGCTGCCTGCTTCGCTGCGGAAACACGGGGTATGCGCCACCAGCTTCATCGGCAGTCGCGGTGCCGGCACAATCTCGTCGCGCACCAGATTCGTCAAGGGCACTTCGGCCGTGGGAATCAGATAGAATTCGCGCTCGTCATCCAGACGGAAAAGATCCTCGGCGAATTTCGGCAGCTGACCGGTGCCGGTCAGCGATTCGGCGCTGACGATGTACGGCACGTAGACTTCCTCGTAGCCGTGTTGCAGGGTGTGCTGGTCCAGCATGAACTGGATCAGGGCCCTGTGCAGTCGCGCCACGCGACCTCGCATGACCACAAATCGCGAGCCGGTCAGCTTGCTGGCGACATCAAAATCCATGACCTGACCGCTGGCCGACTCATGCTCTCCCAGCTCCACATGGTCGCGGACCTCGAAGTCGAAATGGGCAGGCTCGCCCCATTTCCTCAGCTCCACATTGTCACTCTCGTCCTTTCCCGGCGGCACCGAATCCTGCGGCAGATTGGGCACGCCCAGCCAGAACTGGTCGAACTCGTTCCGGGATGCCAGCATGGCGTGTTTTTTCTCATCCAGCTTGTCGCCGAGATCCCCGACCTCGGCCAACAACGGCTCGATGTCCTCGCCCGCGGCTTTGGCCTGACCGATGGCTTTGGAGCGCTGTTTGCGTTCATTCTGCAGCTGCTCGGTTTCCTGCTGCAGCCGGCGGCGCTCCTCGTCCATGCGGTGGATGGCGTCCATGTCCAGTGAGAAACCCCGTTTGGCCAGTGCCTCGGCCAGGCGGTCGGGATCCGTTCGCAACAATTTCGGGTCAAGCATTGCAGTTCCTTTAATTTACCAGAGTCGGGTCAATGTCATGCCGGTCCAGGCGGCCAGTAGGCAAAGCAGCACACTGACGGACACATAGGCCAGGGCCTGCAGCAGCAGTCCGTTTTCCATCAGTATCAGGGCATCCAGCGAGAAGGCGGAGAAGGTGGTGAACGCACCCAGGAAACCGGCCACTAGAAAGGGGCGCCACTCCGGGGTGATGGCCCAGCGTTCCGCGATCAGCACGAAGCAGACCCCCATGAGCAATGAACCGATCAGGTTGACGCTCAATGTACCGAAGGGAAACCGCGTCTGCGTCCACGTGTCAATGAGAGTGGCCAGCCACACCCGGCCCAACGCGCCGAATGCGCCACCTGCCGCAATGGATAGATAGTAAAGCACGAGTCCAGTCCTGAAGAACAACAGGTCGGCAGCCGTCCTGCGTGCAGCATGCCGCCGACCCTTCTAGTCAAAGGACCGATTATAACGCTTTACGGGACTTTCTTCGTCCCTGCGACGCAGATATTCGAGCTTCTCGCCGATTTTCCGCTCCAGGCCTTGGGCCGCAGGATGATAATACCGCTGTTGATGCAGCTCGGGAGGAAAATAGTTCTCTCCGGCCGCATAATGTTCCGGCTCGTCATGCGCATAACGGTATGCTTCACCGTATCCCATCTCCTTCATCAGACGGGTCGGCGCATTGCGGAGATGCTCGGGCACGTCCAGCGAGCCGTGGGCCTTCATGTCGGCCGCCGCGGCGTTGAAGGCCTGATAGACCGCATTGCTTTTGGGAGCGCAGGCCAGATACAGCACCGCCTGTCCCAGGGTCAATTCGCCTTCGGGACTGCCCAGCCGGATCATGGCATCCCAGGCGCTCATGCTGATCTGCAGGGCGCGCGGATCGGCGTTGCCGATGTCCTCGCTGGCCATCCGCACCAGTCGGCGTGCGATGTAGAGCGGATCGCAGCCCCCGTCCAGCATGCGCATCATCCAGTACAGCGCGGCGTCCGGCGCACTGCCACGAACCGCCTTGTGCATGGCGGAAATCTGTTCGTAGAACAGATCTCCGCCTTTGTCGAAGCGTCGTCCGCCGCCTTCCAGTACCTGCGACAGCGCCGCCTCGTCCAGCACCCTGCGATCACCGTCCGACACCGCCAGGTCGGCGGCCAGCTCCAGCAGGTTCAGCGCCCTGCGGGCATCGCCATCGGCGGCACGGGCCAGCTGTTCGAGCATACCCGGAGCCAGTTCCAGTTGCTGGCGACCCAGCCCGCGCTCGGTATCATCCAGCGCCTGCGCAAGAATCTGTTGCAGGGCCTCGTTATCCAGCGCGCGCAGAACATAGGTTCGCGCCCGGGACAGCAGCGCGTTGTTCAGCTCGAAGGACGGGTTCTCGGTGGTGGCACCGATAAAGATCACCGTCCCATCCTCGATATGCGGCAGAAACGCGTCCTGCTGCCCCTTGTTGAATCGATGCACTTCATCAACGAACAGAATGGTGGCACGTCCGGCTGACCGTTGCCTCTCACGGGCACGAACCACGGCCTGCCGGATGTCCTTCACGCCCGCCAGCACGGCCGACAGCCTTTCCACATGCGCATCACAGGAGGCAGCGACGATGTTTGCCAGGGTGGTTTTGCCGGTGCCGGGTGGACCCCAGAGAATCATGGAGTGGGCCGCGCCCCGGATCAGCGCCTCGTATAACGGTCTGCCCGGTGCCAGGATATGGGACTGACCGATGAAATCGGAGACAACGCGGGGACGCATGCGCGCCGCCAGCGGTTCATGTTGAGCGGGCATGCGATGGTCGGGGGCGGTCGTCGCCTCGTTCTCCGCGCCGAGTGCATCAAATGATCGTTGTTTCATCGCTCCCGTGCCGAGGCGCGGTTGTCCAGGATATCCATCATGTCCGCATCGGCATCGTCGGGCAACTCGAACTGGAACAGTGCCTCATCCACACCGGTATTGATCATCACATTGTTGAACTCCCATAGCGTGCGCTGCCCATTACTCTGGAATACATCAATCGAGGCCAGGACACGATGCTCGAAGTACAGCTCCAGTCGCTCATACATGCTGCCCGGATCCATTGGCGTCAATACGAAGGACTGCTGTCGCTCGGTCGAGGCCTCATGACGATCGACGGCATAGTCATCGGTCAGGCGTTCCAGTTTGCCACTGAGCAACTGTGCCGCCAGTTCCGACTCGTCTGCCTGCCAGTCATTGATGGTCAGCTGCCACAGGTCCGGCTGGTAGTGCCAGAGGGTGTCGCCATCGGTGACGATCAGCTCCGGCCAGGGCTCCAGGGTTTCCCAGTAGAATCCATCGGGGCGCTGCAGCACGAAACGGATACGGCTCTCTTCCAACACATCCCCGTTGCTTTCAACGATGACCTGCCGGACATCGGATTCCAGTGTATGGATATCGGCCAGCAGCGCGGTCAGTGCATCGGCATCGCTTTCCGCCATCAGCGTCCGGCTGGCCGTCAGCAACACGATGAACCAGAGTGACCGGTTGCACCGGCGCAGAAACTTGTTCATATCACCTCTCCTGTATCATGTCCGCTTCACCGACGCGGGGGTGCCGGCGCCAGCACTTCCCGGGAACCGTTGGTACCCATGCCCGAGACCACACCGGCCGCCTCCATGGCCTCGATCATGCGGGCGGCCCGGTTATAGCCGATCCGGAGCTTTCTCTGCACCGCCGAGATCGAGGCCTTGCGCGACTCGGTCACGAAAGCCACCGCCTCATCATACAGGGGATCGTCTTCGTCGCCGCCATCTTCCATCGCCGCCGGGCTCATGCCCAGCTCCCTTTCCTCGACACCATCGGTGATCGACTCGATATACTCGGGCTGGCCGCGTTTCTTCAGATCGGCCACCACGCGGTGCACCTCCTCGTCACTGACGAACGCGCCATGGACCCGCTTGGCCATGCCGCCGCCGGGCGGCAGGAACAGCATGTCGCCGTGCCCCAGCAGCTGCTCGGCGCCGCCCTCGCCCAGAATCGTGCGGGAGTCGACCTTGGACTGCACCATGAAGGACAATCGGGTCGGAATGTTGGCCTTGATCAGGCCGGTGAGCACATCCACCGAGGGACGCTGGGTCGCCAGAATCAGATGGATGCCCGCCGCCCGGGCCTTCTGGGCGATCCGCGCGATCAGTTCCTCGACCTTCTTGCCCACCACCATCATCATGTCGGCGAGCTCATCGACCACGACCACGATATTCGGCAATGGTGCCAGTTCCGGAGCCACCTGATCATCCTGCAGCTGTGTCGGGTCGGGCTGCCAGACCGGATCGATGATCGGTTCCCCGGCCTTCTTCGCGTCCCGCACCTTCTTGTTATAGCCGGCGAGATTCCGCACGCCCAGGGCGGACATCAGCTTGTAGCGTCGCTCCATCTCGGCCACGCACCAGCGCAGTCCATTGGCGGCGTCCTTCATGTCGGTGATGACCGGCGTCAACAGATGGGGAATGTCGTCATAGACCGACAGCTCCAGCATCTTCGGATCGATCATGATCATCCGCACGTCGTCCGGGGAGGACTTGAACAGCAGACTGAGGATCATGGCGTTGATGCCCACCGACTTGCCCGAACCGGTGGTGCCCGCCACCAACAGGTGAGGCATCTTGCCCAGGTCGACGATCACCGGTTTACCCACGATATCGTGACCCAGCGCCATGCTCAGGGCAGACTGGGACTTGTCGAATTCGGACGACGCCAGCACTTCGCTGAGCAGGATCATTTCCCGCTGCTCATTGGGGATCTCGATACCGATGACCGTCTTGCCCGGAATCACTTCGACCACCCGCACACTCACCACCGCCAGTGATCTGGCCAGGTCCCTGCCCAGCGCCGTGATCCGGCTGGCCTTGACCCCGGGAGCCGGCTGCACCTCGAACCGGGTGATCACCGGTCCGGGATTGACCGCCGTGACTTCGACTTCAATGCCGAAATCCTTCAGCTTCAATTCCAGCAGTCGTGACATGGCCTCCAGAGACTCTTCCGAATAACCTTTCTCCCGGTTGCCCTTGCGGCCGTCCAGCAGACCGATGGCTGGCAGCCCTTCGGTGACCGAAGGCTCGAACAGCGTGCCCTGCTTCTCTTTCTGTACCCGTTCCCCGGCCGGAATGGATGGTAGCGTCGGTTCGATCCTGGGGGGTTTACGCTTCTTCTGTTTCTCTACATGCCGGGTCAGGTTCTGGCGCCGCTTCTCCACCACCCGGCGACTTTCGCGTTTTTCCCTGTATTGATCACGCCAGCGATCCAGGCGTGACACGCCCTCTTCCCACAACCACAACGTCCAGTAGCCGGTCCTGTCGATAACCCGCATCCACGAGATGTCGAAGGTGATCGTCATGCCGAACAGGAATACCGCCAGGAACAACAATGTGCTGCCCGGTAGCGCCAGGATCGGCAATGCGGTATCGGCCATGATCTCCCCGATATAGCCGCCGGCGGGCCAGGTGATGCTGTCCGGCAGGGCAAAGTGCAGCGTGGCCAGCGCGCATCCACCAATGGCGAACAACAGCGTGCCGGTGATCTTCAGCATCCACAGCGTCACCGCGGATTCATCGTCTTTCCCGTCGTCACGGTCACGGAACAGGCTGATCAGTTTCAGTCCCAGTGCCAGGGGAAACAGATAGGCGAAATAGCCGAACAGATGTAAAAGGACGTCGGCCAGCCAGGCGCCCATGTGTCCGACCAGATTTTCCACGCGCCCACCGTCGCCGGTGGTGGTGAAACCGGGGTCCCCGGGAGAATAGCTTACCAGTGCCATCAACAGGAACAGGCCCATCAGGGCCGATCCGATAAGCGCTCCCTCACGTAACAGACGCTGCGGAAGACCCGTTCCGGCCGCATTGGACCCCGTCTGTTTTACTGATTTGTTTTTCAACTTGTTCAACCGTTTACGTCGACTATTTCAGCTTGATTCAAGAATATAGGGGAAGAGTATCATACCGGCGCGGAGCTTGCAGCGGAATATCTCCCGGGCAATCGTGTTACCATTCGGCACCCGTTTTCAGACAACATAACCGGAATCCAGTCACAAGGAAAGCCAAGCCATGAGCGACATCCAGCATCACCGTCTCATCATTCTCGGCTCTGGACCGGCGGGCTACACCGCCGCCATCTATGCAGCACGCGCCAATCTCGACCCCGTGGTCATCACGGGCATGGAACAGGGTGGCCAGCTGACCACCACCACCGATGTGGACAACTGGCCCGGCGACGTCGAAGGTCTGCAGGGTCCGGACCTGATGGTGCGCATGCAGAAACATGCCGAGCGTTTCAATACCCACATCATTTTCGACCACATCAATCAGAGTGACCTGTCACAGCGTCCTTTCCGGCTGCAGGGCGACAATGGAGTCTATACCTGTGATGCCCTGATCATCGCCACCGGTGCATCGGCCCGCTACCTGGGTCTGCCATCCGAGGAAGCTTTCATGGGCAAGGGGGTCAGTGCCTGCGCCACCTGTGACGGTTTTTTCTATCGCAACAAACCGGTTGCCGTGGTCGGGGGCGGAAACACGGCGGTCGAGGAAGCCCTGTACCTGTCCAACATCGCATCCAGGGTCACGCTGATCCACCGCCGCGACAGTCTGCGGGCGGAAAAGATCCTGCAGGACAAGTTGTTCGATCGTGTCGAGAACGGCAATGTCGAGATCATCTGGGATCACCAGCTGGACGAAGTGCTGGGTGACGACATGGGGGTCACCGGGATCCGTATCGTTCATGCGAAAACGGAGGAAACCCGGGAACTGACCGTGGACGGAGTGTTCATTGCCATCGGCCATGATCCGAATACGTCGATTTTCGCAGGCCAGCTGGAGATGAAGAACGGCTGGCTGAAGATTCACAGTGGTACCGACGGCAATGCCACCCGGACCAGCATTGACGGAGTTTTCGCGGCCGGTGACGTGGCCGACCACGTCTACCGCCAGGCCGTTACGTCCGCCGGTTTCGGTTGCATGGCCGCCCTGGATGCCGAGAAATTCCTGGATCAGTAGCCTCGACCCGGTTCCCGGACCTCTCCCATGCTTCCCATCAGCTGGCTCAGTGAACACGATCTTCACTTCCCGCCCATCGAGCAGGCGCTGTCCGATCCGGATGGCCTGCTCGCCGTAGGCGGTGATCTGCAGCCCGACCGGTTGATGGCGGCGTACTATGAGGGCATCTTCCCGTGGTACGAGGCGGGCGGTCCCATTCTCTGGTGGACCCCAGATCCGCGAATGGTCCTCGCCCCGGAGGATGTCCACGTGTCCCGCAGCCTGCGCAGACAGCTGCGGCGTGACACCTGTAAAATCACCATGGATGCGGATTTTCGCGGTGTGATCCGGCAATGCGCCGGCCTGCGCGAACACCGCGAAGGCACATGGATCACGCGGGAAATGCAGCAGGCCTATATCCGGTTACATGAACTGGGCCACGCCCATTCAGTGGAAGTAACGCGACAGGGCCGCCTGGTGGGCGGTTTGTATGGTGTCAGCATCGGCCCCCTGTTTTTCGGTGAATCCATGTTCGCCATTGAGGACAATGCCTCCAAGATCGCTTTCATCGCCCTGGCCCGACAGCTGCAACACTGGCAATTCCGATTGATCGACTGTCAGATGCCGACGCCCCATCTAGCGCGGCTGGGTGCGCATCCCATGTCCAGAAGCACATTCAAGCATGAGCTATGGAAACACAGGAATCAGCCCGGGCGTATCGGAAGATGGCAGTTCGAGCTGTCTCTGCCATTATTGACGGGTTGAAGGTGCATGGGCGGCAATACTTTTTTGCCAAAGCGCTCTAATTGAGGCAAAATGCGCGCTTCAATTGCGAGCGGCACGAATTCCGACAACACTACAAGGTATCGAGTGAATGGCGAAAGAAGATCAGATCGAAATGGAAGGAGAGGTCATCGACACCCTCCCCAATACCATGTTCCGCGTCAAGCTGGAGAATGGCCATGTGGTCACCGCACACATCTCCGGCAAGATGCGAAAGCACTATATCCGCATTCTCACCGGAGACAAGGTCAAGGTGGAACTGACACCCTACGATCTGACCAAGGGTCGCATCACCTACCGCGCGCGCAACTGATTCTCCAGCGGATTCAGCTGTCCGCTTCGCTGAGCTGCCGCCCGGCGGCCTTGTTACCCTTCGGGGTCACTTCCAGAGCGATGTCATCCGCCTCCACGGTGACCTGCACTTCGCCTCCGTCGCTGAGCCGGCCAAACAGGATCTCCTCCGCCAGGGCTTTCTTGAGCTTGTCCTGGATCAGCCGGGCCATGGGCCGCGCGCCCATCGACTCATTGTAGCCATGTTCGACGAACCACTCCCGGGCCGCTTCGTCCACCCGGATGGTGACTTTCTTGCTGTCGAGCTGCACCTGCAACTCAACCAGGAACTTGTCGACCACGGTCCTTATGGTCTCCGGCTGCAGCGGACCGAACTGGACCGTGGCATCCAGGCGATTGCGGAACTCCGGCGTGAAAGTGCGCCGGATGGCTTCTGATCCGTCGTGGGCCTTGTTCTGCTTTGTGAAGCCGATCGACGGTTTCGACATCTCCGAGGCTCCCGCATTGGTGGTCATGATCAGTATCACGTTACGGAAATCCGCCTTGCGCCCGTTGTTGTCGGTCAGCGTGCCATGATCCATGACCTGCAGCAGGATATTGAACACATCCGGATGCGCCTTCTCGATCTCGTCCAGCAGTAACACGCAATGCGGATTTTTGGTCACCGCCTCGGTGAGCAGTCCGCCCTGGTCATAGCCGACATAGCCCGGAGGTGCACCGATCAGACGGGATACCGTGTGGCGTTCCATGTACTCCGACATGTCGAAGCGGAGCAGTTCGATCCCCATGATCCTGGCCAGTTGGCGGCTGACCTCGGTCTTGCCGACACCGGTGGGACCCGCGAAGAGATAGGAACCGATGGGCTTTTCCGGATTACCCAGACCGGCTCTCGACAGCTTGATGGCGGCGCCGAGCTGACCGATGGCCTCATCCTGACCGAACACCACCATCCGCAGATTGGACTCCAGGCTCTTGAGCGCTTCCATGTCGGAGGTGCTGACCTGCTTCGGAGGAATACGGGCGATGGCGGCGACGATTTTCTCCATGTCCGCGGCCTGAATCAGCTTCTTGCGCCGGCTTTCCGGCTGCAATCGCTGGAAGGCACCAGCCTCGTCCACGACATCGATCGCCTTGTCCGGCATGAACCGGTCATTGATGTAGCGACCGGCCAGCTCGGACGCCACGCGCAAGGCGTTGTCACTGTAGCGAAGTTCGTGATGCTCTTCGAATCGAGGCTTCAGCCCCTTCAGGATCCGGTAGGTGGTTTCCACATCCGGCTCATCCACATCGATTTTCTGGAACCGTCGGGACAGCGCGCGATCCTTCTCGAAAATCCCGCGATACTCCTGGTACGTCGTCGAGCCGACGCATTTCAACTCGCCCGAGGTGAGAATCGGCTTGAGCAGATTCGAGGCATCCATGACTCCACCCGACGCCGCGCCAGCACCGATGATCGTATGGATCTCATCAATGAAGAGGATGGACTCGGGCTTTTTGCGCAATTCACTGATCAACGCCTTGAAGCGTTTCTCGAAATCCCCCCGGTACTTGGTCCCGGCCAGCAGCCCCCCCATATCCAGGGAATAGATCACGCTATTGGCCAGGATCTCGGGCACCTGACCTTCCACGATCTGGCGGGCCAGCCCTTCAACGACGGCCGTCTTGCCCACGCCCGACTCTCCCACCAGCAACGGATTGTTCTTGCGTCGGCGGGACAGGACCTGGATCAGTCTCAGGACCTCCTTCTCCCGGCCGATCAACGGGTCGATACGGCCCTGCCTGGCCTGCTCGTTGAGATTGGTGGCATAGGATTCCAGCGCGCCGGCCTGGCGTTCCCCGCCCTCTGTCTCGGCGTCGGTATCCTGGCCGGCACCTGCCTGAGGATCTTCCTCGCCATGAACGCGCGAGATGCCGTGACTGATGTAGTTGACCACGTCGATTCGCGCCACCCCCTGCAACCCCAGCAGATAGACGGCATGGCTTTCCTGTTCACTGAAGATCGCCACCAGCACGTTGGCGCCACTGACCTCGCGTTTGCCGGAGGACTGCACATGGAACACGGCCCGCTGCAATACCCGCTGGAAGCCCAGAGTGGGCTGGGTATCGCGATCCGGCTGTTCCTCCGGAATCAGCGGAGTGGTCTGCTCAATGAAGTCTTCCAGTTCCGCCCGCAGCCGGTGCAGATCCAGGCCACAGTTGAGCAGCACGTCGGCGGCCGCGTCATTGTCCAGCAATGCCAGCAGCAGATGTTCCACCGTCATGAACTCGTGTCGCTTGCGGCGTGCAGCCGCGAAAGCGCCGTTCAGGGTGATTTCCAGATCTTTACTCAACATGGGCTCTGTACTCCGGTACGTCGGCTTGGCATGGCGATGTGAGGCTCAACTCTCGACCTCTACATTACATAACAGGGGCTGCTCGTGTTCACGGGAATAGGCATTGACCTGCTCGGCCCTGGTCTCCGCCACATCCCGGGTATAGACGCCACAGACCGCTTTGCCGCGGGTATGTACCGCCAGCATGATCTGAGTCGCCTTCTCCATGTCCATGGCAAAGAATGTACAAAGTACATCCACCACGAAATCCATGGGGGTATAGTCATCATTATGCAAGACCACCTTGTACAACGGCGGCCTGGTCACCTTGGGCTTCGAGGCCTCTGTGGTCAGGGAATCATCCTGACCGGGTTGTCCGGCGCCATCACCCTGACCGGGATCCGTGCCCCGGATGATCGGAAATCTGTCAGTCATTTCACTCACTATACTGCCAATGTCCTCTGCGGGATGGAAGTGCCATTGTACCTTGCCGCCGGGCTGGCGACACAAGTATTCCTCTGGCAGTAAACCCGACGGAGCGGCAGAATCTTTCCGGATGGCGCGGTCGGCGCAATATCGTGTTGATTTCAACATTTGAATTGTTGCAGAATGTTTCAGACGATCATTTACAGATCGTCAATAGAATAACAATTAGAAGTAATGAGGGAGTATCCGTATGAGCACGGGGCAAGTGAAATGGTTCAATAATGCCAAAGGCTTTGGTTTCATTCTTCCCGACGGCGGTGGCGCTGATCTGTTCGTTCATTATTCAGCCATCTGGATGGATGGCTACAAGACATTGAAAGCCGGCCAGGCCGTGACTTTCGATACGGTGGAAGGCCCCAAGGGATTGCACGCGGCCAATATCCGACCGGTAGAGGATGCCAGTCAATCCGGTGACGAAGAGGAAAATCGTCCCACGGCGGGCAGTGGAAACCGTGCAAACGGTTCGGCCGAGACTGCAACGCACAGTGTGGCGGCCCGGTCCGGGAATTCCCAGGATCAGTACTGACAGAAACCACCGGCTGTCGGCACGCTGATAGCCGGTGATTTCATGGCACGTATACTACTGTTCAACAAGCCTTTCCAGGTGCTGTCGCAGTTCACTGACGGCAATGGCCGCGCAACGCTGGCGGATCATATCGCCGCGCCCGGTTTCTATGCGGCTGGCCGGCTGGATCGTGACTCCGAGGGGCTGCTGTTGTTGACCGACTGCGGGCGCACGCAGCAGCGCATTGCCGATCCCCGATTCAAACTGGGCAAGACCTACTGGGCGCAGGTGGAGGGGGACATCGATGAGACGGCCCTGCGGACGCTCCGCGCCGGTGTGCGACTCAAGGATGGAATGACCCGCCCGGCCCGCGTCAGACGGCTTGATCCACCATCCCTCTGGCCCCGTCATCCGCCGATCCGTGAGCGACAGCATATCCCGACGTCATGGATCGAGATCATCCTGTACGAAGGCCGTAATCGTCAGGTGCGGCGCATGACCGCCGCCACCGGCTTTCCCACGCTTCGCCTGGTACGTGTACAGGTCGGTGAATTCCGCCTGGACGGCCTGCAACCCGGCAAAAGCCGTATGATCACCGCTTCAGTGTAGCCAGACTCCAGCGCCGGACCGCTTCGTGGTCGGTATCATGGCTCTCCACCCATTCGGTGTGCTTGCCACGCTGCTGTTTTTTCCAGAACGGCGCCTGTGTCTTCAGATAATCCATCATGAAGCAGGCCGCTTCGAACGCGGCCGCCCGGTGCGCACTGGCTGTGCCGACGAAAACGATACGCTCGCCCCCATGCAGTTCACCCACCCGGTGGATGATCCGGCAGGCCTGCAGGGGCCAGCGTTCCTCGGCCTGCACCGCGATCTTCTGCAGCGCCTTTTCCGTCATGCCAGGGTAATGTTCAAGCGTCAGGCTCTGCACCGCGGGTTCATCGCGACCCGTGTCATCGTAGAACTCACGCACCAGCCCGGTAAAGGTCACGATGGCGCCTGCATTGCTGGCTTCCGACTCCAATGCCCGGTACTGCTCTCCGACATCGAAATCCTCGTGCTGCACGCTGATCGTCATGAATCTCATCCTCCGGTCACGGGCGGAAAGAACGCCACCTCCTCGTTCCCTTCCAGCGCATGGCGACGATCGACAATGGTCTGATCAACCGCCACCAACACCCGCTCCGGATCCAGCAGAGCACGCCATGGCTCACCGCCCCGCGCCGCCAGATGCCGGGCCAGCCCATCGACGTCACTCACACCGTCCGGCAGGGCCAGCTCTTCTCTATCGGTACCCAGCTGTTCGCGCAGACTGGCAAAAAACAGTACATCCAGCATAGTATCCCCTGTCGTCAATCGGTGCCGCGCTGATAATGACCGGATTGACCACCGGCCTTTTCCAGCAGGCAGACGGAATCGATCACCATGCCGCGGTCCACGGCCTTGCACATGTCATAGAGGGTCAGTGCCGCCACCGAGGCGGCCGTCAGTGCTTCCATTTCCACTCCGGTGCGCCCGGCCAGCCGACATTCCGTCTCGATGATGACGCGGTTGTGGTCGGTGTCGAGCTCGATATCGACGTTCACGGCGCTGAGCATCAGCGGATGACACAGCGGGATCAGGTCGGCGGTTTTCTTGGCGGCCTGCAGACCGGCGATCCGGGCCACTGCCAGTACATCACCCTTCCTGTGCCCGCCCCGCGCGATCATGGCCAGGGTCTCCGCGCCCATGTGCACCACCGCCCGGGCCCGCGCACTGCGCTGTGTGACCTCCTTCTGCCCCACATCCACCATCCGGGCACGGCCCTGCGCATCCAGGTGTGTCAGTTCACTCATGCGATACTCCCTACTGCCTCGGTCGCGGCTGGCGACCGAATGTCTGTCAGAGCGCAGATTATCGCTTTTCCGTTGCCCGAATGGAAAGCCCACCGACCTCCGGGGAAGCATTTATCAGCCATTTACGATAAGATGGCGCCCTCTTCGCACAGTCCCTTTACAGAGCACTGACAGTACCCATGGCAAAACTGCCCAAAGTGATCGTCGGCATGTCCGGCGGCGTCGACTCTTCCGTTGCCGCCCTGCTGCTCCAGCAACAGGGCTACCCGGTCGAAGGCCTGTTCATGAAGAACTGGGAGGAAGATGATGACACCGAATATTGTACGGCCCGCGCCGATCTGGCGGACGCACAGTCGGTGGCCGACCGCCTGGGCATCCATCTGCACACCGCCAATTTCGCCGCTGAGTACTGGGACAACGTATTCGAGTACTTCCTCGGCGAGTACCGCGCCGGCCGCACACCCAACCCCGACATCCTCTGCAATCGCGAGATCAAGTTCAAGGCCTTTCTGGAATACGCGCTGATGCTGGGTGGTGAGCGGATCGCCACCGGACATTACGTACGCAAGGCGGAACAAAACGGCCATACCCGTCTGCTGAAGGGCCTGGATGCCAACAAGGATCAGAGCTACTTCCTGTGTGCCGTGAACGAGGCGAGCCTGGCAAAAAGCCTGTTCCCGGTCGGTGAACTGGAGAAAAGCGAGGTGCGGCGCATCGCGGAGCAACACGGGTTCCGGACGCACGACAAGAAAGACAGCACTGGCATCTGTTTCATCGGCGAGCGGCGCTTCAGTGACTTCCTGCAACGCTATCTGCCGGCCCAGCCGGGCGAGATCGAAACCACTGAAGGAGAGCGCGTCGGCGAACACCAGGGGTTGATGTATCATACGTATGGTCAGCGTCAGGGCCTGGGCATCGGCGGCCTGCCCCATCACAGTGAGGCGCCGTGGTACGTGGTGGACAAGGATCTGGAGCGCAACGTGCTGGTCGTGGCCCAGGGCAACGATCATCCCAGGCTCTATTCACAGGGACTGCGGGCCTCCCGGATGAACTGGATCAACGGCGCGCCACCCATGCCATTGCGCTGTACGGCAAAAATCCGCTACCGCCAGCCGGACCAGAGCTGTACCGTGCACGATTGCGGCGAAGGCCACCTGGCCGTGATATTTGACCAGCCACAACGCGCGGTGACGCCCGGCCAGGTCATCGTGTTCTATCAGGACGACATCTGTCTCGGAGGAGCTGTCATTGAGCAATACATCCACCAGCAGGACTGAGGGGTTCAGCGACTGGGAATACCGTAACATGGCGCTGGGCGCGACCATGCAGTGCGCCGTTCTGGTCCATGAACTCGCCACCAGGGGACGGGTCAACGAACAACAGCTGGGCGGCCTCGTACGGACCCTGTTCATCACCGATCCCGGCAGCGTCGCCGACATCTACTCTGATCCCGCCGCCCTGAGCAAGGGGCTGCAGGCTCTGCAGGAGAGTCTGGATGGTCAGGGCCTGAAGGAACATGCCGAGGAAGCCCGCTATCTGCTGGGCCTGCTGGTATTGCAGAAGAAATTCCTGCGCAATGACAACATGCAGAACACCATCCGCCGGCGGCTGGAGACCATGGCCACGCACTGGCATGGCGAGTTGCCCGTCGTCTATGAAGACAGCGATTATCTGGAATTGTCACGACTCTATCAGGAGACACTGAGCAATCTGACCTTCCGGATCCACGTGGCCGGCAATCCGGAGCACCTGCGCCGCCAGGAAGTGGCGGATCGCATCCGGGCGTTGTTACTGGCCGGTATCCGCTCCGCCGTATTGTGGCACCAGCTGGGTGGTCGCCGCTGGCAACTGTTCCTGTACAAGAAACGCATCAAGGACACCATCGCCACGATCCGGCGCCGCCTGATCCGGCTCAACTCCTATTCGCCAACCGAGGACGATTCCGCATCATGAGTACCATCGCATTCGACAATCTCAGCGCCATTTCACCTGTTGACGGTCGTTACCGCAACAAGGTGGAAGACCTGAGCCACTACTTCAGTGAGTACGCCCTGATCCGCTACCGCGTGATCGTCGAAGTGCGCTGGTTACAACAACTTGCCGCCGATCCAGAGATCACCGAAGCACCCGCGCTGAGCGCGGCGGGCACCGCCCTGCTCGACAGCCTGGTGGAGAACTTCTCCATGGAGGACGCCCGCCGGGTCAAGGAGCTTGAGGCGACCACCAATCACGACGTGAAGGCGGTCGAGTACTTCATCCGGGAAAACATATCGAAGCATCCCGATACCGCGGCCCAGAGTGAATTCGTCCATTTTGCCTGTACGTCAGAGGACATCAACAATCTGGCGTATGCCCTGATGCTCCGCGACGGACGGGATCTGGTCATGCTGCCGCTGATGGAAAAGCTCATCGAGCGCCTGCGTGAGTTGGCTCATGCTCAGGCAGAGCAGCCCATGTTGTCCCGCACGCATGGTCAGAGCGCCTCCCCCACCACAGTCGGCAAGGAACTCGCCAATGTCGTCCATCGTCTGCAGCGCCAGATGGATCAGTTTGCTTCCGGCGACATTCTGGGCAAGATCAACGGCGCGGTGGGCAACTACAATGCTCACCTCATTGCCTATCCGGACGTCGACTGGGCCAAATGCGCATCCACTTTCGTGAAAAGCCTGGGTCTGACCTGGAACCCGTATACAACCCAGATCGAGCCGCATGACTACATCGCCGAGCTGTTTGCCGCCATCTGTCGATTCAATACCGTGCTGATCGATCTGGACCGCGATCTGTGGGGCTACATTTCATTGGGCTATTTCCGGCAGCGCGCCGTGGCCGGCGAAGTCGGCTCCTCCACCATGCCGCACAAGGTCAATCCCATCGATTTCGAGAACTCCGAGGGCAACCTCGGTATCGCCAACGCCGTGATGCGGCATCTGGGCGAAAAGCTGCCCATCTCGCGCTGGCAGCGTGACCTGACCGATTCCACGGTGCTGCGCAACATCGGTGTCGGTTTCGCCCATAGTGCCATCGCCTACCAGGCCACATTGAAAGGCCTGAGCAAACTCAGCGTCAATACGGATCGATTGCAGGCCGATCTGGACGATGCCTGGGAAGTACTGGCCGAACCGGTGCAGACCGTGATGCGTCGCTACGGTGTCGAGCAGGCCTACGAGAAGCTCAAGGAACTGACGCGAGGCCAACGTATCGATGCCGCGAAACTGTCCACTTTCATCGATTCGCTGGAGATCCCCGAGGAGGCCCGTCAACAACTGCGGACACTGCGTCCCGAAACCTATACCGGCAACGCGAAAGACCAGGCGGGTGACATCTGAACTCCATGCACCTGTTTCCGGAGGGCTTCGACCGTTCCGCGTTTCTGCGTGATTACTGGCAGAAGCGCCCCCTGCTGATTCGGGGCGAGGCCCCGTTCACGGATCCGCTGGATGCCGACGAACTGGCCGGCCTGGCCTGCGAGGCATCGGTGGAATCGCGGCTGATCCTGCACGATGACGACGGACAGGAATGGCGGCTGGAACACGGGCCTTTTGACCCGCAACGACTGTCGGACCTGGGTATACGCAATTTCTGTCTGCTGGTGCAGGCCGTCGACCAGTGGCACCCGTCCGCCCACGCGCTGCTGCAGGCCTTCGACTTTCTGCCAGGATGGCGTCTGGACGACATCATGGCCAGCTGCTCGGGTGACGGCGGTAGTGCCGGCCCCCACTTCGACTACTATGATGTGTTCCTGATCCAGGGCAGTGGCAGCAAGCGCTGGCGGATCGGGCCGGTCTGCGATTCGGCGACGGACGTCGATGAATCCAGTGGTCAGCGCCTGCTGCGGTCATTCGAAACCACGGAGGAATATGAAGTCCAGACTGGCGACATTCTCTATATTCCGGCCCGTTACGCCCATCACGGCGTGGCCGTCGGCACGTCGCTGACCTGGTCGGTCGGCTTCAGGGCACCCGCTCATGCCGAGATCATCACGGGGCTGGCCACATTCCTTGCCGAACGATGTCCGCCCGAGGCGCGTTTCCAGGACCGGCGCCCGGAGCTGCCGGCCCGTATTGGCGAGATTCAGGCGGAAACCGGTCAACAATTAAAGCAGATTATCAATAATATCATGCAGGATGATGATTTTGTTACCTGGTTTGGCGAGCACATGACACAGCCACGCTACCCGGATCTACTGCTGGAAGATGAAGCCGATACCGATCTGCCTGCGCACCTGCGGAACCGGCTACCACTGTACAAGGCCCCCGGAGCCCGCTTCGCTTTCACCCGTCACACCGAGCGATTGCAGGTGTTTGCCGACGGACATTCGCTGGATTGCCCGCTCACGCTGCTTCCACTGGTGGAAACCCTGTGCGATCACCGTCATGATGAAATCACTCTGCCAGCGGACCGGCCTGTCCCCGACGCGGTCATGTCACTGCTGGAGACCCTGTACAATCAGGGCAGCCTGCTGAAGGAGCCACCCTATGATGATCCGGACACCGACTGACGCGGTTACATCCCTGCCGACAATCGTGATGATGGCAATACTGTGCCTGACCGCGCTCCTGCCTGTATCGGGGCAGGCGCAGGGTGGCGGCAATGTATTGCGTGTCGAGCGGTTTCAGATCGACCACCGTGATCCTTCCGGGATCCGTGAGGCACTGGCGCCCTTGTTGCGCGAACAGGAGCACATCGGTGTGATCGGCGACTGGCTGGTGGTGGCGGCCACGGACGGCACCAGAAGCCGCATACACGAGCAGCTTGATACCCTGGATGCCCCGATCCGACAACTGGAGGTCACCCTGTCCATCGATGTACCCGCGGAACAGTCCGGAGACGACGCTCCCGCGCCGGTCATACGCGATCTGCTGGTCGAGGCGGGACAACTCATCCGCCTGGATCTGCCCGTCGCGGCCCCGACTGATGATGGACAAGCGACGACGGAAGTGGAAACGGACAATCAACTCAGTTTCCGGGTGGAGGCCGTACAACGCAGGTTGCAGGTCTCCCACGTCATCCATCCGGCTGACGCGCAGGCCGATCCGGACACGGGCACACAGCAACGGATCGATACCGGTGACTGGCAGGCGCTGGATGAAGGTATCGACATCCGCGTGCGCCCGCTGAACTGACCGGAGCCCGCATGCCAGCACTGGAAGTGGAGTCACTGCCCTACCACCGGGACAGCGCGCCCTGGATGC
The DNA here is from genome assembly GCA_041685555.1 of Gammaproteobacteria bacterium. Taxonomy (GTDB): domain Bacteria; phylum Pseudomonadota; class Gammaproteobacteria; order Pseudomonadales; family Pseudohongiellaceae; genus PWQG01. The sequence continues at coordinate 6,015 of JAWLFN010000007.1, read as the reverse complement.
GGCGTCTGGCGGTCCTGGAGGGCGCCGCCTTCCTGGACAGTGGTCTCAGTCCACAACCACATGCCCGCTTTGATATTCTGTCGGCCCTGCCGGCCGCGGTCCTGAGTCAGGCTTCCCTTGCCGAAAACGCCGGAGCAGATCCCTTTGCACAGATACAGCAATGGCTGACAACCCACACGCCACCGGCCCATGTGCTGGCGGACCAGCGTCTGCGGCAGTTGCCTTTCCGGGGCGGTGCCATCGGCCACCTGGGCTATGAAACCAGACAGGATCTGATAACGTTCCGCCGCCGCCCGGAGGCCGAGGAGCATCCACAACCCAGGTTGCCGGTAGTGCATCTGGGGCTGTATCAATGGGCGCTGACAGTCGACCATCAACAGCATCGCAGCACACTGTTTTTCCTGCCGGACTGCTCTGAACACGTCCGTCAGCGGGTGCGCGCGGCGCTTCGGGCACCCGTGCCGAATCCATCACAACGATTCCGGCTGTCGACCCCGTTCCGCGCCAGCATGGATCACAATACCTACCTGCAAGCTTTTGACCGGCTCATGGAGTGGATCCGGTCCGGCGACTGCTATCAGGCCAACCTGGCGCAGCGCTTCCATGCCGCCTATACCGGTGATCCCCTGTCGGCCTACCTGCATCTGCGTCGGAACAGCCACAGCCCTTTTTCCGCCTATCTGCGACCCACCCCCGGAGGGGCCGTTCTCAGTCTTTCTCCCGAGCGGTTTCTCCGGGTGGAGGACCGGCAGGTATTGACCCAGCCGATCAAGGGGACACGCCGGCGCGGCCTGACCAGCGATGAGGACCGGGCACTTGCCGATTCACTGCGCTGCAGTGCCAAGGACCGGGCGGAGAACCTGATGATTGTGGACCTGCTGCGCAATGATCTGGGCAGCCGCTGCCAGACCGGAAGCGTGCAGGTCACATCACTGTTCGAACTGCAGTCCTACAACGCCGTGCACCACCTGGTCAGCTCCATCACCGGACGCCTGCGCGAAGGCGACCACGCCCTGGCCCTGCTCCGGGCCTGTTTCCCCGGAGGATCGATCACCGGAGCGCCCAAAATCCGCGCCATGGAGATCATCGACACGCTGGAGCCGGATCATCGCTCGGTCTATTGCGGCAGTATCATTCGGGCCGGGTTTGATGGCAATCTCGACAGCAATATCGCCATCCGCACCCTGGCCTGCGACGATGAGCATGTGTACTGCTGGGGCGGTGGCGGTATCGTTTCGGACTCCGATGGCGATCTGGAATACCAGGAGTCGATTGATAAAATATCTCTTTTGATCAGCAACCTGGAATCATTATCTTACAGATGACATGATATTGAATTACAGGGTGAGACCGCGTTCACTGGCCTCCACAAATGCCTGCTTCAGCGCTTCATAGTCATGCACGGCCGGGAACTGGGGAAACTCCCGGATCACATTGTCAGGGGCACTGAACAGGATGCCGGCATCGGCCTCGGCCAGCATGGTGGTATCGTTGTACGAGTCGCCAGCGGCAATGCAACGGAACTGCAGACTGTGGAATGCCTTCACGCATTGTCGTTTGGGGTCTTTCTGACGCAGCCGATAGTCGACGATACGCCCTTGTTCGTCCGCCACCAGGCGGTGGCAGAACAGCGTCGGGAATCCGAGCTGACGCATCAATGGCTGGGAGAACTCGTAGAATGTGTCGGACAGGATCACTACCTGGAAGCGCTCCCGCAGCCAGTCGACGAACTCCACAGCGCCGGGCAACGGTGACAGTCCGGCAATGACTTGCTGGATATCCGGCAATCCCAGGTTGTGCTCGCGCAGCAGCCGCAGGCGTTGTTGCATCAACACATCATAGTCGGGAATGTCCCGGGTGGTCGCGCGCAATTCATCGATGCCGGTCCGCTCGGCAAACCCGATCCAGATTTCCGGCACCAGTACCCCTTCCAGGTCAAGACAGGCAATTTCCAAGAGACACCTCAATAGACAGATCCGTAGAAAGATCGGAATTCTACATCATCTCCGGCCGCAAGGCCCACTGGTGCTGGGCGCTTTACGCCGACCGGCTTTTGTTTCAGAATGCGCTCCTCTCCGCGATAGCTGAAGCAAAGAGAACCGCCGATGATCACACCGGACAACATTGAAGAGACCGATGCGCGCTTCCAGACCATGGAGCCGCGGGCAATTCTGAAGGAAGTCCTGGACCAGGTCGGGAATATCACCGTGTCATTCAGCGGTGCCGAAGATGTGGCACTGGTCCTGATGACGTGGAAACTGCGTCGGGACATTCCAGTGTTCACTCTGGATACCGGGCGCCTGCATCCGGAAACCTACCGGTTCATCGATGAAGTGAGGGAGACTTATGCTCTCCGGCTGGAATTTCTCTACCCCGACACCGGAGCCATTCAGGACCTGGTCAACCGCAAGGGGCTGTTCAGTTTCTACCGCGACGGCCACGAGGAGTGCTGCGGCATCCGTAAAATCGAGCCCCTGAAGCGAAAACTGGCCACGGTGGATGCGTGGATCACGGGACAGCGCCGCGACCAGAGTCCAACCCGTACCGAGGTACCGGTGGCACAGATCGACCGCAATGCCTCCAACGCCGAACACACCGTGTTGAAATTCAACCCCTTTGCCAACTGGACCTCCGCGCAGGTCTGGGAATATATCCGCATGTTCGACCTGCCCTACAACCCCCTGCACGACCGGGGCTTTGTCAGCATCGGTTGCGAGCCCTGCACGCGCCCCATCGGTCCCAATCAGCACGAACGCGAGGGGCGCTGGTGGTGGGAGGCAGAGACCGCACGGGAATGCGGTCTGCACCGGGATAACCTGATTGCGCGCGGAAACTCCTGAGCGGGTAACACCCGGGACTCAATACGGGGGAACCGGCTGGTCCTCCAACAGGGCATCGACCTCGCTCTGCGTGCGACAGGCCAGAAGACGGTCCAGCAGGGGTGCTTCAAGCTGAGAGGCAAACAGCTGGATGAAATCCCGCATGTAGCTGCGCATCACCGTATTACGGCGGAAACCGATCCGGGTGACACTGTCATCAAACAGGTGACCGGCATCCAACGCCCGCAGCCCGATGTCCTGCTCTTCCTCATAGGCCATGCTGGCGACAATGCCGATACCCAGCCCCAGCCGCACATAGGTCTTGATGACATCCGCATCCGCCGCGGTGAACACGACATTGGGCGTCAGCCCCCGATGCTGGAAGGCTTCATCGAGCTGGGAACGCCCGGTGAAACCGAACACATAGGTCACTATGGGCCATCGCGCCACATCCTCGAGCGTCAGCGGCCGCTGAAGCGCCAGCAACGGGTGTCCGTCGGGCACCAGTATGCTCCGATTCCAGCGATAGCAGGGCAGCATGATCAGATCGCTGAACAACTCCATGGCTTCGGTGGCGATTGCAAAATCAACCATACCACGCGCCGCCATTTCCGCAATCTGCACCGGAGTGCCCTGTTGCAGGTTCAGGTTCACGTCCGGATAACGGCCAATGAACTCCCGTATGACCGGCGGTAACACATACCGGCTCTGTGTATGCGTGGTGGCGATGCAGAGCCGTCCCCGCTTCGGATCAGAATACTCCTGCGCCAGATCGCGGATGTTGCGAGTGGTGTGCAATACCTGCTCGGCCATCGCCAGGATTTCCTCACCCGCTGTACTCAATCCCGTAATCTGCTTGCCGTGTCGTGTGAACAGTGTCACACCCAGTTCGTCCTCGAGCGCCAGAATCTGTTTGCTGACGCCGGGCTGGGAAGTATGCAGTCGACGGGCGGTGGCCGAGACACTGAAATCGTTACGGCTGATTTCCACCAGGTAGCGCAGCTGCTGCAATTTCACCGCTGCGCCTCCGGCTCGTTGGCCACTCCATGCGGCACATGTCCGGTGGCCACCAGCTCCCGGGCCGACTCACAGTGCCCCTCCTGATCGTCGAAGAAGACATCGGCGCCGAAGGATTTGAGAAACGGGCCCTTGGCCATGCCCCCCAGAAACAGCGATTCATCAATGCGGATGTTCCATGCCCGCAGAGTCCGGACCACGCGCTCATGCGCCGGGGCGGAACGCGCGGTGACCAGACAGGTGCGAATGGGCGCCTCACCGGCCGGGAACTCCATCTGCAGCTGCTGCAACGCGGCCAGAAAGGGCTTGAATGGCCCCCCGGACAACGGTCGTGACGCGGCCAGTTTCTCGCTTTTCGCGAAAGCCTCCAGACCGCTACTCTTGTAGATTTTCTCGGCCTCGTCGGAGAACAGTACTGCGTCACCATCGAATGCAAACTTGAGCACTCCAGGTTCTTCCTGCCAACGCCCGGCGGAGGGCAGAATCGTGGCGGCCGCCACGCCGGACTCCAGGGCCTGACGCACATCGGCTCCATCGGCCGACAGAAACAGGTGGCTGTTGAAGGCATTGATGTAACGGTATGGGCTGTCACCGCCGCAGAAGGCGGCGCGACTGATTGCCAGGTCATAGTGTTCGATCGAATTGAAGATCCGCAGCCCGGTATCCGCGCTGTTGCGCGACAACAGGATCACTTCCACGCGCGGCCCCCCGATCAGGTCATTGAGGCCCAGGAATTTACGGACCAGATTGAAGGCCACGCCGGGCGCCAATGGCTCGTCCTCATGCGTGATCTGATAAGCCTGGTAGGCCTCCAGGCCCTCGTCCTCAAAGACCCGGTGGCTTTCCGACAGGTCGAACAGGGCCCTGGACGAAATGGCGATGACCAGTCGCTCGGGCGGATCGTTCCTGTCAGTCGTTCTGGATTCGCTGTGGTCTGGATCGGATCGCTTGCTCACCGGCCTGCGTACTCCTGTTTCGGCTGTTGCGCGTGATGATGGGAAAACCGGACACTGACATTGCGGCCCGACAGGTATTAGAATACAGCCCCGTTCCCGTTCAGGGAACCATCTACAGGATGCGGTGTCACGGCAATCCGGGCATGGCGCAATCAAGGAACCATTGTGAGCAGCGACCCGAACGACTCGCCCCGATTTGGCCTGGTACTGTCTGGCGGCGGTGCCAGAGCCGCCTACCAGGTCGGCGTACTGCGCGGCATCGCCACTGCCCTGCCCAAGGACTCGCCCAATCCCTTTCACATCATCGCCGGCACGTCCGCCGGTGCCCTGAATGCCGCCTCACTGGCCACCCACGCCCAGCGGCTGCGGACCGGCGTCCGGACCCTGGAGTATATCTGGCGGCATATTGACAGCAGTCAGGTGTACCGGCTGGATACACGCGGCCTGCTCGGAAATGCCGCCAACTGGGCATTCTCTTTTCTCTTCAACCGCAAGGCCAGACACCCGGTATCTCTGCTCGACAACAGTCCGCTGGAAGAGCTGCTGACCAACGTGTTGCGCATGGGACGACTGCAACAGAACATGGAGGCCGGCTATCTGGAGACGATCAGCATCACGGCATCCGGCTACTATAGCGGAAATTCCGTTTCCTTCTTCCAGACCTGCCGCGACATTCCGGACTGGGACCGGCCTCACCGGGTGGGGGTGAACACGGGACTCAGTATCCGCCATCTGCTGGCTTCCACCGCCATTCCCACACTTTTTCCGGCCGTCAGGATCGGTCATGAGTACTACGGCGATGGGGCTATCCGGCAACTGGCCCCATTGAGCCCGGCCATCCGGCTGGGTGCCGACCGCATCCTGGCCATCGGAGTCAGCGGTGCCAACACAGAGTGGGTGGAGGACGCATCTCCCCTGTACCATCCCTCACTGGGCCAGATCATTGGTCATGTGTTGAACAGTGCCTTTGTCGACACGCTGGAGAGTGACATGGCAGTGCTGCGGCGGTTCAACCGGTTGCTGGCCAGTTGTCAGTCCAGCCCGGATCCGGCGCTGCGTCCGGTGGAATTGCTGGAAATCACGCCCAGTATCGATCTGAACACCATCGCCAGCCGGCATGCCACAGACCTGCCTCGCGCCATCAGGCTGTTCATCCGGGATACCAGTGCCAGTTCGCTGGTCAGTCTGCTCCTGTTTGAACAGGCTTACTGTCAGGAACTGAT
>JAWLFN010000154.1:0-6863 GCA_041685555.1 Gammaproteobacteria bacterium | reverse complement strand
GCGCGTCATGCGCCATCTCGGTCATGATCATGACATGATCTTGATTCTGTACGATCTGCATGTTGGCGTTCATCATGATCGGTGTCATTGACGGTATCGCGGAACCGAATGCCAGGCAGCGACCACTCAGTGGCTGACCTTCCGGACCGTCGGTAGTGCCGAGGCCTGCGGCCCGTTGCCGGGCATTGTGGTCCTGGAAATCCTCCCGCACCGGAACCCTGCCATCCGGCGGCTCAATGATGATCGATGTCCTGTATTCACCGTTCAATTTCGGTAGCTTCGCGTCCTGCCAGTGCGCCAGAAACTCGTCGTCGGCTTCCATTCCAATACGCGCGCCGCGCTCCGGCGGACCCCGGTCAGGATCCCGGGGGGCATCCAGCATCCGGTTGCGTTCCAGCATCCGGTTCTCGATGGCCGCCACCTCGTCGGGTGTATAGGTTTGCTTCAGCCCCAGTTTGGCCGGTCGCTGCAGTGGCGTGCGTGAACCGTAGAACCAGGTACCCTGCAGGTCGGGTTGACCGTATCCGGTTCTGGGCATGATCCAGTCAGCCGATGGTGTCTGCGCGGCCGGTGTCGATGGTCCGCTTTCCAGTTGCGCATGGCTCATCATGGGAAGTGCGGTGCTCAACAAGGACAGCCACAAAGCGTTTCTCAGTAATGATCTGTTCATGATCTGCAAGCCTGACTCTGTGCGGATGGTACTGGCAGTATAGACGGTCCGGTTGAATTGTGGATGGGGCGTATTGTCGCAGCAGTGGCTCAATGCATGCCGGAGGCCGTGTCAGCCGCGGACCTGTTTCTCGATAGCTGACACCACGAAGCCGGACAGGTCCGGCTTGTCCGAAAGGTAGTGTTCCAGTCGCTTCCGGTGAGCATCGTGGTCCATGTACTGTTCGAAGCCGTCGATGACAGCATCGATGGCGCCCGCTTGACTGGCGTCGAACCAGTGCAGCAGCCCCGCATTCTGCAACTCGCTCACATAGCCCAGCCGGTCCAGGCCGATACAGACTCCCGGAACGCCCAGTATGGCCGACTCGGCGGCCATGGTCGGACTGTCTCCGATGACGAGATCGCAATGCGCCATCAGGTGATGCATGCTCGCGAGCCGCCCCTGATACTGCATGGGTCGAAGTTCTTCGGGCAACTCACGCTCACTGCTGATGAGGACATGACCTCTGCGGGAAAGGCGATGCACAAGTCGTTGGAGCTGGGCATCCGACAGACCGGACTTGCCCACATCGTGATTGGCATTCCACGATACCACGCGGACGAGAAAGTTCTGGCGTGCCGGATCCAGTCCGGCAGCCAGCGCTGTTTCACGCGAGGGCGTGAACATGTCCGGGTGCAGGTAGGACAGGTGCTTTGTTCCGGGAAACCGCTGTGTCTTGCCGGCCGGGACGTGGGCGGTGTAACTTTCCGGAACGTAGAGGTGGTCGATAAATGGCCAGGTCAGCCGGATCTGCAATGTGGCAGCTTCATGGTCGTAGAAACTGACGCTGGGGATGCCCAGCAGACGACCGACATGCGAGATGGCCACGCCGCCGTAGCCGACCATCACATCGGGTCGAAAACGTCGACACTCACCGAATACCCGCATGTCTCGCAGCAACAGCTCCGTGGCCAATGACACCAGGCCGGCACCGGCGCGGGAGACGGGTCGGTGTGGCAGCCCTAACTCATTGAGCAGTTCACAGACGATGTCCTTGTGGCGCGACAGGATCAGTACCTTCGCCCCGCGTTCCTGCAGTATGCGTATGGGATGCGAAAAGAACTGGACGTGGGCCGGGTGTACGATATCGAAGAGTACGCGCATCAGAATCCGTGGTAGAGGGGTTGTTCCGGAGGTGAGGCGTCAGGTGCTGTGCCGGCGTTGTTCCAGAGCAGACGGGTTGTCGTTTGCGGTTCTCCGGTAAACCGGTTCTGACCCCGTTGCAGCATGATCGTCTCGCCGTTTTCAAGGAGGGTGCCGTTGATCCGCACTGGTCCGTCTGTCTCGATCCGGTAGTCGCCAGTGATCCGGACCAGCTGCTGTTGCACACCCGTCGATGGAAAAGTGACCCTGAGGCCGGCGATGTGAATGGCCCCCCAGTAGGGAATATACGCCTGACGCAGCACCTCGACATCCTCTTCCAGTAACCATTGTTGTTGGTCCTGCTTGAATACTGACTGCAGTGCGGGGCTGTTGGTCAGCAGCAGTGGTGGTCCCTGTGACGCCAGCAGGTCATCCATCACCGGTTCGCCCCGGTTCAGGTAGTTGCTCAGACCCCAGCCGGTCATGAAGAAGCCCTGCTTGGGAAAGGAGCTGACCATGCTGTTGCGATCAATGTAAGGAACCGGTTCGTTGAAAGTTTCATGGATGGCGGCCAGGGTCTGTCTCTGTGCTACCTGGTCCTTGGGCAGTCCGCGGGTGGTCTGCTGCATCGCGGTGATCAGCATCAGCATGCAGACCGTGAGGAAAACCGGTCTCGACCAGCGGTTCAGGGCGTGGGCCCCGATGGCCAGAGTGATCATCGCCGGTGCAGTGATGAACGGATAGAAATAGGCAAAGGAATTGCGATAGAAAAGCACCGACAGCAGTGGGGCGGCGAAAAGCAGTGCCACGGTCCCCCTTGTACAGCCCACAAGTAGTAACACTACAGTACTGAAACTCAGCATCAGCCAGATCTGGAACGTTGTCGCCCGCGGTAGCAGCCCGGCCTCGAGTAACATGGAGCGTCCCGCGTGTCCGGCGAATGCGGTATTGCCGGCTACGGCATCGGCCGGATCGATCCCCAGGGAAAAGCCATGCAGCAGATACAGGGCCACGAAACAGACCGCTGCGGAGGCTGTGCCGCTTACCACGGGCACAACCAGTCGGGACAGATGATGCTGGCGCATGTGCCACAGCAGTACGCCGAGAAAGGCAGGCAGGTACAGCACGGCCTTGATCGTGACCAGTCCGGCCAGACCCACCAGGCTGCCGGCGATTACTGCCCGTTTCGTCGTCAAAGAAGGCGTCAGGGTCAGTGCGATGGCCCCCATCAGTAAAGCGGTGGCGAGAGGGTCGGTGCGGAAACTGAATCCCTGCGTGAGTGTGAAGCCGGTCGCCAGCCATGCCAATGCGGCCAGCAGCGCGAAGGCCGTGGGCACGAAACGGCGGGCGGCGACCACCAGACTCATCAGGGTCAGCAACTGGGCCACAAACATGCCCCAGCGTCCGGCAATCACCTGTTGTATTTCATTTCCGGGAATCCGGGTTACCCAGCCAAACAGGTGGACGTGAATGGTTCGTAGCGGGCTGCTCAGTGTCCCTCTCTGCGCATCATGGACCAGGGACAGGAAATAGAACTCATCCCAGTTGATGTTGTGTCTCAGGATGAAAACGACCTGCAGCCCGAGCAGCACAATGAATCCGACGGCCAGGGCTGCCAGATCCGGGCGCCGCGGACCGTCAGCTTGCCAGCCCCTGTTCATGCGTCGTTCTCCCGATCCTGGCTGCCGCGCCGCTGCCGCAGCTGCCGCGCGCGGATGTCCTGCAGCATGTCGCGATTGGCGGAGATCAGGTCGGCCAGCAGCCCGGAAGCAAACAGGATTACCGCGATGGCCAGCAGCGCGCCGGACAGGACCAGTGACTGTACATGGCCGCTTCCCTCGCCCTGGGAGTAGAACCAGAGGAATCGGGCGATACCCAGCACCCCGGGGGCGCCGATCACCACGGCGACCCAACTGAAAAACGCCAGCGGGCGATAGATCACGAACATGCGCAGTATCGTGCCGGCCGAACGGAACACATACTGGCGCATCGAGCGGAACAGCCGGGAGGGCCGTGTCACGGGATTCACCCGGACGGGCACCGAGACCATGGGAATGTTGTGCCGCCCGGCCTGGATGATGGTTTCCAGTGTGTAGCTGTAGGAGTTGATGACATACATTCGCGCTGCCGCGTCGCGGTGATAGGCGCGAAAGCCACTGGGGGCATCTGGTATCCGGGTGCCGGATGCCTTTCGCACAACCCAGCTGCCCAGGCGTTGCAGCAGCTTTTTGGTGAGAGAGAAGCTTTCAATTTCCGAAATCGGTCGCTCGCCAACCACAATCATGGCGTCCCCGGCAAGAATCGGCGCCACCAGTGCCGGGATGTCGGCACCGTTGTACTGATTGTCGGCGTCCGTATTCACCACGATGTCGGCGCCCAGGGCCAGTGCCTTTTCCAACCCGGCCATGAAGGCCCGTGCCAGTCCCATGTTGCAGCCCAGCACCAGCACATGATCAGCCCCGGCCGCCTTTGCGGTGCTCGCTGTGTCGTCACTGGAGCCGTCATCGATGACCAACACTTCCACGGTATCAAAGCCCGGCACCTGGCGCGGGATGGCGGCCAGTGTCTCCGGGAGCGTCTTGGCTTCGTTGAGGCAGGGAATCTGGATGATCAGCTTCATGGATGACTCGGGATGCGTTTCCGGGCGCCGGGCCGCCGCGTGGCGTACCAGCCGCCAAAGATACCAGATTCACCTGATTATGAAAGTCGACCGGCTGATCATTACCTTATTTCCCGCATGGCCCACTAGGGTAAACGGATACTTGTTACCGGATGGTGTCCGTTATGAGCCTGTCACTTCGCCAACTGCCCCTGCTGTTCGTTTCTGCTGCTCTGTTTGCCTGCTCCGACCCCGACCCCGACCCCGCACCGGACACGGAATCGACGGCCGACGGGTCGGTTGAATCCGCTACCCCGGCGCAGGACAGCGTCAATTTCCGCATCGACGGTGACGTGGTCTCTGGCGAAGGGATGGGCCAGAGTGTCCGAGCCCTGTATCGGGAACACCTGGGCTGTACACTGGTGAAGGACACTACGGTCGACGCATTGCAGGCGCAGTACGATCCGGACGCGTTTCCGGCGGCTCCCGCTCCCTCCGAAGCCGAGTGGCCGCTGGGTGACCGTGTGACACTGCCCTCGGACCTGCCGGGTGTCGACCTGCAAGCGATCAACCGCGCGGTGGATAACGCTTTCGACGATATCGAGCCGGACCAGGACATCGATACGCGAGCCGTGCTGGTGATCCATGAGGGACGGATCGTCGCCGAACAGTATGCCGAGCCTTTTCATGCCGAAATGCCACAGCTGGGCTGGTCCATGACCAAAACCGTCACCGCCGCGCTGACCGGTATGCTGGTCGGCGAGGGTCGGCTGCAGGTGGATGCGCCGGCGCCGGTGCCGGAATGGCAGAGCCCGGACGATGAGCGCGGCGGTATCACGCTGGAGAATCTGTTGCAGATGTCCAGCGGCCTGGAATATTCAGAAGAGTACACGGCCGGTTCGATGTCCGATGTCATCCTGATGCTCTACACCACCGGCGACACGGCCGGCTTCACGGCGGAAAAGCCGTTGGCACACCCGCCGGGCAGCACTTTTTATTATTCCAGTGGCACGACCAATGTCATTTCCCGGATCCTGCATGACGAGCTGGGTGACCGGCAGCGCTATTTCCACTTCCCGCGTGAGCGACTGTTCGGGCCATTGGGCATGAATTCAGCGGTACTGGAGCCCGATGCCAGCGGCACCTTTGTCGGCTCGTCCTACATGTACGCCACCCCGCGTGACTGGGCGAAATTCGGCCTGCTGTACCTTCAGGATGGCGTGTGGAACGGAGAACGCCTCCTGCCGGAAGGCTGGGTGGAGGCCAGCGTGACACCGGCGGATCCGGCCGAAAACGGCCAGTACGGTTACCAGGTCTGGCTCAATGCCGGCTCGCCGGATGATCCGATGGACCGGCCGTTTCCCGGATTGCCGGCCAATGCGTACTACCTGTCCGGGTTCGAGGGGCAGAACGTTGTGATACTGCCCGATCAGGAGCTGATTGTGCTGCGCATGGGCGAGACCACCCGCGGGCCGCGACCGGTGTGGGCGCTGACCGAGGCGGTGCTGGACGCGTTGGAGCCGTAACCGGGAAAACGCAAAGCATCGGTTGCGGCCATCGCATGTATCCTGGTCCGGCCTGCGGTACACTGCGTATCCAGTTTTGCAGACAGCCGATAACGGATACCACTTTGCGCTACCGCCCCGATGCCCGGCAACTCCTGACCCTGGCGGCCTTTGCCGGCCTGTTTCTGGCGCTGACCCTGCCCAATCGTCTGGAATGGATCACGCCGCCGGCCTTCATTTTTTTTCCACTGGAACTCATGGTCATCGGGTTTCTGCTGTTGTTGCCAGGGCGTATTGGTGACGCCCTCCGTATCCTGTTGGCCCTGTTGCTCGGTCTCGGATTGCTGCTGCGTGGCGCCGACCTCGTGACTCATGAGATTTTTGCACGACCCTTCAACCTGATCTTCGACAGCCATCTGCTGGCCGACGGCAGTCGACTGTTGACGGGGGTGCTGGGTGGTTTCGCCGCCATTGGCGTGGCGGTGCTGATGGCGGGCGGCGCGGGGCTGCTGTGCTGGTTGGCCTTTGCCGTGCTGGGTCGTATCCAGTGTGCTCTGCGGTCGGCGCCACGGTTCTCCGGCATGGTCATGGCGGTGTTGTTGCTAGTCTGGGGAGGGTTGAAGGTGGCAGGCTGGTCGCGGGCCGACACCTACGCCTGGGACCAGCTGGTCCTGCACGGGCAGGATACTCTTCACAGTATCCGTGACATCAGGAGCTTTGCCGAGACCGTCAACGAGGATGTCTGGGCGGACCGTTCTGGCGAAGGGCTCTTCGAACGGCTGCGGGGCAAGGATGTATTCGTCATCTTTGCCGAATCCTACGGACGGGTTCTGCTGGAGCGCGAGCCGTTTGCCGAGTCGGTGACGGCGACCCTGACCCAGGCACAGCAGGAGCTGGAGGCCGATGGCGTGCACATGCGCAGTGCTTTTCTGACCGCACCGACGGTCGGTGGACTGAGCTGGCTGGC
>JAWLFN010000153.1:0-6864 GCA_041685555.1 Gammaproteobacteria bacterium | reverse complement strand
TCCGAGCGCCACGAATGGCGTGACTGGCACAAACTCAGTGATGCACGTGTTGGCATCGAATTCGACTATCCACCCTACTGGATCCAGTACAACCGGATTTTCCCGCGCGACACCACCATGTGGTACCTGCAGGACCAGATACTCGTGGGCGCACTGACGATCAATATCGGCCTGCGCGACTTCGAAGTCGAGAACGAGCGTCACGACCTGTTCGATGCCTCCGGCAACCTGAGCTACGACTCCTCATCGGACCCGCAGTTCAGCACCGGTGCCACCTACGAAACGCCGGTGGACGGCCTTGAGGTCTTCTTCGGCTATTCGGAAAACATCAAGCCCACACTGGACCTGGTCCTCGAGCGGGAAATCAACGATGTCATCGAACCGGAAACGGCCGAGAACCTGGAACTGGGTCTGCGCTATGTCAGTTCACGAATGACGGCCAGCGCGGTGATTTTCGACAACAAGTTCGAGAACCGGCTGGAGTTCTTTGATCCGGCAGCGGCAGAAAGTGGCATCCCCAACTATACCATTGGCACGACGGGACGCTATGACAACGTGGGCGGTGTAGACGCCGAAGGATTCGAATTGGCCGGCAGTTTCGATATCGATGCCAACTGGTCCCTCTATGCTTCGTATACCGATACGGACGCCGTCTACGTCGGGTCCGGACTGGGACCAGAGGCGGATGCCGCGTTGGATATCTATCCGGGGAACCAGGTGGTGAACACACCGGATTCCATGTGGGTGCTGTCCGTGGACTGGAATCGTGGCCCGTACTACGCCGGACTGTCCACCAAATATGTCGGAGACCGCTTCGTCAACCGCGACAACAGCTGGGAAGCCGGCAATTACACCGTATCGGATCTCTATCTCAATGTTCGCGGAGACCAGATCTCGGAGCATCTCCAGGGATATGACTTTGGCATCGTTGTGAACAACCTGTTCGACGAGTCCTATCTCGGTGGCATATCCGGTGGAGGGGCCTGGATCGGGTCTCCCCGTACCGCGGCATTCACGGCTACCGTGGATTTCTGAGTACACCATCCGGCGGGAGGGCGGCACGATCGGTGCCGCCCTTCTTCCATGAGGAGCAGAACATGAAAAGACTCATTTCCCTTCTTCTTCCAGTACTGCTGACCCCGGTCCATGCGGCCGAGAATGTGGTGCTGATTACCCTCGACGGACTTCGCTGGCAGGAAGTATACCGGGGGCTGGACCGGGAACTGGCCACGCATGAAGAATACTCCACCCGGTCCGATGAACTGATGGAGCGCTTCTGGCGGGAAACCGCCCGGGAGCGGGCCGAAACACTGTTACCATTCCTGCACAACACGGTATTCCAGCGGGGGATCCATTTCGGCAATCGCGATGCCGGTTCCTGTGCCCGTATCGATAACCCGTGGTACTTTTCCTACCCGGGCTACTCGGAAATACTTACCGGCGTCATCAATGAGAACATTGACTCCAACCGGAAGTTTCCGAACCCCGAGCGTACAGTACACGAGTTGCTGGAATCCCGCCCCGAATACGCGGGCAAGACGGGCGCCTTCGGCTCCTGGGACGTGTTCCCCTACATCTATAACGTCGAACGCAGCGGCGTTCATGTCAATGCGTTTTCACCGCTTGACGCCCCCGCCGATGACCACGAGCGGCTGTTGAACACATTGCATGAGGACATACCCACGCCGTGGCCCACGGTGCGCAATGACGCATTCACCCATCACTACGCCATGTCCTGGTTCCTGCGCGAGCAGCCACGGTTGCTTCATATCGCCTACGGCGAGACCGATGACTTTGCCCATGATGGCCAGTACGATGAATACATATTTGCCGCACACCGGACAGACCGCTTTATCCGCGAGGTCTGGGAAATGGTGCAATCCACGGAAGGATACCGCGACAACACGGTCCTGCTGCTCGCCACGGACCCCGGCCGGGGCGAGCAGCCGCTGGAGACCTGGCGGCATCATGCCAGCAAACGCAGCCTGAGCCACTACATGCAGTCCCTGGCCCACTATGAGGACGGCATCGTCGGTTCGGAAGCTGTATGGATTGCCGCGATCGGTCCCGGAATACGGAACCGTGGACTGGTGACCACCGGCGACGACTGCATCAGCAACAGTCAGCTCGCGGCCACCGTCCTGGAACTGATGGGCGAGACGCCACGCGATTTCAATCCGGACATGGCGCCGCCGCTGGAGGAACTGTTGCCATGACACGCCCCTGCCTCATCATCCTGCTGTCGCTGTTGCCATGCATCACGGCAGCCCAGGACGTCCAACGCATCGCTTTCGGCTCATGCGCTGATCAGACAAAAGAGCAGCCGATCTGGAATGAGGTGCTGGCGGTCAACCCTGACCTTTTTGTCTTCCTCGGCGATAACGTCTATGCCGATACGGATGATCCGGCCGAACTGGCCGCCGCGTATCGCGCGCTGGGCGAACAGCCCGGCTTTCAGCGACTTCGCGCCGAAACGGAAGTCATTGCGACCTGGGATGATCATGACTACGGTCAGAATGACGCCGGCGCCGAATATCCCGCCAGGGACGCATCGCGCCGGATCATGCTGGATTTCTTCGGCGAGCCGGCGGACAGCCCTCGGCGCAGCCAGCCGGGAGGCATCTATACCTCCTACCTGTATGGGCCACCCGGCCGGCGGGTTCAGGTCATACTGCTGGATCTTCGCTGGGAGCGCAGCGAGCTGGTCCGCATACAGAACCCGGCGCACCTGCGCCGGAGGGAGCAGCAGAACCGCGGCCCTTACGAGGTCAACCTGGCCAGTGATGCCGTGCTGATGGGCGAAGAACAGTGGCAGTGGCTGGAGGAGCAGTTACAGGTGGAAGCGGATGTGCGGATCATCGGATCCAGCATACAGCTTCTGGCCGAGTTCACAGGATGGGAGACCTGGGCCAATTTCCCCCGGGAGCGGCTGCGATTCATTGACCTGCTGTCCCGCTACCAACAAGAGCCTGTCGTGATCATCTCCGGCGACGTACACTGGGCCGAGCTGAGCACCATCAGGCAGACCGACAGCGAGTGGCCCCTGATCGAGCTGACCAGTTCCGGACTGACCGAGGAATGGACAGCAATCAGCCCCAACCGGCATCGCAGGGGGGAGGCCTTTGCGGAGGCCAACTTCGGCCTGATCGAACTGGACTGGAGCACACCGGTTCCGGGCATAAGCCTGGTAGTCACCAACGAAGCCGGCGATCGATTGATCGAGCGGGAGCTGGAAACCGGCTCATGAATTCATGACCGGCAGACGGCACCAGTTGTGCCAGACAAGCAAATGAGAATATGACGGGCAGATTGGTAGAGGCCTGGGCCGGCATCCCTGCCGGCCCGGTCCCCCGGGATCACCGGGTTGCGTAAAGGCGGGCAACCACGACCATCACAGCGAAGCGGTCAGTTCCTGATTGCGGTACTCGCTGACGAAGATTGACAACGGCTTGCTGTTGCACCGCACCATCTCTTCCAACTCTGTGGAACGGATCCTGCTGAAGTGCTGCTGCCTGACTTCCTCGAATCGCGCCGGTGAAGTGACGGCGGCGATGCACAACTGGGTCACGGGCGACTGATCGTTGGCGCTGAACGCGACGATTTCAGGTGACGTCATTTCACTCGATGGCTGTACGATATCCGTGGCACGGTACTGCGCGACGAACTCGGAAACAGGCATCCCATTACAGACCAGACCGGTCATGTCGAAGTTGAAAACGCCAAGCTCTCTGGCGGCCTTGCGCGCGGCCATGTCCGACTCGACGGCGGCGATGCAGACAGCCGCCGCGGGGGAATCGCTGGCACCGACCAGGCGGGTTTCCTCGGCCTGGGCGCTGATGGCAGTCAGCAGAAGGGTTGCGGCTGTTGTAGTAATGGCTGTCTTGATCTTCATGATGGTCTCCTTGGATGTCACCTTTTGGATGAACGGATAAAAGATCCCGACGGGACTTCTCGTCGCTAACCGGGGTCGCCGTGTTGCTGACGACTCCATCGGGATCACTCAGTGTTACCTATTGCAATCGCGATGCCAACTTTTTCTGCAAGACCAGGAAAATTTATTATCTATATATACCAACTACTTACAGTCGCATCATTTCTTCACTTCAGGCAGTGGGAATAGTGGTAACACTTTTCCGGCGCCCCGGTAGCGGTAACATCTGGTGCATGCCGCACTGTTTCAGGGCGAAGAAAAAGGAAGGGATTGCCTGACTCCGGAATTGTGGTCAGAATGCTACTGACCACAATAAAAACAATGAGGTCCTTGATGATGTCACCTGACCGCAGCATCCAGCGTACACCATGCGCCCGGCAGGGAGGCCAGCTGTGAGCCGCCGCGGCCGTGCAGGCGTGACGGATCCCTCGCGCCGCTCGCTGTTGCGCGGTGCCGGCCTGTTGGGCGCGGCAGTGGCCGGCGGTTCGGTCGCCGCCCCTGTTGCAGCGCAGGACCCCACTGATAACGCCATACCCGTGCGCGAGGCACTGGAGAACCTGACCGCGCTGGAGGCCGAAACCCTGGAAGCGGCCACCATGCGCATCCTGCCGTCGGACGAAAACGGCCCCGGCGCCCTGGAGGCACGGGCAGTACACTACATGGACCGCTGCCTGGGCTCTCACCTGCGCGACAGCAACAGTGCCTATGCCACCGGCCTGAACGCCCTGCACGAACAGGCCCTGCAACGTCATGGCCGTGCGTTTGCCGCCCTGACCGGGACACAACAGGACGCCCTGCTGGCCGCAATGGAGGCCGGAGAACTGGACGGCTTCGCTCCGGATTCCGCCACGTTTTTCGAGCTGATCCGCGACCACACCATCGAGGGTACGTTCAGCGACCCCTACTACGGCGGCAACCGCGATTTCATCGGCTGGGATCTGCTCGGCTACCCCGGCATCAGGCTCGGCGCCTCCCCACAGGAGGTGGCTCGTGGCAGAGACCTTCCGCCCAACCACCGCTCGGCCTTCGACAACGCGGTCTTCACCAAAAGCGACAACAGGGGGCGTTAGCGCAATGGAGAGAAAACTGCCGGCAACGGACGTGGTGGTGATCGGTATGGGCGCGGCCGGCGGTGTGGCGGTACTGCCACTGGTCGAGGCCGGCCTGCGGGTCACGGCGCTCGAGGCCGGTGGCTGGCTGACCGGCCGTGACTTCGCGCCGGACAAAGTGCGCAACAATATCCGCGACTGGCCGCAGTCCGTGCAGAAGGCCAATGGCGAGGTGCCCACGGTTCGCGCCGACGAATCGCAGACCGCCATCCAGGGTGGCGGACACCCGATGATGAACGCCGTCGGTGGCACAACCATGCATTATTGGGCACAAAGCTGGCGCTTGAGTCCATGGGACTTCCGGGTGGCCACCGAAACGGCACAGCGTTACGGCGCCTCGCGCATCCCCGCGGACAGCACCGTGGAGGACTGGCCGCTGGACTATGACGAACTCGAGCCCTGGTACGATACCGTCGAGCGCGCCATCGGCGTGGCCGGCAAGGCTGGCAATCTGGACGGGCGCATCGATCCGGCCGGCAATATTTTCGAAGGACCTCGTGGCAGGGAGTTTCCCATGCCGCCGCTGCGACCCTCGCCGTTCACGGAAATGATGAGCGACGCGGCCCGCTCTCTGGGCTGGCACCCGTTCCAGGCACCCGCATCGATCAACAGTCAACCGAATGACGGACGCCCCGGCTGCCTCTACCACGGTTTCTGCAACCGCGGGGGCTGCCACGTCGAGGCCAAGAATTCGACGGCAGTGACCACCATTCCGCGCGCGCTGCGGACCGGCCGCCTCGACCTGGTCACTCACGCCCGGGTCACGCGTATCCTCAGCGACACCTCCGGAAGGGTCACCGGAGTGCGCTACATCAAGGGTGGGGAGACTCTGTTCCAGCCCGCTGCCGTGGTGTTACTGGGCAGCTACACCTACGAAAACGTGCGCCTGCTGCTGTTATCCCGTTCCTCCGCCTTTCCGGAAGGTCTGGCCAACAACAACGGCCAGGTGGGGCGGCATTACTTCAGTCACCACCAGGGCGCGCCGGTTTCCGCCTTGTTCCCGCATGACCTCCACAACTGGTACGGGCTGCCGGCCCAGGGAGTGGCGATCGATGACTGGGCCGACGACAATTTCGATCACTCAGACCGGAATTTCATTGGTGGAGCCAACCTGTGGGTTCACACGGACCGTCGCCCGATCAACGCCGCCGACATGAACACCTTCGGCATGGCGCCGCGCTGGGGCAGTCAGTGGAAGGCCTTCGTGATGGAGAACGCTGACCGTAGCAACACCTCCTACGCACAGAAAACCACACTGCCCTATGCACACAACTACCTGGATCTCGACCCGACCACCACCGATGCGCTGGGCGACCCCGTGATCCGTATCACCGGCCATTACGGCAACAACGAGAAGCGCATCGCTGCGTTCGCACAGGACCGCATGGAACAATGGTATCGCGCCGCCGGTGCCATCCGCGTGGTTCGCAGCGGACTCGGGCATACCATGTACGCATCCACCCATGCGTTTGGCGGCACCCGAATGGGGGATGACCCGCGAAGCAACGTCGTGGATCGCTGGGGCTTTACGCACGAGGCGCCCAACCTCGGCATACTGGGCGCCTCGCTGATGGGCACCAGCGGCGCACGCAATCCCACCCTGACCGTGCAGGCACTGGCCTGGCGGACGGCCGCGCACCTGGTGGCAAACTGGCACCCGATCGCGGGCCCTGGTGTATAGCAGGCAGCCAGTGCGTCTTGCGGGCGACCGGGTGATGACCAGCAGATGGCCCACTAGAACGTGTCCAGCCCCTCGGTAAGCTCGATGGTGCCACCCGCCGGGTCATTCAAGAACGCGACCGCCAGCCCCAGGCTGTCGATCTC
>JAWLFN010000152.1:0-6866 GCA_041685555.1 Gammaproteobacteria bacterium | reverse complement strand
GTCCGGATCCAGGTAGGAACGGAAGGCCACGGCCTGCACCACACCGCCCGATTCAGCCACCGCCAACAGCTCCTCATCGGTCAGGTTTCGACTCACCGACGGCGCCAGCGCCCGGGCCGACGAATGCGACGCGATCACCGGCGCCGTAGAGAGCTCCATGGACTGCAGGTTGGTCTGGATGGAGGGATGCGAGAGGTCGATCATCATGCCCAGGCGGTTCATTTCCCCCACCACTTCACGACCCAGGTCACTGAGACCGTCATGCATCCAGACATCCTCCCGCTCACCGGTGTTCGAATCACCCAACTGGTTGTGACCATTGTGAGTCAGGGACATGTAGCGAGCGCCCATCTCGTGGAACTCCCGGACCCGATCCACGTCCATGGCCACCGGATAGCCGTTCTCCACACCGATCATCGCCACCTTTTTTCCTTCGGCCACGATGCGCCGCACATCATCGGAGTTGTAGGCCACCTCGATCCGATCCGGTGCATATTCGTCCGCCAGGCGGTGAATTGCACCAAATTTGTCCATGGCATTGTCGTAGGCGGCCGCGAATCCTTCTTCGGTCAGCTCTCCCTGGCCGGTGTAGACGATGAACCAGGCCACATCCAGACCGCCGGCCTCCATCTTCGGCAGATTGACCTGTACATCAAGGTTCGAGGTGTAATTGTTGTCCGCCGTGAAGTTGTCCGTATTGATGTCCACATGAGTATCAATGGTGATGACACGATCGTGGATCTCCCGGGCTCGCGCAACCAGCGCTTCCTCTTCGGATTGCGCTGTGCCGGACGGGTTGTCCATGGCCGGCTCCGTTCCGGATGAGGAATCGCCCCGGGATGACGGATCATCGGGGCCACAGGCAGCAAAAACGAGCAATAGAGCGGTGAAACAGGCAGTGCGGATACGGTTTTCCATGGGGCCTCCAGAAGGTGGTGGATGATAACGGCCCGGCAAACACAGCAAGACCTGTGCCGTCACGGTCTGATCATATCAGCAGATGGCAGAACGGAGAATGCCGGAATTCACCACCCCGAGCCAGCCACTGCAGTCACAGGCAGGGACACTTCACGGTTCCCCTGTCCGTCGGCCGGGTCTATAATCGCGCACTCTCCATCGTATGGACTTCCAGACAGAGGCATTCTCTCGCCTCGCGCTTTGCCCGCTCCGGAATCCACATGAGTGCGACCACCGGCGTTGTTGGCCAGGAAAGACAGCCATGCTCAGGAAAATCAGGGATTTCGCCCGCCTGTTCCGCCAGGCGGTGGCGGGAGACCCGCACATCAACTACACCGAGGGCTCCATTCCCCGGGCGACCTTCCTGCTGGCCGTGCCCATGATTCTGGAAATGGCCATGGAGTCGATCTTCGCGCTGGTCGACATTTTCTTCGTCGCCCGGCTGGGCGCCGAGGCCGTGGCCACCGTGGGTCTGACCGAGGCCGTCATCTCACTGCTGTTTGCCGTGGCCATCGGCGTCAGCATGGCCACCACGGCCATGGTGGCGCGGCGCATTGGTGAAGGCAATCCGGTGGCCGCCGAGCAGGTCGCCGGTCAGGCTCTGTGGCTGGGCCTGATCATTTCCGTGGTGGTGGGTGTGACCGGCTGGTACTACGCCGACGCCATCCTGCGCCTGATGGGCGCCGAACCGGACGTCATCGAGACCGGCCGGGGCTACACCACCATCATGTTCAGCGGCTCGTTCACGATCCTGTTCCTGTTCCTGAACAACGCCATCTTCCGGGGCGCCGGGGATGCCAGCATCGCCATGCGGTCACTGGTACTGGCCAACGGCATCAACATCGTGCTGGACCCCTGCCTGATCTACGGCGTCGGACCGTTTCCGGAAATGGGGGTCACCGGCGCGGCCGTGGCCACCAACATCGGCCGGGGTACCGGCGTGGCCTACCAGCTCTGGCACCTTTGCCGGGGCAGCCGCCGTATCCGCCTGCACCTGGCTGACCTGACGTTGAAACTGTCCCTGCTGCTGCATCTGAGCCGGATATCGGTGGGCGGCATTGCGCAATTCCTGGTCGCCACCGCCAGCTGGATGTTCCTGGTCCGCCTGGTCTCTGTCCACGGCAGCGATGCGGTGGCCGGCTATACCATCGCCATCCGGGTCATCCTGTTCATGATCCTGCCGGCCTTTGGTCTCAGCAACGCGGTCGCCACACTGGTGGGGCAGAACCTGGGCGCACGCAAGCCCGACCGGGCCCATGCCACCGTCATGCAGGTGGCCCGGTATACAGCCGGCTACATGGCACTGGTCACACTGGTCATCATTGCCAATCCAGCCTGGGTCATGGGCTTCTTCAGCACCGAGGCCGACGTCGTCGCCAATGGCATCGAAAGTCTGCGTATCCTGAGCTACGGGCTGGTACCGATGGGCATAGCGGTGATCACCGTGCAGTCATTCAATGGCGCCGGCGACACCATGACGCCGACCTGGATCAACCTGTTCTGTTTCTGGCTTGTGCAGATTCCGCTGGCCTGGATACTGTCAACCATACTCGGGCTCGGACCGACCGGTGTCTATTGGTCTGTATTGTCCTCGGATCTGTTGTTCTGCCTGATCGCGACGGCACTGTTCCTGCGCGGAAGCTGGCAACGGAAAATGGTCTGACGCCGCTCCTCCCCGGGTGGCGACATGGTCCTGCCCGGACCAGTGTGATAGGGTACCCTGTTCTTACTGGCAGCGGGAGTACAGGTTTGACAGAAGAACTGGAAGCAGCCCAGGAACAGGCTGATGTGATCGAGGAAATCTATCAGACCGATTATCGGGTCGGCCAGGACAACATCCATAAATGGGGTTTCGATATCCACAACCCCGTCTTCATGGTCAGCGGGTTGCTGATTCTGATGTTCGTGCTCGGCTCATTGCTGTTTCCCGAACAGGCCCGCGATTCGCTGGAGGCCACACGTAACTGGATTCAGGCCAGCTTCGACTGGCTGTTCCTGTCCGCCGGCAATTTTTTCGTGCTGTTCTGCCTGGCATTGATTGCACTGCCGGTGGGTCGAATCCGCCTGGGTGGCGAAGACGCCAGACCGGACTTTTCGCTGTTTTCCTGGTTCGCCATGCTGTTCGCCGCCGGCATGGGCATTGGTCTGATGTTCTGGAGCGTGGCCGAGCCCACCGGATACTTCACGGAATGGGCCGGTACGCCGTTTGGTATGGCGGGCTATACCGAGGCATCGAAGCAGGCCGCTCTGGGTGCCACCATGTATCACTGGGGCCTGCACCCCTGGGCAATCTATGGCGTGGTCGCACTTTCACTGGCTTTTTTCACCTACAACAAGGGATTGCCCCTGACCATCCGATCCACGTTCTATCCTCTGCTGGGAGAGCGGGTGTGGGGGCGCACGGGTGACGTGATCGACACAGTGGCGGTGCTGGCCACCATCTTCGGCCTGGCCACCTCGCTGGGCCTGGGGGCGCAACAGGCCGCGGGCGGCCTGTCGTTTCTGTTCAACATCAGTGGCGGCCTGTTGACCCAGGTACTGATCATCATCAGTGTCACCGGGCTGGCGTTGATCTCGGTCGTGCGCGGCATTGATGGCGGGGTCAAGCTGCTCAGCAATATCAATATGGTTTTTGCGTTCCTGCTGCTGTTCTTCGTGATCCTGGCCAGTTCGCTGACCGCTTTTCTGGGCAATGTCGGCACCACCATCGCCGGCTACGCGGAGAACATTCTCCCGCTGAGCAATCCGGTGGGCCGCACGGACGAAACTTTCTATCACAACTGGACCATCTTCTTCTGGGCCTGGTGGATTTCCTGGTCACCCTTTGTGGGCATGTTCATCGCCCGGGTCTCTCGCGGCCGCACGGTACGACAGTTCCTGACCGCGGTGCTGATCGTACCCACCGCGGTCACCATCATCTGGATGAGTGCCTTTGGCGGTTCCGGTATCGATCAGGCAGCCGAAGGCGTCGGTGCGCTGGCCGACGGCATCACGGACGAGTCACTGGCGCTGTTCCAGATGCTGACCGAGTTGCCCCTGAGTGGCATCACCTCGTTTCTGGGCATCTGCCTGGTGCTGGTGTTCTTCGTGACATCATCGGACTCCGGTTCTCTGGTGATCGACAGCATCACCGCCGGTGGCAAGACCACCGCCCCCGTGACCCAGCGTGTGTTCTGGGCCTCCACTCAGGGCGTGATTGCCGCCGTGCTGCTGATCGTCGGTGGCAGCGCCGCGCTGCAGGCGCTGCAGGCTGCCGCGGTCAGTACTGGCCTGCCTTTTACACTGGTGCTGCTGGTCATGTGCGTCAGCCTGGCCCGGGGACTGCATCACGAACGCATACTCCTGCAACTGAATGAAGTACTGGAACCGCAGAGCGAGGCTGGCTGATGTACCGTAAAATCATGGTTCCCGTGGACCTGGAACACGTCGACAACATGGAAAAGGCCCTGCATGGGGCCGCTGAGCTGGCCACCAGCTATTCGGTGCCAGTGTGTTATGTGGCCGTGGCGGGCCGTGCCCCGAACGAGGTGGCGGCCAACCCGGAACAATTCGAAAAAGCCATGCGGGACTTCGCCCACAAGCAGGGTGAGCGCTATGGCATCGAGACCGAAAGCCTGACGCTGTCCAGCGTGGATGTGCCGGCGGAACTCGATCAAAAACTGCTGGAGGGCCTGCGGCAGACCGGCGCGGACCTGGTGGTCATGGCCTCGCATACACCGGGCTTATCCGACCGGCTGCACCTGATCGGCTCCAATGCCGCCTGGCTGGTACGACACTCCGACGTGTCGATTTTCGTGGTCCGTTGAAACGACGGCTGGCCTTGATTTCCGTGCTGCATCGTGTGATATTCGGGACAGACTGAACGGGTTCATGTTCATCGGCACAGGAATGTTGAACCATGCACCCGACCATAATAATGACAAGCAAGATAGTGTAAGGAGTTCCCGATGCATGCACCGCTGCGCCGTGCAGTGATGGCCGCCGGCTGTCTGACCGCTTTTTTCTGCGTTTCCACCACGCTGGCCCAGGACATCCCCCGACTGCCCGACGGCACCCCCGATCTCAGCGGGCTGTGGCAGACCATGAGTAACGCCAACTGGAACATCGAGCCACAGGCAGCCGATCACGGCCCTGACTACCGATGGGGTGCCCTGGGTGCCATACGCCCCAGTCTTGGCGTGGTCCGGGACGGTCCCCTGCCGTACAGGCAGGAAGCCCTGGAAGAACGCGATGCCAACCGGGAGGACTGGCTGGCACTGGATCCCGTGGTGAAGTGCTACATGCCCGGTGTGCCCCGGGCCAATTACATGCCCTTTCCGTTCCAGATCGTGCAGTCGACCGACCATATCTCCATGGCGTATGAATTTGCCAGCGCCATGCGCATTGTCTACATGGACCGCCCTGACTTTGACGCACCAGTACCTGCCTGGATGGGCCACTCACGGGGACACTGGGAAGACGACACGCTGGTGATCCGCGTCACCGATTTCATGCCCCACACCTGGTTCGATCACGCCGGCAATCACCACAGCGAACAACTCGAAGTGATCGAACGCTACACCATGGAATCTCCGAACCTGATCCGTTACGAGGCGGAGATCCATGACCCGGAAACCTTCACCCGGTCCTGGACCATGGAGCTGCCACTCTACCGGCGCATGGAAGACAACGCACAGTTGATGGAGTTCAAGTGCGTGGAGTTTGCCGAGGAACTGATCTACGGCCACCTGAGCCGCGACGCCGACCCGGACCGGGAGCCGCCGCGCGGTCTGCCTTTCAACCTTCGATAAGCCCGATGGAGACCAGCACCATGAACAGGAATCCACTGCAGAGGCCACGCCGCCTGATGATCCCACTGCTCTGTGCCACTGTGGCGGCCACCGTAAACGGCATTGCCGTGGCACAACAGAATGACGACTGGGAAGTGCCACGCACCATACATGGTCAGCCAGACCTGCAAGGTGTGTGGGCCAACAACAGCAGCACGCCGCTCCAACGTCCGGAAGTGTTCGGCAACCGTGCCACACTCACTGACGAAGAGTACGCCCGACTGCAGGATGAAGCACAGCGCATCCAGTCAGGCGACGGTGATGCACTGTTCGGCGATGGCTTTCTCAACGCCGTGATCACGGGAGAGGTGGAATCCTATGATCCGGCCACCGGTAATTACGACCAGAACTGGATGGTCGATCGCAATCTGGAAAACCGCACATCACTGATTGTCGATCCACCCGACGGGCGGCTGCCCGCCATGACATCCGAGGCAGAAGAACGTCTGGCACGCGAGGCGCGCCAGCGTCGAGAGAGTCCCGCCGGAGACTACACGGACCGTCCGTTGCAGGAACGCTGCATCACCTGGGGCATGCCCTACATCATGGCCGGCTATAACAGCTATTACCAGATCGTGCAGAGCGAGGATACCGTCGCCATCATCCAGGAGATGATCCATGACGTGCGGGTGATCCCACTCACCGACCGCCCCCACCTCGACGAACGGGTGGCACTGTGGCACGGCGACTCACGCGGTTACTGGGACGATGACACGCTGGTGGTCGAAACCCGTAATTTCTCCGATGAAAGCCGCTTCCGCGGTGCCGGCGCCAACCGCGTCTTTACCGAGCGCTATACACGGGTGGCACCAGATGTGTTGGAATATCAGTTCACTCTGGAAGACCCGTCCACCTGGGAGAGACCATGGACGGCAGTGATCAACTACACCGCTGACGATGGTGAGATCTACGAATACGCCTGTCACGAAGGCAACTATGCGTTGATGGGAATACTGTCAGGTGCCCGCGCCGACGAGGAAGCAGCGGAACAGCAGGACTGATCGAGTGCCAACCGGCCATGATGAGGGCTGGCGATGATGAAGCTCCGTGGCTCCTACTCTTCGTCGACGTCCTCGTCAT
>JAWLFN010000151.1:0-6889 GCA_041685555.1 Gammaproteobacteria bacterium | reverse complement strand
CAGCAACTTCATGACGTTGGCCGGCGAGAAAAAGTGCATGCCGATCACATCTTCGGGCCGCTTGACGGCCGTGGCGATCTCGTCGATGTCCTGATAAGACGTATTGGTGGCCAGGATGCAGCCGGGCTTGCAGACCGCATCCAGTCTGCTGAACACCTCCTTCTTGATACCCGGATCCTCAAACACCGCCTCGATGACCAGGTCCACGTCCTTCAGATCGTCATAGTCCGTGGTGCCATTGATCAGCTTCAGACGCTCTTCCATCTGCGCCTCACTCATCTTGCCCTTTTTCACCGTGATGCCGTAGTTCTTGCGGATGATGCCGAGGCCACGCTCGACGCCCGCGTCGCTGATCTCGACCATGGTCACGGGGATTCCCGCGTTGGCAAAGCACATGGCGATACCACCGCCCATGGTGCCACCACCGATGATGGCGATACTGTTGATGTCACGGGTCGGGGTGTCCTTGGGCAGGTCCTTGATCTTCGCTGCTTCCCGCTCGGCGAAGAAGGCATGCCGCATGGCTTCCGACTCCGGGGACTTCACCAGCTCCGCGAACAGCTCCCGTTCTCGCTCCAGCCCCTGGTCGAAGGGCAGCTCCACGGCGGCCTCCACGCAGGACACGATGCGGTCCGGGGCGATCTGCCCACGCGCCTTCTTCGCCAGCTTCTTGCGGTAGTTGTCGAAGAAGCCGGGCTCGATGGCAGAACGGTCGATCTCAATATCGCGGACGCGCTTGAGCAACGCTCCGGAATCGGACAGGTCCTTCGCATAGGCGATCGCCGCCGCCTTGAGGTCGTCGCCGGAAACCACCTCGTCAATGAGCCCCTGATCGCAGGCCTTTTGCGCCGGCACCGGATTGCCGCTGGTGATCATGTCGAGCGCGGCCTTCACGCCAATCAGCCGGGGTACACGCTGTGTGCCGCCCGCACCGGGCAGGATTCCCAGTTTCACTTCCGGCAGACCGACCTTGGCGGACGGCACGGCACAACGGTAATGACAGGCCAGTGCCGTCTCCAGCCCCCCGCCCAGCGCCGTGCCGTGGATGGCGGCCACGACGAGTTTGCGTGAGCTCTCTATGGTACCCACCAAGTCCGGCAGGGTCGGTTCCTTCGGTGGCTTGCCAAACTCCGTGATATCGGCGCCGGCAATGAAGGTGCGCCCTTCGCACAGCAGCACAATGGCCTCGGAACTGTCATCCTGCGCCTGCTTCACGGCATTCAGGATACCTTCGCGAACCGCCTGCGACAGGGCGTTTACCGGTGGGCTGTCGACGGAAATCACACCGATGTTATCCACCACTTCGTACGACACTACGCTAGACATAATCTTGATCCTTGTGTTGATGATTCAATTCCGCGCATCTGGGAGCCTCTGAAAAAGACCTATCCTGCTTTCTCAGAGACTCCCTGGACAACTGTTCAGTCGAGGCGCTCAATAACCGCGGCCACGCCCTGACCTATGCCGATACACAGGCTGGCCAGTGCGTACCGGCCGCCGCTGCGCTCTAACTGCCGCAACGTGGTGAGAGCGATCCGCGCACCCGAGGCACCCAGCGGGTGGCCCACGGCGATGGCTCCCCCGTTCGGGTTGACCCTGGGGTCATCGAAATCGATCTCCAGCATCTTCAGACAACCCAGCACCTGGCTGGCAAAAGCTTCATTGATCTCGATGATATCCATATCATCCAGCGTCAGCCCGGCGCGCTGCAGCGCCTTGCGACCGGCGAACACCGGGCCCAGTCCCATGACGCGAGGTTCGACGCCGGCGACCGCACCGGCAATGATGCGGGCACGGGGCTTCATGCCGTACTTTTCCCCCACTGCCGCGTTACCGATGATCAGGGCGCCGGCGCCGTC
The DNA here is from genome assembly GCA_041685555.1 of Gammaproteobacteria bacterium. Classification (GTDB taxonomy): domain Bacteria; phylum Pseudomonadota; class Gammaproteobacteria; order Pseudomonadales; family Pseudohongiellaceae; genus PWQG01. Next base: position 5,030 of record JAWLFN010000151.1, on the reverse strand, counting down.
GTTGATTCCCGAGGCATTGCCGGCGGTGACCACCCCGCCATCGAACAGGGGACGGAGACCCGCCAGCCTGTCGAGGGTGGAGCCGGGACGCGGATGCTCGTCCGCATCGACCGTGACGGGCGGTTGCTTGCGCCCCCGGGGCACTTCAATGGGAATGATTTCATCATTGAAGAAGCCATCCGCCCGGGCAGCCTCGTATTTCGCCTGCGAGGCGGCGGCGAAGGTATCCGCCTGCTCGCGGGAAATATCCAGCTCCGAAGCGACGTTATCGCCGGTCTGGGGCATGGAATCGTCCCCGAAGTGCTTCGAGATCAGCGGGTTGGTGAAACGGGCACCGAGCGTGCTGTCGGCGATCTGCTGCCCCCGATCATAGGCAGTCTGCGCCTTGGAAAGCACCAGCGGGGCCCGGCTCATGGATTCCACGCCACCAGCCAGAAACAACTCGCCTTCGCCGGTCTTGACACCGCGACCTGCGTCCAACACCGCCGCGAGACCGGATCCACACAGGCGATTCACGGTCAGACCCGCCACCGAGGTGGGCAATCCCGCAAGCAATGCAGCGAACCGGCCCACGTTTCGGCAATCCTCGCCGGCCTGATTGGTGTTGCCCATGATCACGTCTTCGTAATCCTCCGGGGCAAAGGGGTTGCGGCCCACCACCGTCTTGATGACGTGAGCCAGCAGATCATCCGGGCGCACTGGCGCCAGTGCGCCCCCGTGACGGCCGAACGCGGTACGCCCGCCGTCATAGATGAAAGCCTCGTTCATATTGCTCATGGATTTCCTCTCTACGGATCCCCTGCATGGGAGAAAAACAGTGTCTTTAAGGGCCGCACATAGTAGCACAAGGACCCTGATCAGGAAATTCGAACGACTGTTCGGTCCAGGGACTGATTCAGTCCCGCCCTGTGATATGATCCCGGTTCCAGTTTTACCAGAACTCCGGGATGCCACGGTCCCGACAGAGCAACAGGGGAACATGATGATACGTGACCAGGAAACGCTGAATCAGCTGGTGGACATGGTGGAGCGCTTCGTAAGGGAGCGGCTGGTGCCGGTCGAGCAGCAGGTGGCCGAGGAGGGCCGGATACCGGACGAGATCATGCGGGAAATGAAAGAGCTGGGTCTGTTCGGCATGACCATACCGGAAGAATACGGCGGACTGGGCCTGACCATGGAGGAAGAGATCCATGTGGCCATGGCTCTGGGCCACACCTCGCCGGCCTTCCGCTCCATCCTGGGCACCAACAACGGAATCGGTTCGGCCGCGGTGGTGTTCGATGGCACCGAGGAACAGAAGCAGAAGTACCTGCCGAAATACGCCAGCGGCGAGTACATCGGCTGTTTCTGCCTGACCGAACCCGACGCCGGCTCTGATGCCGGGTCCCTGAAGACCTCGGCGCGGCGTGACGGCGATCACTACATCCTCAATGGCACCAAGCGCTATATCACGAACGGCCCGGTGGCGGACACCTTCAACGTGATGGCCCGCACTGATCCAGAAATCAAGGGGGCCAAGGGCATTTCCGCCTTCATCGTCGACAAGGATACGCCGGGTATTACCCTCGGCGCGATTGACAAGAAAATGGGCCAGGCCGGTTCGCTGACCTGCGACGTGATCTTCGAGGATTGCCGGGTGCCCGCGGACAACCTGATCGGCGAGGAAGGTCAGGGCTTCATCACGGCCATGAAGGTGCTGGACCGGGGCCGCCTGCACATTTCCGGAGTCAGCGTCGGCATCGCCGAGCGACTGATCGAGGATGCACTCGCCTATGCCATGGAACGCAAGCAATTCGGCAAGCCCATCGCTGAACACCAGCTGATCCAGGCCATGCTGGCGGACTCCAGGACGGAGTGCTATGCGGCCAAGTGCATGGTCATGGACGCTGCACGCAAGCGCGATGCTGGCGACAATATCAGTACCGAGTCCTCTGCCTGCAAGCTGTTCGCCACGGAAATGGTGGGACGCGTGGCCGACCGGGCCGTGCAGATCCACGGCGGTGCCGGCTACATTTCCGAGTACGCGGTGGAACGGTTCTACCGCGACGTGCGGCTGCTGCGCCTTTACGAGGGCACCAGCCAGATCCAGCAGATCATCATCGCCCGCAACATGATCCGTGAAGCGAGCTGACAACGACAGTCCGGAGCCAACAACGTCCGACTCCGGGCTGACAGCTGGAGCGGCCATGATCGTCTCTTTGCGCCACGGCCGCCATTACCCTTGAAATATGCTCGGAAAATTGTATTTTCCTCTTGTAATCCAGCGAAAAATAAATAAACTGCGCACCTCTGCCATAACTGCACCATACAGGGCGGCAGGTTGTTTCGGCTGAATGACCAAGGGGCCCTTATCATGAGCAAAATTGCCTCCCTGCACCAGACCTCCGCCGCAGTTGCAGTAGACAATCCGAATGAGCACGAGTGGCCGACCTTCGTGGGCGAACAGACCATGGAAGAGAAAGACCATTTCATCCGTCGTAACGGCCTGGAGTTCGCGGGAACCCACCTTCTCATTGACTTCTGGGGCGCACACGGTCTGACCGACCTGGAGTTGATGGAGAACAAGTTCCGCGAATGCGTGGAAGCCTGTGGCGCCACGTTGCTACACATCCATCTGCACCATTTCACACCCAACGGTGGTATCAGCGGCGTGGCCGTTCTGGCGGAATCCCATATCAGCGTGCACACCTGGCCCGAACGCGGCTATGCTGCCTTCGACATCTTCATGTGCGGGGACGCGCAGCCCGAGAAAGCGCTTCCGATTCTGCGCGAGGCTTTCCAGCCCACCCGCGTCACACTGAGTGAAGAGCTGCGCGGGCAGACCCGGAGCGAGGAATCCCCCGGACAGGACTGATGTCGAAGCCCTACTGGACAGAAACACTCTACAAGGGATACGGACAGACCCTGACTGTTGATGAGGTCCTGTTCGAGCATCGCACCGAACATCAGCATCTGCTGATCTTCAGCAATGCCCAGTTCGGGCGGGTCATGGCCCTGGACGGCGTCGTGCAGACCACCGAACGTGACGAGTTCATCTACCATGAGATGCTGACTCATGTCCCCATGATGGCGCACGGCCGCGTGCGACGCGTGCTGATCATCGGCGGCGGCGACGGAGGCATGCTGCGCGAGGTCTGCCGCCACCGTGACGTTGAGCACATCACGCAGGTGGAGATCGATGAGACGGTCATCGACCTGGCCAGGACCCACCTGCCGAGCCACAGTGATGGCGCGTTCGACGACCCCAGAACCAATATCGTCATTGCCGATGGCTTCGATTTCGTCCATCAGACCGATCAGACCTTTGACCTGATCATTTCTGACTCCACGGACCCGCAGGGTCCCGGCGAGATCCTGTTCACCCGGGACTTCTATGCCGGTTGCCGACGCTGCCTGAATCCGGGTGGCATCCTGACCACCCAGAATGGGGTGGCCTTCATGCAGATCGAAGAAGTCACTAACACCGCAAGACGACTGCAAGGCCTGTTCGAGGACTGGCATTTCTATGGCGCCGCCGTGCCCACCTACGTCGGCGGTATCATGACTTTCGCCTGGGCCAGTGACGACCCGGCCCTGCGGACCGTGGACACCGACACCCTCGGCAAGCGCTGGCGAGACACCGGAATCCACGCAAAATATTACACCCCCGAACTGCATCAGGGCGCGTTCGCGTTGCCGCAATACCTCCTTGACGAACTCGCGAAGATCCACCCGGCTTGACAATGGTGGTACGCATTGTCGATGATTGAGGACATTGCATCTGGAACCCGGACCCCCATCCGTGAATGAACTCCGAAAACTACTGGTCATCATCAATCCCGATGTCCGGGACGATTATGTACTGGACCGGGCCCGGCGGCTGGCGCATGCGTTCCGGCCGGAAATCGAGCTGGTCACTCGCAAGAACAACATGGACGAGGCCCTGTCCGCCCTGTCAGAGGCAGAAGTACCCATCACGCCGCATATCCGGGAAGAGCGGCCGGATCATGAAGCCATACTGCAGCGGATACAGAAATACCAGCCGGACATGGTCCTGAAGAGTGTCCGGCGGCGCCATCCCCTGGCTCGCCTTCTTGTCACCAGTACGGACTGGAAGCTGGTCCGTCACAGTCCGGCTCCGCTATGGCTGGTCAAGTCGCGGGACTGGCATACTGATGGCAGCATCATGGCAGCGGTCGACCCGCTGCACAGTAAGGCACAGCAGAATGAACTCGACCATCTGCTGCTGGAAAGCACTTCCGCCCTAGCCAGCCGCCTTGAACTGCAGGCCCGGATATTTCATTGCTACTTTCCGGATGTCACGTCAATGTTCCCCAAGGTCCTGGATGCCGGAAGCTACCTGCGCGAGAAGCGCGCGAAGCACGAGCAGAAGATGATGGAACTGCTGAAGCCACATCACCTGGACATGGATAATGTCCTCATGACGCGGGGTGATCTTGGACGCACACTGGCTCAGGCCATCCGCAAGGAGCGCACCAACCTGCTGGTGCTGGGTGCGTTGTCCCGCAATGTGGTCGAGCACGCCATCATCGGAAGCACGACGGAACGCATGCTCAGCGACGCCCGCTGCGACGTTCTGGTCATGAAGAGTCAGCGACAGCAACACATCCGGTAACCGGCGGTCATGGAACGCTTTCGCGTACTGACACTCAATATCCACAAGGGCTTCGCTATCGGCCCCAGGCGCCTGGTACTCAACAGCATCCGCAAAATCCTGCGCGACAGCGGAGCCAACCTGGTCTTTCTGCAGGAGGTCGTGGGCGTCAACCGCAAACACGAGCGGAGAGTGCACACCTGGCCGGAGGAAAGTCAGCTTGAGTACCTGGCCGACACAGTCTGGACTCACCATGCCTACGGCAAGAACGCCATCTACCAACACGGCCATCACGGCAATGCCATCCTCAGTGAGCATCCGTTCAGCTACTGGAACAACATCGACGTATCCCTGCTCAATTTCTCGCAGCGCGGCTTTATCCATGGCGTCATTGATCCCGGTGTTCACGTGATCTGCACCCACTTCGGGCTGTTCG
>JAWLFN010000150.1:0-7003 GCA_041685555.1 Gammaproteobacteria bacterium | reverse complement strand
CTTCCTCGGAGCGGTTGTAATAATGGCCCCCACACCCCAGCTACTGTAATACAGACCTGTCATTTTCCTGCGATCCCCCACGGGGAGAGGAGGCACCATGAGGAAAAGTATCGCATTCTGGAGTATACCCGCCATCACTGCCATCGCGGCGGTCGCGTTCGCCCAGGCGCCGTTCGGCACCGACGAGGACCAACGTTATGGCGAGCGGCTCTGGGCACAGCTTGAGGCGCGGAGCTTTGTCGGCGACGGAGCCATGATGTCCAGGCCGAACCAGGGCTCTGCCCCTCACGGCGAATACCTGGTCACACTGGAGCACGAACTGGAAGTGGACGGTGAGACCGGTCCCGTACTGGTCAAACGTAACTACACGGGCGAGGATATCAGCGCCGAGGCGGTGAGTGACAACCCGGAGGAATACCTGGACTCCATCACGGTGATGTATCAGCGTGACGGCTATGACCCGGAAAACAATGACTGGTTCTGGGCCAAATACCTGCCGGATGGTTCCTTCGACCTGGCCCCCGAGGAAGCTCCGCTGGCTGGCAGAGCGACCGACTGTATCACCTGTCATTCCCGGGAAGAAGACCGGGTATTCCTGAATGACCGCTACTGAGGGCCCCACGGACTGTGCAGGCGGCTCTCGAAGCCGCCCAGCACCTTACAGATACGATCTGACCACTTCGTACACCCGATCCAGCGCCCCGCGGTTCTGTCGGATCACCCGCATGCCGGCCTCGCCCATCACGCGGCGGCGCTGCTGATCCCGGAACAGGGCCGTCACCGCGTCCGCCAGGGCCTTTTCATGAGGCACCTGCTGGAGGGCACCACCATCCTGAAGCTGCTCGCAGATGGTCTGGAAGTTGTACTGGGAAGGACCGGTGATGATGGGCAGACCCAGTGCAGCCGGCTCCAGCACATTCTGGCAACCGGTATCCACCAGACTGCCACCGACGAAGGCGATGTCGGCCATGCCGTAGTAGGCGATCATCTCGCCCATACTGTCACCGAGAAACACCGAAGTGATGGCATCGATCAGCGGCTCGCTGCTGCGCCGCACTGTCCGTAAGCGGCTCTTCTGACAGAGGCGGGCCACACTGTCGAAACGTTCAGGGTGGCGCGGCACCAGCACCAGCAGCACATCGGGAATCTCCCGCTGCACCAGGCGCAGGGCGTCCAGCACCTTTTCCTCCTCACCGTCTCGGGTGCTGGCCGCAATCCAGGTGGGACGCCGGCCCTCCACCATCTTCTGGAACCGGGCAGCACGGCGGCGCAGATCCTCTTCGGCCGGCAGGCTGACCTCCACCTTGAGGCTACCGGTGACATGCAGGCGCGATGCGTCCACACCCAGGCGGCGGAAACGCGCGGCATCACTGTCCGCCTGGGCGATGATGCAGTCGATCTGTTGCAGCATGGGCTTGCCCAGCCTGGCGAACTTGTCGTAGCCGCGGGCTGAGCGCTCTGACAGCCGGGCATTGGCCACGATGATCTCGGCGCCGCTGCGCTTGGTGTAGTAGACCAGGTTGGGCCACAATTCGGTCTCCATCAGGATCACCAGTCGCGGCCTGACCCGGTTGAGGAAGCGTCTGACGGCACCGCTGTAGTCGTAGGGCGCGTAGACATGGCAGACCTCCTGGCCAAACAGCTCACGAACCCGCTCCGAGCCGGTCGGCGTCATGGTGGTGACCAGAATACCGTATTCGGGATGACGGGCCCGCAGGCGACGGATCAACGGCTCGGCGGCCATGGTCTCGCCCACAGAGACCGCATGCACCCAGATCCAATGCTGTTCGCTGCGTCCGGCCAGTGTCCGGCTGACCAAGCCGAAGCGTTCGGTCCAGCGACGTGCGTAGGCCGGCTGCTGTACGGACATCCACAGCAGCCGCAGCAGGATCAGCGGCATGATCAGATAGAAGGCGATATTGTAAAAGCGTCGGTTCACTGCGAATCATCCCTGGTGGCATGGCCGGCCACGGTGGGGCGGGTCTCCTGAAAGCCGGGTCGACATGCTACCATGCGGTGCCCGCGAATCAGAACAGGAACCCGGCTTGAACGCACTGCATCGCGACATCGTCATCATCGGCGGCGGCATCGCCGGCCTGTGGCTGCTGAACCGTCTTCGTGATGCCGGTCACGACGCGGTCCTGCTGGAGCAGAATGCATTGGGCAGTGGCCAGACCCTGGCCTCGCAGGGCATCATCCACGGCGGTCTGAAATATGCACTGAACGGGGCGCTGACGCCCGCCAGCAGCACCATTGCCGCCATGCCGGCCCGCTGGGCGGCCTGCCTGGAGGGGCGGGGTGAACTGGACCTGCGCCACTGCCGAGTGCTGTCGCCGCATTACTGGATGTGGTCCGGGGGCAGCATCCGATCACGCTTCAAGACCTTCCTCGGCAGCCGGACCCTGCGCGGCCGTATCGATCACCTGAAACCCGGCGACTATCCCGACGTGCTCCGTGATACGGGGACCGGTGGCAGTGTCTACCGCCTGTCGGATTTCGTCCTCGACACGCCTTCTCTGCTGGGGGCACTGACAGAAACCACCTCGGCGCATATCGGCCTGGCCGGCGACATCCGAGTGGCAGGCGACCGGCCCCATCACATCGACAGAATCGAGGCCACAGGCCGTGACGGCCGATCGGTCTCGCTTCGCGCCAGGTACTACATCCTGGCCGCCGGTGCCGGCAACGAGGCGCTGCTGAGACAGACCGGCGCCGCCCGGCCCGCCATGCAACGCCGGCCCCTGCACATGGTCACCGTGCGCTGCGACCGGCCGGCCTGGCTGCACGTGATCGGCAGTGATTTCGGCATGACGCCGCGCCTGACGATTACCGCCCACCCGGCGCCAGACGGGCAATGGACCTGGTACCTGGGCGGCGGACTGGCCGAAGGCGGCGTCGACCGCTCCGGGACCGAACAGATCGGTGCCGCCCGGCGCCTGCTGAGGGAACTGTTCACCGCCGTCCGCGTTGATGAAGACAGCTGGTTCAGTTTCCGGGTCGACCGGGCCGAACCGGCCCACCCCGCGCGGGAGCGCCCCGATGATGCGTTCGTCCAGGTGGACGGCAATGTGGTGACGGTGTGGCCCACCAAACTGACCCTGACCCCCAACCTCGGCGATGCGGTGCTGAGCCGGATCACCCGGGGCGTGCCACGCTCCGCCGCCGAACGTGCCGCCGAACAGGACCATGCCGGGGCCGCGCTGTCACAGTACTTCGACTCAGCAGGGACCGGGCGGCACCCGTGGGAGAAACCGGCATGAACCGGCTGCCGCTGACGCCCCTGGGTCGCACCGGCCTGCGGGTGTCCCGTCTGGGACTGGGTACCGTGAAAATCGGTCGCAATACCGGCGTCAGGTATCCCTCCGCGTTCGATCTGCCGGATGACCATTCGGTGCTGCGCCTGCTGGATACGGCCCGGAACCTGGGCATCAATCTGCTGGATACGGCGCCAGCCTATGGCAGCAGCGAGGAACGGCTGGGCCATCTGTTGACGGACCGCCACGAGTGGGTACTGTGCGGCAAGGCGGGGGAGACATTCCACGGCGGTCAATCCTGCTTTGACTTCCGCGGCACGGCCATCCGCCGCAGTCTCGAACACAGCCTGCAGCGGCTTCGCACCGATCACCTGGACATACTACTGTTGCACTCGGACGGCAACGACCGGGCCCTCCTGGAGCAGACAGATGCATTCGAGACCCTGAAGAGGCTGCGGGAGGAGGGTCTGGTGCGGGCCATCGGCCTGTCCGGGAAAACCGCCGAGGGCGGCCTGCTGGCGTTGGAGCGCGGCGCCGACTGTGTGATGGTGACCTTCAATCCGACGGCCGACAGCGAGCGGCCGGTCATCCGCGAAGCGCAGCGCCTGCAACGCGGTGTGCTGATCAAGAAAGCGCTCAACAGCGGGCACCGTGCCAGTGCGCTCCAGGACAACATGGACTTCGTGTTCAGCGAACCCGGGGTCAGCGCGGCCATCATCGGCACACTGAACCCGGATCATCTGCGCGCTGATGCCGATGCCTGCCTGCGGTCGCTCAGCGCGAAGCCGACAGACTGACACACAGCTCGCACAACAGCCATGCTCGCGGCATGGAGGAACCGGATTGCCGCATTGCCGTCATCAGGGGTTGCCAGCCCCGCACCCGCTCTGGATACACGAGGCCAAGGGGACCAGCCACGGTATCCACCAGCCCCTGCATGGCCGGAGATTCACTACCGGCCTGCATGGCCTGTTCCAGGAACTGCTCCAGCAGACTCCGCGGCCGTTCTAGCGAAACCGCCTGCCAATCATCCAGATCAGCCAGTTCGGCGCTCGCCTCGATGGCCTGCTCCAGATCACCGGTGGCGTCCACCAGACCAGCCTCCAGCGCTTCAGCGCCGGTCATGACCCGCCCGCCAGCCAGTGCTTCCACCTCGTCCCGGGGCAGGCTCCGACCATCGGCCACCAGCGTGATGAAACGCTCATAGGCATGATTGATGGACTGCTGCAGCAGCTGCTGCATCGAGTCGGAAAGGCCGCCCAGGGGATCGCTGCCCAGCGTCAGCGGAGTGGTTCCGACACCATCCGTGCCCACACCCACCTCGGACAGGGCATCCTCGAAGGTCGGCACCACGCTGATCACCCCGATGGAACCGGTGACCGTGGCCGGTGAAGCCCATATCTGATCGGCGGTGGCGGATATCCAGTAGCCGCCGGACGCGGCGGTACCGCCCATGGAAGCCACCACCGGCTTGCCCTCGGCCTGCATCAGGGCCAACTCTGAACGAATTGCCTCGGAGGCCAGCATGCCACCACCGGGTGAGTTGACACGCAGCACCAGGGCCCGGATGTTATTGTCATTACGGGCCCGCCGGATGCGTTGCACCATGTCCTCGTCGGAAATCACACCGGGCGCATAGGGCCCACTCATGATCGTGCCCTCAGCCACCAGCACAGCGACCTGTGGCTGCGGTGACGGCAGCGGCGTCGCCGTCGTCGCCAGATAATCACGGAAATGGATCTGCCGGAAGCTGCCTTCTTCCCGGGAGCCCACCCGGGATGCCATGCGCTGACGAAACTCATCGATGCCGGCCAGTTCATCGACCAGCCCCTGATCCAGCGCAGCACGGGCCATGTCCCCCTGTACCGCACCGACCCGCTCGGGCAGGTTCATGGTGTAGTCGGTGATGGTGTCCGGGTCCAGATCGCGCGCCCTGGCAGCCTGTTCGATATAGCGTTGCCACAGGGCATCCACCAGCGCCTGGTTGTCGGCACGCGCCTCGTCGGAGAGATCCATGCGGGTGTAGGGCTCGGCGGCGGACTTGAACTCGCCGACTCGGAACACATGGACATTGACGTTGAGCCGCTCCAGCAAACCGCTGAAGAACAGCTGGTTGCCCCCATAGCCCGGTAGCAGGACGTTGCCCAGCGGATGCAGGGTGATGCTGTCGGCATGGGCCGCCAGGGCGTACTGTCCCTGGCTGAAGTAGTCGCCGTAGGCGTGGATCGGCTTGTCACTCTCGCGGAAACGCTCCAGCGCGTTGCCCAGTGTCTCCAGCTGCGCCGGACTGATACCGGTCATGTCATCCAGACTGAGCACCAGTGAGGCGATCCTCTCATCGTCAGCCGCGGTGTCAATGGCATCGAGCAGCTCCCGGAGTTCGGTATCCTGCGCCACCGGGCCAGTCAGGAAGCTCATGCCCAGCGCCGCGCTGTCGCGTTTCTCGACAATGTTGCCAGTGGGCGCCAGCACCAGCGCGGCAGTGGACGGCACCTGAACCGGGCCGGGGCTGGAGAACAGCACGAACAGCACCACAACCAGCGCCAGCAGGAAGAACAGCCGGCCCAGCCATGTGCGCACTACATCAATACCCCGCCCCAGTCCCCCGGACAGGCGTCGGAACACGGATCGTTCTGCCATGGAATTCCCCCGAAATCATGTGGTCACAGCCCGTAAGGCTACCACGATTCGGGCGTCAGGCGACCTGTCGGCTGGCCACCCCGGCCACGTGGCGGCCCTGGAAGCGGGCGATGGCCAGTTCACGCTCATCCGGCTGACGCGAGCCGTCGCCACCGGCCAGTGTTGAGGCACCATAGGGCGTGCCGCCGCTGACCTGCGAAATGTCGAACAATTCCCCGGCCATGTAGCCGATCGGCACGATGGTCATGCCGTGGTGGGCCAACGTGGTCCAGGTGGAGGTGATGGTCATTTCCTCGCCACCGCCGGTGCCCGTGGAGGTGAATACGCTGGCCACCTTGCCACCGAGTGCCCCATTGGCCCAGAGGCCACCGGTCTGATCGAAAAAATTGCGCATCTGCGCGGACATATTACCAAAACGCGTGGGCACGCCCAGGATGATGGCATCATAGTCGGCCAGTTCCCGCGGCGAGGCCACATCGGCGGCCTGATCGGCCTTGCCTCCAGCTTCCTTGAATGCTTCCGCGTCCATGGTTTCCGGCACGCGCTTGATGGTGACCTGCGCCCCTTCCACAGAGCGCGCCCCCTCCGCCACGGCCTTCGCCATGGTTTCAATGTGTCCATACATGGAATGATAGAGAACCAGTACCTTTACCATGAATTACTCCTCTGTCTTGCCACCGGAATGGCGGCAGCCGATTTCGCGGTGAATCTGTCAGGCCGACACGATATGCCAGGCGGACAGGGAGATGGGCAGAAATAGTGGCCCGGAAAGAACAACAAAACCGATAAGACGCTTCACACCATCTGCATCTTCAACACATCGCGCAGCGCCAGGTAGTCGGCATGAAAACGCCGGATGCCATCGGCCAGCTTCTCGGTGGCCATGGCGTCCTCGTTCAACTGCCAGCGGAACGTGGCCTCGTCCAGTTCCAGCTTCGGGTCGTCACTCGCCTGGGACGGGTCCAGTGCCGGATACAGCGGGCCATTGTCGTGGGCCAGCTCGTCCAGCAGCGCCGGACTGATGGTGAGACGGTCACAACCGGCCAGCTGTTCGATTTCCCCACTGTTGCGGAAACTGGCCCCCATCACGATGGTCTGATAGCCGTGCT
>JAWLFN010000149.1:0-7022 GCA_041685555.1 Gammaproteobacteria bacterium | reverse complement strand
CGCAATCCTGTGAGTGCCAGCTATCACATTATCAAGGCTGTGTCCTTGCCGGCTCACGGTATGATGGATGCTTTCCGCCGTGATGATGGCATCGTCCACGACGATGCCCAACACCAGGATCAGGCCAAACAGGCTCAGCATATTGATGTCGATGGGGAATGGACCCATTGGCATCAGCGCGATGGCGCCCAGGAATGCCACCGGAATGCCGATCATGACCCAGATCGCGCTCTTCAGGCGCAGGAAGGTGGTCAATACCAGGAACACCAGCAGGGCACCCATGGCCAGGTTGCCCAGCATCATGTTCAGCTGGCCCTTGAGGTAGAAAACCGTATTGCCCCAAGTGTCGACATTGACACCGTCCGGGAACGTGCCCCGACGGTCCTCGACATAGGCAAGAACGGCTTCCTCGATGTCCAGTACATTCTGGTCTTCCGTGGCCAGGATGCGGATGTTCAGCGAGCGCTTACCGTCAAATCGAGAGAATTCTTCGGTCTCCACGAAGCCGTCCACGACGGTGGCGATATCACGTACGTAAAGCCGGCTGCCGTCAGGATGGGTCCGCAACACAATGTTCGCGAATTCAGGGCCGGTGTAGGCCTGTTCCTGGGTGCGCAACTGGATGCGACCGTTCTGGGTGCGGATGGCGCCGCCGGGCACGTCGATGGAAGAGGCCCGGACCGCGGAGGCCACCTGCCCCATGGTCAGGCCGTATTCACGCAGGGTGTTCTCGGAGACTTCAATCGCGATTTCGTAGTCGCGGTCCCCCTGGATCTGTGCGCGACTGACTTCCGGCAGCAGCAGGATCTCGTCGCGGATGGACTGCGCCAGGGTTTTCATGGCCCGGTCATCCAGGTTGCCGTAGACGGCGACATCCAGCACTTCCTGCGTCATTTCGATCTCGCGGACCACGGGGCGTTCGACATTGTCCGGAAAGGTGGAGATCCGGTCGATCCGGCTCTTGACCTCATTGAGAAGCTCGACCATGTCGTAGCCGGGCGTGATTTCCAGGGTGACAACACCGGATCCCTCGCGAGCCGTCGAACGCAGGCGGTTGATGCCACTCAGGTCCTGAACCGATTCCTCGATCGGGATCACGATGGCCTGCTCCACCTCTTCCGGCGCGGCGCCCGGGTAGGCCATGGAGGCCTGGATCATTCGCGTCTCGAAGTCGGGGAACAACTGGATGCGGATGAAAAACAGGGTGCCGATACCGGCCGCAATGATGAACAGCATCAACAGGTTGGCCGCCACACCATTGGTGCTGAACCAGGCTATGATTCCCCGGTGCTCTGTTTCGGGAGCCGGCTTCATGATCCGTCTTCCACCGGATTGACGCGCATCCCGTCGATCGCGGTCTGCACCGGTGATGTGATGACGCGGTCGCCATTCTCCAGCCCCTGATCGACATAGGCGTACTCGGTATCGGTCCGCAGGATGTTGACCGGCCGGATTCGCAAGCGCCGCTCACTGTCCATTACCAGTACATTGTCGCCGTTGTACAACACATGATGTGGCAGGGCGAACACCCGGTTGCCGGCAATGCCGGACAGTCGTGCATTCACAAAAGTGCCGGCGCGAAGAATCGGCCGGTCAACGTTTTCCGGCTGTCGCGCGTAGGGGTCGCTGACGCGTGCCACGGCATGGATCATGCGGCTGTCGCTGTCGACAACGCCCTCCGTGCGCACGATACGCGCCTGCCACTGTCGGGGCTTTCCGGCGACGCTGGCTTCCAGAGTGACGGGAGTTCCCTCATTGCCGGACAGGTTCTCACCCGGCGTCGGGAGATCCAGCCAGGCAAGGTCCTCGGCGCGCAGCGGCAAGCGCACCTCGAAATGGTCGGTGGCGAAGAGGCGGGCGATCCGCGTGCCGGTGTTCAGGTACTGACCGATGTCGGCTGATTTCTCGCGGATCAGTGCATCGTAGGGTGACCGCACCGTGGTGCGGGCCAGTTGACGCCGGGCCCGCTGCAGCTCGGCTTCCGCCTGCAGGACCCGGGCTTCCGCCTCGCGCAGAAACGGCGTGCGCAATGACAGCGGCGGTGCGTCCTCCCTGGGGCGGCCGGACTGTTCCCATTCACGTTCTGCCTGTTCTGCCTGTGCCTGTTCCTGGATCAACTGGGCTTCGGCGGTCAGCACGGCGGCGCGGGCCTGCTCCACGGCGACCTGGTAATCGGCGGATTCGATCTCGAGAATGACATCACCTTGGCGAATGAAGCCGCCAGCCACCAGCTGCGCGGATACCGATTCGACCCGGCCCGAGACCTCGGCCACCAGAGCCGTCTCCGTGCGGGGTTGCGCAGTGCCCTGGGAGGCGATGTGGAACGTGGTGTCAGCGCTCATGACCACCATCGTCTCGACCGGCACCACACGTTCCGAGGCCGGAGTGCTGGGTGGCTGAGAGCGTAACGTGAACATGACAACGGCCAGCAGGATGGCACCGAGTATGATCAGAACAGGTAACAGAGCGCGTAGTATGCGGCCTGTCAGTGATGGTCGTGGCATGGTTACGCTGGAGTCCTTGCGTTATACGTATGCGGAACGCAGTGTACTGTGCGCCTCCTGCCAATGGATAGCAGCGGGTTGCCGATTCTCGACGGGAGGCGCGTTTTTTGGGACAGTTGCACAGAATACCAGGGTGGGGCCGAAGGTCCTCGCGCGCAGCGTACCGGCATTCATGCGGCTGAACGCCGTCTTGCGGGTGGGTAAGGACCGCGCATACCCGCTCCCACCAGTTGGTGATGTTGCTGCGGATGATGCTAAGGTCCAGGTCCGACAGCAAAATGACACACCACCCGTTGCGCGACAATATCCGCCAGCAGCCGCAATGGCCGGTTCGACAGATCGATTTCCTGGATCACTTCCTCATCAATCGCTGCCGGATCCAGGTTGTCCGGGTAATAGTCGCAGTCACGCTCCTCAGGAAAGAGGGCGACATAGGCTATGCTGCCTTCCACGAGGTCCTGGAAGAAGTGTGATCCGTAGGAGAGATCTGGCACCATCGTGCCGGCATTCTCGGCCACCTCTACCAGAGCCGAGATACCGGCTATGTCGGAAAAACGCACCGGTACGCCGAGTTCAGGACTGCTGGTGCCCCACCGACCGGGGCCGATCAACATGACACTGGCGCCATTCGGGCACGCTCGGACTCGTGAACCCACCTCCGCCGCGATGTCATGACGTTGCTGTTGTCCAAGACGGGCATAGGCGCGGGCATTGATCCGGATAACCCGATCGATGGCCATGTTGATATTGCCTCCCATGAAGTGGCCACGAGTGGCAAACAGGAGGTGTTCAGGGGACACCTGCTCCGGCAGTTCCACCGGCAGAGTATTGCCCAGCGTGGCCAGCGGGCGGCACTGGACCAGATTGAACCCCGGCTTTCCCTTGTCATCCAGGTGCAGGGTGAACTCTACGTCGACAGGATGCGAATACGCTGATTCCAGTGTCTGCAGTATTTCCCGCAGTTCCGCGATGAACCCGGTATGCTCGATCAGCGGACGGAATGTCAGGCGCCAGACCGGCGTCGACAGCCCCAGTTCCCGGGCGCGTATGCCGGCATCCCGGTCCGTTTCCGCGAGATGTGCCATGGGCAGGCTGTCCACGGATTCGCAGAGCCGACCCAGGGGCACGGTAATCAGCCCTCTGCCACCGACCTCCAGTACGTCGACCTGGTGCTGGGAAAACCGGTACGCTTCATCACGATTGCGGAATGGCTGGCGGGTCGGGTGATCCAGCGCGATTACCGCCGCGTGGTCATTCTCTATCCGATCCACGGCCCGGGTGCCCATACCCATGACCAGGCGCACCATGCCGGCCGTAGGGTCCATGTCCGGGTCCCAGGCGAAAGTGTTTCGCGAGACGGCGACTCCGGCCGCGTGCGGCAGGTAATAATGACCATGGAATCGGCCATTGACTCGCTGGATCAACAGGGCCATCGGTTCTTCCCGCTGGTCCAGCCCCCGTTGCAGGCGATACCGCAGGGCATCCTGACTCATACTTGAGGCATAGACCCGGCGTATGGCTTCCTCCAAGGCAACCAGCCGCTCCTCCGGCGAACCCTGGTTGGTCAAAAAGCAGCTCTCGTATTTGCCGGCGAAGGCGTTGCCGAAGCCGTCTTCCAGCAGGCTGCTGGACCGGATCAGCAAGGGATATTGCCCGTAGTATTCCAGTATCCGTTCCAGATCCGCCTGGATCTCGGGTGGGAAGTGGCCCCGCAGGATGGACTGGTGCAGCGCGGGTGCTTCTTCCAGGTACCCTTCAGGGGTACGTTGGCGCATGAAGGCAGGCCATAAGTCATTGTGTACCAGAAAGGCGTAGTAGGCATCCGAGCCCAGATGGCTGGAGTCGTGTGGCTCCTGGCGCATGGACCGTGGCCTGGCTTGTTCTTGCAGAATGGAGCGAGCAATCAGCATGCCCACGGCCTTGCCGCCAATGTACCCGCTGCTCACCATTCGCTGACGGATCCCGAGCAGGTTGGTCAGGTCCAGATACTGTCGCGCCAATGCAAGAATTCTTGGCTCGCGACTGATCATGACTTGCAACACCTGCTCCCGTATCGAGGTGATCCGAGCCTGGTCTCCGCTGTCCATTGCCGAGCCAGCCTCCATGAATAATCGGTCCCAGTAATCCAGCAATGGTTGCTGCGCAAACTGCAGGTCAGTCCGACAGGGCTGCAGGCGGGCAGCATCGCTACTGTCGATGACCGGCTCGAAACGATCACCAAGCTCCCGGTGTGGCAGGAACATGGTCGGCGTGTGGCGTTGTGTCACCTTGACCGGCTGGATCTGCACATCGTCACCGGAGTGGCAGATATCGATCATCACCTGTGTGGTCTGTCGTATGCGATCGAGAGTGACCCGGGAGTGGTGCTCGGGATAGAGCGCGAACCAGGCCACGGTATCGAGCTGGTAGAGGAAAGGACAGATCACCCGGAAGAAATTGCCTACCATCCGGTCGGTGGCCCAGTCCAGGAGCAGGTCGCTTAGACAGTCGAACAGGTAGAATGCGCCGCGGCCGTGTTCGGCGATCTGGTGCCATACGGCACTGGTGAAGGATTCGAATCCGTCTCTGGCGTCGATGGTGACGACTTCCACGGTATCATCGCCTTCGACCAGTGGCGGCTGCTGTCCAAAGCGCAGGTAGATGATCCGGCGGCCAGCCTGCCGGGCACTGCGTATGAATGGGGTGACAAAGCGTGCGTAATCATCCAGGTGACTGACACGCCAGACCACATTGTCGCCGATGCGCAGGCCATCAAGCACTTCATCCAGACCGGCAAGGCCGGTCGAGACCCGTTGCCCTGTGCCGGTCCGGGTATTCATGGGCGGCTCAGATCAGCCCCATGGCGTCCATGGATCGGGCTACCTTGACGAATCCGGCGATGTTGGCGCCCATGACGTAGTTGCCGGGCAATCCGTACTCCTCGGCAGTCTCGTGGCAGCGTCGATGGATGTTGATCATGATCTGCTCCAGCCGGTCTTCCGTGTACGCCAGGCCCCAGGAATCCCGGCTGGCGTTCTGCTGCATTTCCAGCGCGGAGGTTGTAACACCACCGGCATTGGCGGCCTTGCCCGGGGCATAAAGCAGGCCGGCCTGCTGGATTATCTTCACGCCTTCCGGCGTGGTCGGCATGTTGGCCCCTTCCACCACGGCAATACAGCCGTTGTCGATCAGGGTCCCGGCATCCTTGCCGTTGAGTTCATTCTGGGTTGCGCAGGGCAGGGCGATGTCGCAGGGAATAGACCATATATTGCCGTTGTCTGTGTAGTGCGCATCCTTGTGAATCTCGATGTAATCACGGATACGCCGCCGCTCCACCTGTTTCAGGCGCTTGATGGTGTCCAGGTCCAGTCCTTTTTCATGAACCACGGTGCCAGCCGAATCGGAACAGGCAATGACGGTGGCTCCCAGCTGGTGCGCCTTCTCTATGGCATAGATGGCAACATTGCCGGCGCCGGACACGACCAGCTTCTTGCCTTCCAGTGTGTCATTACGCGTCTTGAGCATTTCCTGCGCGAAGATCACTGTGCCGTAGCCGGTCGCTTCCGTGCGGGCCCGGCTGCCGCCCCATTCGAGCCCCTTTCCGGTCAGGATACCGGACTCGTAGCGGTTGGTGATGCGTTTGTACTGCCCGAACAGGTAGCCGATCTCGCGGGTGCCGACGCCGATGTCACCGGCCGGCACATCGGTATACTGGCCGATATGACGGTACAGTTCCGTCATCAGGCTCTGACAGAAACGCATGATCTCCGCATCCGAGCGCCCCTTGGGGTCAAAGTCACTGCCACCCTTGCCGCCACCGATGGGAAGGCCGGTCAGGGCATTCTTGAAAATCTGCTCGAAGCCGAGGAACTTGATGATCCCCAGGTAGACCGATGGGTGGAATCGCATGCCACCCTTGTAGGGTCCCAGGGCACTGTTGAATTCGACGCGAAAGGCCCGGTTGATGTGAATATTCCCCTGATCATCCTGCCAGGGCACTCGGAAGATAATCTGCCGCTCCGGTTCGCAGATGCGCTGAATGATCTTGCTTTCGAGGAACTCCGGGCATTTGACCAGTACCGGCCCCAGTGTCTCCAATACCTCACGCACAGCCTGATGGAATTCCGCTTCGCCCGGATTGCGCCGTTGGACTTCCTGATAGATGAGTTCGAGGTTTTCATCCAGCCGATTGGTCATCCTGTCTCCTTGTTATGGTTGGCAAATTCCACTCATTTGGCCTGACGCGCGAAAGTGTCTGACTCGTCCGGTCGCGTATGGGTGATCGGGGCAGGATGTAAATCTGCGACCTGCCCGTTGGAATGAGGGTGTCAGTAAGGACCCGTTATTCTGCTGCAATGAACCTTGATTGTAAATACATGATATTGGGCTAGATTTGCTTTCTCTCGTCAATTGCGTGCATAACGCTGACCATCCTGGGACCAGCGTTTTGTTCTGCTGATCCGTGATTGACTCCCGACCCGTTCGCCAGAGTCCCCTAGTGGGACATGCGGGAAATAAGCGGATTCGATCCTTTCCGAT
>JAWLFN010000148.1:0-7035 GCA_041685555.1 Gammaproteobacteria bacterium | reverse complement strand
CGGGATTCTAACTGAAAACTGAACCGATTCACATATGCGGCCTCACACGCTGAACTGGTCGATCATCTCCCGTGTACGATGGATCAGGTCATTGAGACGTTCGCTGGTGTCCGCGGTAAGCTTCGAGGCCCTGGCTGTCTCTTCCGACTGGTTCTGGATGGTGACGATATTGTGATTGACCTCCTCGGCCACGGCACTCTGTTCTTCCACCGCGGCCGCGACCTGTATGGCCATGTTGCGGATCTCGGAGACCGATTCACTGATCAGCGAGTATGAGCTGCCGGCCTTCTGATTGTAGGTCACACAATGCTGGGCCTTGTCCTGTGCGGTTTCCATGGAATCCACACACTCCCGGGTACTGTCCTGGATGCGCGAGATGATGTCCTTGATCTGGATGGTGGAGTCCTGAGTGCGTTGAGCCAGGGTGCGCACTTCGTCGGCGACCACGGCAAAACCCCGTCCCTGCTCGCCAGCCCGTGCCGCCTCGATGGCCGCGTTCAGTGCCAGCAGGTTGGTCTGTTCGGCGATGCCGTTGATGACGTCGATTACCGAGCCGATGGCGTCGCCGTCCTCGCCGAGCCGGCGTATCAACTGCGTCACTTCGTCGATGTAGTTGGCCAGTTGACTGGTGGCGCTGAGACTCTCCTCGATGGACTTGTGTCCGTCCGTGACACTGCGATCCGCCTCCTCGGCAGCGGAGGAAGTCTTGGCGGTATTCGATGAGACTTCCAGGATCGCACTGGACATCTCGGTGACGGCGGAAGAGACCGAACCCAGTTCGGTCTGTTGCAGGTGAATGGCCGCATCGGTATCCTGGACCGCTTTCGAGGCCTGGCCCGCGAGCTCCTCGAGTCCCTCCGATGAGTGTGACACGCGTGTCAGGATGGTGGTGTTGCGCGCTTCCATGATCTTCAGGGCCAGGGCGACACTGCCGATCTCGTCCTGGCGACCGCTGTAGACCAGCCGCGCCAGGTCATCGTCATAGACGGCGCGGCACTTTTCCAGTACTGGTTTCCATTGATTGCACAACCAGACGCCTGACAGTGTGCCAGCGGCCACCACGGCCAATGCGGTGCCCAAGAGCAGAGGGCCATCAAGCGGGGAGACGGCCAGACCGGCAAGCAGAAGCAGAGCGGTCAGTTGCGTGCCCAGCAAACGTGCCGTCCATGAAATCGATGGGAATCGCGATGGCCGCTGACCATTGCGCATGCGTTCATAGGACTGTTCGGCGCGCTCCACGCAAGCCTCGTCCGGCGCCACTCTGACAGACTGGAAACCCTGCAGCTGGCCGTTTTCCATGACCGGTGTGATGTAAGCATCCACCCAGTAGTAGTCGCCATTCTTCACACGGTTCTTGACCATGCCCATCCAGGGCTTGCCCTGCTTGATGGTGCCCCACAGGTGCTTGAATACCGGCTTGGGCATATCGGGGTGACGTACGATGTTGTGGGGCGACCCCTCCAGTTCGTCTCTGGAGTAGCCGGAAATACTGATGAATTCGCGGTTGGCATACAGAATGCGTCCGCCCGTGTTGGTGGTGGAGACGAGTCGCTCGGAGGGCTTGAACAGCCGCCGCGTTCCGGTAGTACCTGCCATGTGCTTTCCCGTTTGAAGATCTGAATGTACTGGCCGGGATAACGGCAGCCTGACAGCGTTCTTGAGGCGTTGTGATCAGAGCCTGCGGGCGTGCCGATGGCGGCAGAACGCCAGCGTGTCTGCGGCCGGGGAAGGTCGGTGGCAGAAATAGCCCTGGATCTGATCACAGCCCTGCTCCCGCAGGAAGATCAGCTGCTCGCGTGTCTCGACGCCTTCCGCGACAACGCCCAGCCCGAGTGTATGACCCATGGTGATGATAGCCTGCACGATGGCCCGGTCTCTTCGACTCTCGCTCAGCTCCGCCACGAAGGTGCGATCAATCTTGAGAGTATCCAGTGGATAGTTCTTGAGCTGTCCGAGTGAGGAGTAGCCAGTGCCGAAGTCATCCAGCGCCAGGTGTACGCCGAGATCCCGGATCCTGTGCATGACCTGGATGGCCCTGCGTGTATCGCGCATTACGATACTTTCGGTGATCTCCAGCTCCAGGCGCTCCGCGGGATAACCGGAATCCTGCAGCGCTCGAGACACCACAGTCAGCAATTCCGGATCACTGAACTGTCGCGCTGACAGGTTGACGGACAAGGCCGGTGGGGCCCCTGACTCCTGAGCCCAGGCGGCAAGCTGCCCGCAGGCCTTTTGCAGCACCCAGGCGCCGATATCGAGTATCAGTCCGGATTCCTCGGCTATGGGGATGAACGATGCCGGTGGCACAGATCCGAGCTCCGGGCTGTTCCAGCGCAGTAATGCCTCGACACCCAGGATGGAGAGCCCATCCGCCGAAAGTCGGGCCTGATAGTGGACGGACAGTTCGTCGCGGGCCAAGGCTCCCCGCAGCAAGCGTTCCATGCGGATGCGTTGACGGTTGCGGCGATTGATCTCCTCCAGATAGAACTGTGCGTTATTGCGGCCCTCGTCCTTGGCGATGTACATGGCGGAGTCGGCATGTTGCATCAGCGTTTCCGCGTCCATGGCATCTCGTCCGTAAAAGCTGATCCCGATGCTGGCGCTGATGTCGTAGGCATGGCCGCTGACCTGCAGCGGGGTGTCGAAGATCCGCAACAGTTTGGTGGCGGTCTGTTCCGCCTGAAGAGGGCTTTTCAGGTGCTGCAGCAACACCACGAATTCGTCACCGCCCAGTCTGGCCACCACGTCACTTTCCCGGAGCGGCTGCCGCAGGCGTTCGGCCACATCCTTGAGGAGCAGATCTCCGGCATGATGACCGTAGGTATCGTTGACGGACTTGAAACGGTCCAGATCGATAAAGAGCACGGCAAAGGAATGCTCCGGATAACGGCGTGCGGACCGGATGGTCTGGTTGAGCAGCTCCATGAACATGACTCGATTGGGCAGTCCGGTAAGGCTGTCGTGTGTGGCCAGGAAGCGGATCTGTTCGACGATGCTTTTCTTCTCTGTGATGTCCCTGGAAATCCCGCGATAGCCGAGAAAGTGACCTGACTCATCCAGGATCGGTTCGCCGCTGAAGGAGAAGTGGTACTTGACACCGTTGGCGTTCACAAAATTGAACTCAAAATCCCTGAATGTCTCGTGCCTGCGCTGTGTCGCACGAAGGACCTCCCATCCGGTCTGGTCCGGTTGCAGAAACGGCAATTCTTCCAGTCTCTTGCCAATCATCCGCCGTACCGCGTGGTGATTGGCTTCCCCGACCACATGCCCCTCGTATTTGGTAAAGCGCAGATCCCGGTCCTGCTCCCAGTAAAAGTCCGAAGACAGGCTGGTAAGGCTGCGGAATCTGGCCTCGCTCTCGCGGATTTGCTGCTCGGCCCGCTGACGTTCCCGTTCGCTGGCAAAACTGTCCAGTGCATAGGAGACATTTTCGGTCATGCTCTCCAGCAATCGGACGATCTCGGGGTCGAAGACATTCCTTTCTCCGGCATAGAACAGCAGCAGGGCCTCAAGCCTGCCGCGCTCACGAATCGGCAAGGCGGCCGCCGAATGGAGGTGGTACTCCCGTGCGTAATCGGCCCAGTGCCGCAGGCGAGGATCTGCCTGGAAGTCATTGCTGATGACCGGTTTCCCGCTGCGCCAGGCCTGGCCGGAAATGCCACCACCAGCGCTGGTGTCCGACTGGATCGAGATGGACGCTCGCGGCAGTCGATCCGTGGTCATGCCGGCCCGGGCCCGGGAGCGGAGTCTACCCGATTCATCCGGTGCCACGATGGCCGCAATATGAAATCGTCCACCCTTGATGGCGGCATTACACACGTTATCGAACAATGCATCGACGGAGTCGGCACGGAGAATGGCCGCATTGGTTTCGCTCAATGCCGAGAACATCTGTTGCAGGCGCTCCGAACGCTCCTCCATCAGACGCCGCCGGGTGACGTCGCGACTGGAGCCGATGATGACCCAGCGACCACTGATCATGGCCGCGCGACTATGGACTTCGACGAAGGCCGGCTCTCCCTCCGGCGAAGTCACTTCCCTGACCATCTGGCTGCTACGACCTTCCTCGATCAGGCGCGCGTAGCGGTCGCGCAGCTCGTCGGCCGGAATATCGATCATTTCCACCGGCCCGCGTCGGAGGAGTTGATTGCGGGTCAGTCCCGAGGCGTCGCAGGCTGTCTGGTTCACGTCAATGAACCGTAACGTGACCGGATCGACCAGGTAGATCATGTCCGTAGAGGTGTCGATGGCGGCGCGGAAACGCTGCAGTCGGGTGGCATCCTCATGCTGCTCGGTGATATCACTGGCACAGCAGTGATAACCACGGAACCGGCCGTGACGGTCAAATTCCGGTATACCACTGATACAGAGAAATCGCTCAGTGTCAGCGGCGCGAAGCTGGAATACGCGCTGACTGAAAGGCTCCTTCCGATTACGCGCCTCATAATATCGACGCAGATCCCTGCCTGGAACAGGTCGGATGCCAGCCTGTCGCAATGTGTAACCGGGCAGACACCGTCGCAGAGGATGCGAAGATTCAGCACGACGATTGTATAGCAACTGACGGCACTGTCCGCCCGCGGCCTCGACCCAGTAAAAATCGGCGGTCAGGGCCAACAGCTGCCAGAGTTTCTCCCTGGCGATCATTCGTGCACGTAGAGGCGCCTGGTGTCCCGCGGGGATGAAAAGTCTGTCCGATCGTTGCCTGCTCACGATGCGTCCCTTCCTGCTGCCGCTACCGTCATTCCCTGCAGTCCGTCGGCAAGGATTCCGGATCAGTTCTCCCGCAGTCTGTCGCAGCAGATGTCGAGAATTTCCAGCGCCCGATCGATCTCTCCGGTACTGACGTTCAGCGGAGGTAACAGTCGCAGTGTATTGCCACCGGCCTTCACCGCCAGCATACGCTGCTGTAACAAGGCATCCAACAGCTTCGCGTTGGGTACGACACAGCTCAGTCCGATCATCAGGCCCATGCCGGTGTGGCCCGCCACTACCGACGGGTGGCGCTTCACCAGGCGGTCAAGACCACTCTGCAGTCGTGCCGAGCGCTCCCGGACCTGGTCCATGAAGCCGGGCGCCATGAGTTCGTCCAACAGGGCATTGCCCACGGCGGTAGCCAGGGGATTGCCTCCAAATGTGCTGCCATGTGTGCCTGCCGTCATTGGCGCGGCAACCGCTTCCGTGGCCAGGCAGGCGCCGATCGGGAAACCACCGCCCAGGCCCTTGGCCGAAGCCAGCAGATCGGGCACGGTACCCAGTTGCTGGTAGGCATATAGTGCACCGGTACGACCCGCGCCACATTGCACTTCGTCAAACATCAGCAGAATGCCCTCGCGATCGCAGAGGGCTCGGATCGAGGCGAGGTAGTCGACATCGGCTACACGGATACCGCCTTCGCCCTGCACTGGTTCGACCACAATTCCCGCCGTGTTCTCGTTGACGGCGTTCTGTAGTGCTTCCAGATCACCGTACGGGACCTGGTCGAAACCCTGATCACCGACCAGGAAGCCCTCACAGTGTGCCGGATTCATGCAGGCGGCCACCGGCGCCAGCGTGCGTCCGTGAAACGAGTGGCTCAGTGTCACGATCCGCTTTCTCCGCGTGTCGCCGCGGCTGTGGTGGTAGCGGCGCATGATCTTGAAACCGGCCTCGATGGCTTCGGTGCCGGAGTTGCTGAAGAATACACGGTCCGCGAAGGTGGCGTCGGTGAGTCGGGCCGCCAGCCGCTCGGAGGGACCGATGCGGAACAGGTTGGAGCAGTGCCAGAGGCGCTCTGATTGCTGCTGCAGGGCGCGGACCAGCGACGGGTGACAGTGCCCCAGTGCATTGACCGCGATGCCCATGGTGAAATCCAGGTACTCGATGCCGTTCGTGGTGTACAGAAAACATCCCTTGCCATGATCGAATTCCAGTTGTGGATGGCCGTAATTCGCCATCAATGCCGTTTCCATCGCATTTTCCTTGATCATCGTTGTCAGTGAGCCATGGCCCACTAGAGGGCGCGGTAGGGTGTGGTATTCTACCGCAACCGGGTGCTGTTCTCGATAGGGGTACGGTAGCCGGTCGTGATGGCGAGATGACAGGAGATGATTCCATGCTGACTGGACTGTGGGGTGCGCGCAAATTGAGAATGCCGACCCCGGAAGAAGCATTGCCCGGCCGGTCCGAGGCCATCGATCCGGGGCCGGAACACCGTGTGCATGGCCGGCCTCTGCAGCCACCGATGCCGACCGGTATCGAGGAGATCGTTTTCGGTATGGGTTGTTTCTGGGGCGCGGAACGCCTGTTCTGGCGGGAGCCGGGTGTCTACAGTACGGCGGTGGGCTACGCTGGCGGGTACACGCCGAATCCGACCTATGATGAAGTGTGCAGTGGCGCCACCGGGCATGCGGAAGTCGTGCGGGTATTCCACGACCCGCGGGCAGCTCCGCTGGAGACGCTGCTGCAACGCTTCTGGGAGGAGCACGATCCGACGCAGGGCATGCAGCAGGGCAATGATCGGGGTACGCAGTATCGCTCGGCCATCTACACAGTGAACGATGCGCAGCTGGCACTGGCCCGCAAGAGCCTGGAAGCCTACCAGCGACGCCTGCATGAACAGGGCCTTGGAGACATCACCACCGAGATCCGTCCGCTGGAGCGGTTCTATTACGCCGAGGCATGGCACCAGCAATACCTGCACCAGAACCCGGATGGGTACTGTGGCCTCAAGGGGCTGGGCATTCAGGCCGGCTGAGGCGTACCATCGCGCTGCACCGGGCTTCTCACGCGGAAGAAAGCCCGGATCTGCTCGCGCTTTGCCTGGGCATCCCGATATCCCAGCTCCATCAGTTCCTGACAGTAAGCCTGTTCAAACAGGAGCAGACTGACCAGCGAACTGGCACTGGTATCCCGGATGAACAGCCTGATGGCGCGAGGCAGGTCTTCGGCATGGCGACTGGCGATCGTGTTCAGGTCGATACTGGGCGTGATCTCCAGCAATTCCACCGGGCGCAGTGCCGGATCCGGACTGGACTGACAACTGGCCAGCAAGCG
>JAWLFN010000147.1:0-7040 GCA_041685555.1 Gammaproteobacteria bacterium | reverse complement strand
GACGACTTCGACACCGAATTCCTCTACCAGGTCTCCATGGGCTCGGGCCTGGGCTCCAACCCCGTCGGCATCGACCGCGGCCAGCTCGGTGGCACCTATGTGCTGCAACCCCGCCGGGTCGGCCCCCGGGTGCTGCTGATGCAGCCCAACTACCGCTACCGGGCCATCAGCGACAACCCGCTGGAGCAGCAGGCCGTGCGCGACGCCTTCGCGCCATCGGTGCTGTGGGGCTTTGATGTCGTGGCGCAGAGCGACGGCAGCGTACTGGTGGACGCCACCGATTTCTTCATCCGCGACGCACGCGGCGCGGCGGCCAACATCGAACGCCGGGGGCAGGGCCGCTTCGAACTGGACAGCCGTCGCAGCGCATTCTACCTGGAGAACACGAAAGCCTTCCCCGAGAACGTCGAGATCGAGGTCATGCTGACCTTCACCAGCGACAACCCCGGCAATCTGGTCAACGCGGTGGCCGCCACCGGCAGCGCCATCACCCTGCGCCAGCACCACTCCCTGGTGAAGCTGCCGGATGACAACTACGCCACGCGGGTCGCGGATCCGAGAATCGGGGTCAATGGTCCCACCGTCTACGACTACGCCGCGGACATCGACAAGGACCGCCAGATCCGCCTGGTCGCCCGGCACCGCCTGCAGAAGGTGGACCCCAACGCGGAGCGCTCCGAGGCTGTCGAGCCCATCGTCTACTACGTGGATTCGGGCACGCCGGAGCCGGTCAAGACCGCACTGATCGAAGGGGCGCGGTGGTGGAATGACGCTTTCGAGGCGGCCGGCTTCATCGACGGCTTCCAGGTCGAGGAGCTGCCGGAAGGCGCCGACCCCCAGGACATCCGCTACAACATGATCCACTGGACCCACCGGCGCACCCGCGGTTATTCCTATGGCGGCTCGGTGATCGATCCGCGCACCGGCGAGATCATCAAGGGCAACGTCAACCTGGGCAGCCTGCGCCTGCGGCAGGACTACATGCTGGGGCAGGGCCTCATTCCCGGCTTCGACTACCTGGAGGAGGTCACCGAGAACACGCCGACGTCGGATGACTCCGTGAACATGGCCCTGGACCGCGTGCGTCAGCTCTCGGCACACGAAGTGGGCCACACGCTGGGCTTTCCGCACAATTACATGGCCAGCGCCTACGGCCGCGAGAGCGTCATGGACTACCCGGCACCTCTGGTGGAGATCACCGGGGACGGCCGCCTGGACCTGTCCAACGCCTACCTGCAGCGCATTGGCGAGTATGACAAGCTGAGCGTGCGCTATGCCTACGAACAGTTCCCCGGCGGTGCCGACGAGGACGAGGAGCTGCAGAAGATCGTCCAGGAGAGCCTGGACCGTGGCCTGATCTTCATGGCCCACAACAACAATAATTTCGAGGGCGCCGGGCACCAGTACGCCAGCGTCTGGGACAACGGCGACAACCTGGTCGATCACCTCAAGCACGAGATCGAGGTGCGCCGCATCGGCCTGGAGAGTTTCGGGCCGGCCGTGATCCGCGACGGCGAGCCATTGTCCCGACTGGAAGAGGTGTTGCTGCCGCTGTACATGCATCACCGTTTCCAGCTCAATGCCGCGGCCCAGAGCATCGGCGGGGCCGACTACCGCTACGCGCTGCGCGGGGACGGGCAGACGCCCGTGCGGATCATCGACGGCGAGGAACAGCGCGATGCGCTGGAGACCGTGCTGTCCACACTGAGCGTGGATTTCCTGGCGCTGCCACCGGAGATCCTCGACCGGCTGCCGCCCCCGGCCTACCGCCACAACCCGGATGAGCCGTTCCCGGGCCGCACCGGGCTGCTGTTCGACCCGCTGGGTGCCGCCGAGGCCTCGGCCAGTCTGACCGTGGAGAAAGTATTGCACCCGGCCCGTATGGCCCGACTGGTGGCCTACGGCAGCCTGGGAGACTATCCCGATCTGGAAGAAGTCATCGACCGGCTGATTGCCGTCACCTGGGGCGTGGTCCGTCCCGGTGAAGCGTACCACCGCCAGCTGCTGCGCGTCGTGCAGCGGGTTGTGGTTGACGGGATGATGGAGCAGGCTGGTAACCCGGAGGCATCCGGTGAGGTCAGAGCCGTGCTGGCCGACCGGCTGGAAGGCCTGGCCTACCAACTGGAGCGCAGGGGCAATGCGGCCAGCGCCCACGAGGCCACCACCGCCCTAGACATCCGCCGCTGGCAGCAGCGTTCAGGCAATGCGGAGCGCGGCTCGGTCCTGCAGATGCCTCCCGGTGATCCGATCTGAACCGGTCACTGTGTACTGAAACGGTGTTTGAGCCCGAACTGCAGCACTGGCACATCGACCCCGCCGCCATCCAGCGCCTGGAGTGTGCCGACCCCCAGTGACAGGGCATTGCGGGGCGAGAGGAGATAGTCGATCTCGCCCCGCAGGCCGCCCACCAGCCCCTTGCCGACATCGACACCACCGCCGCCAGCGGCGCCCAGGTGTCCCTCGATGGAAAGACGCCAGTCCCGGGACAGCTCGAACTGCTGGCCCAGGCCGATCAGGCCGATGGCATACCCGGCCACTCCGCCGGAGATCGTGGTCTGGGCGTTGCCGGTGACATACAGCGAGTCGCTCATGAACAGGTCGATCGAACTTTCCTGCATGACCGGATCGATGCCGGCATTGGACCGTGATTTCATGAAGTCGTCATTGGGCGACTGCCCGGACAGCCCCAGCGTGAACTGCCACCGCTGCGGGCCACTGTCCGAAACGGCACCCGGCGCGCGCAGGAACACCCGCGTCAGCCGGGCCTGTGGCCCGGAACCGCCCACGCCGGAATCGACCGCGTGCCAGGCCCCGTAGGACAGGTCCAGATCCAGCGCTCCGCCGAGCGGAACGGAAACGCCGGCCGCCGCCCGCGCGATCACGCCATTGCCGGTATCGACGTTGCCGCCGCCACCGAAGCCGGCCGAGGCCTGCCCGAACAGCGACACCGTCTCCAGGTCGAAACGCCGTCGCAGCCCGCCCAGCACCTGCATGTAGCCGTCGCCGCCCGAGGCGGCCCCGTCGGCCTCCAGGAACAGCTCCAGATTGCGTCCGGCAAAGTAACTGGCCTCGGCACCGACCAGGTCCAGATCCGCCTGCGCGCCGCCGGACCGGTCCGGCTCACCGGAGAAATCCAGCTGCGAGGCCCCGATCGACACCGAGCGCAGTCGTGGTGCGCCGGACCCGCCGTTGCCCCGTGTGCCGGAGGGCTGATAGGAGAGACCGAGCGTGGCCGCCCAGTCGTCGATGTCAGCGCCACTGATGCCGATCCGCGAGATCCCGGCCTGCAGCGCCCAGTCCCTCGCGACGGTGCGTTCGGCAAAGGTGCTGATGCGGTACATGGTGCCATCCCCGCTGACCTGCGCCGCGCCGCCACCGCCGCCCAGGAAGCCGGTCACGCCCAGTGTCGTGTCCGGTCCCATCCGGAAGCGCTTGACGCCTTCGAAGCCCCAGAAGAAGGCCCCGCCGGCATCGCCCAGGGCGCTGGAGTAGATGGCCTGGCCGAATGACAGGTCCTGGCCGAGATCGATGCCCGCATACAGGCGATGCAGACCCTCGATCTCCGTGTCCGGGCTCTGGAGGATGTCCAGGCCGGTCTGAATGTCCAGTGATTGTGCGTGTAGTGGTGCGCTGATACTGCAGGCCGCCAACAATCCCGCAAACAGGGTGGTGCGTGACCCGATCATGATTCCCTCCACCGGTTTCCATATACCGTTGCAGGCAGCGTAAACCGCACGTGCCCGTGTGTCGAGTCGCGCCCGCCCGATACGCGGGTACGGCATCGGGTAGCTCGCCGCCACTACTCAGGCATGTGCGGTCTGGTCTGGTGCCGGCGGGCGCCCGCGCATCCTGTTGAGTTCGCGGGAGACGTCCTCCGGTGAACCGGTGTTACGGGCCAGCAGTTTGTACATGACCGGCACGACAAACAGGGTCGTGATGGTGGTCATCAGCACGCCGGAGAAGATCACGGTGCCTAGCAGCACGCGGCTCTCGGCGCCGGCGCCGGTGGCCAGGATCAGGGGGACGGCCCCCATCAGCGTGGAAATCGCGGTCATCAGGACCGGGCGCAGGCGCATGTCACAGGCTTCCATCAGGGCCTCGGTGAATTCCCGGCCCTCGGCACGCAGCTGATTGACGAACTCGACAATGAGGATGCCGTTCTTGCTGGCGATACCGACCAGGATGATCAGTCCGATATTGGAATAGATATTCAGGCTGTTGTCGGTCAGCAGCAGACCGATCAGTGCCCCGAAGATTGCCAGCGGCACCGTGGTCATGATCACCAGCGGGTGGATGAAGCTCTCGAACTGCGCCGCCAGCACCAGGAACACCACCAGCAGCGCCAGCAGGAAGACCATGGTCAGGCCACCCTCGGAGTCGCGCAGGTCCAGGGACTCGCCCTTGTAGTCGATCTGGGCGTATTCGGGCAGCTCCTCGGCCACCACGTTCTCCAGGAACGTCAGTCCGGTATCCAGGTCCACGCCCGGGGCCAGGCCGGCCGACAGGGTGATCGAGCGGATGCGGTTGTAGCGGTTGAGCGCCGTGGGTCCGGCGCTGTTCTCCACCTGGATGACATTGGCCAGCGGGATGAGCTGGCCGGAGGTATCCGAGCGCACGTAGATGTTGGTCAGGTCATCGGGCGAGGCGCGCTGCTCGTCCTCGGCCTGCAGAATGACATCGTATTCCTCGCCGGCATCGGCAAAGGTAGTCACGCGGCTCTCGGCCATCATGGCCTGCAGGGTCTGGCCGATGGCCTGAATGGACACGCCGAGGTCGGCGGCCCGCACGGGGTCGACCCGGACCGTGAGGCTGGGTCTGGTTTCATTGAAGTCGGAGTCCATGCGCGTGAACAGTCCGCTGTCCTCGGCGCGGGCCATGACCCGGTCTCGCCACTGCACCAGCTCGTCGTAGCTGCGTCCGCCGATGACGAACTGCACCGGCTGACCGCCGCCGCCTCGGCCCAGCCCCGAGCGCATGAACATGAAGGCCCGGATGCCGGGGATCTCCGCCCACTCGCGATTCAGGTCGGCCATGACTTCGGTCGTGCTCTTTTCCCGCGTCTCCCAGGGTGGCAGCGAAATGATCGTGATGCCGCTGTTGACGCCGCCGCCGCCACCCCAGCCCGGTGTCATGGTGACCACGTTCTGTACCTCGCCGGCTTCCACAAGTTCCATGACCCGTGACTGGACTTCATCCACCTGCCGCGCCATGTAGTCGAGATTGGCGCCTTCCGGCCCCGTCATGTTCGAGAAGATCACGCCCTGGTCCTCGGAAGGGGCAAAGGCCGATGGCAGCTGCTGGAACAGGCCGAAGATGCCCACCATGATCAGCAGCAGGCCGGCGAACACGGCCCAGCTGTAGCGCAGGCAGATGCGCAACGCGTCCCGGTAGCCGGCCTGCAGCCAGCGGAAGACCCGGTTGACCCGTCGGGTCAGCCGGTTCTCCCGGGTCTCGTTCTTCAACAGTTTGGAGCACATCATCGGGGTCAGCGACAGGGCCAGCACGGTGGAGATGATCACGGCGCCGCAGATGGCTACCGCCAGTTCGTAGAACAGGATGCCGAGGTTGCCCTCGAGAAAGACCACCGGCACGAACACTGCAATCAGCACGGCCGTGGTGGCGATCACGGCAAAGGCCACCTGGCGCGCCCCGTTGAAGGAGGCCAGCAGCGGGGCTTCGCCCTGCTCCACCCGGCGCTGGATGTTCTCCAGCACCACGATGGCATCGTCCACGATGAGCCCGACACAGAGCACCAGCGCCAGCAGAGTGATCAGATTGATCGACAGGTTGAACCCGGCCAGCACGATGAACGCCGAGAGCAGACACACCGGGATGGTCACTACGGGAATCAGCATGACCCGCAACGAACCGAGGAACATGTAGATCACCAGGCTGACCAGGGCCATGGTGATGAAGATCGTGCTGTACACCGACGAGATGGCGTTCTCGATGAACTCGGCGTCACTCGAGGAGGTCTCCAGGCCCATGTGTGCTGGCAGGGTCGGGCGGATGCGCTCGGCCTGGGCCTCGGCGCCGCGCAGCACCTCCAGGCTGTTGGCATTGGACTGCTTGACGATGCCGATGCCGACGGCGTCCACGCCATTGCCGCGGTAGACGGAGCGGTCATTGGCCGAGCCCAGTTCGATGCGGGCCACCTCGCCCAGGGTCACCTGCGCGTTGCCGTCACCACGGGCGATGACCATACGCTCGAAGTCATCCACACTGCGATAGATGCGCTCCACGCGGACGGAAAACTCCATGTCCTGCGAGTCGATGCGCCCGGCCGGCAGTTCTACGTTCTCGCGGCGCAGCGCGCTCTGTACGTCGACCACGGTCAGACCGCGCGCCGCCAGCGCCACGCGGTCCAGCCAGACCCGCATGGCCATGCCGCCGTTGCCACTGACGTTGACGTTGGCCACGCCGTCGAGCACCGCGAACTGGTCGACGATGTAGCGGTTGGCATAGTCGTTCAGCTCCAGGTAGCTTAACTGGCTGCTGGTCAGGTTGAACCACTGGATGGGGCGGGCGTCGCTGTCCGCCTTGGCGATCTGTGGCGGGTCGACGTCCTCGGGCAGCGAGCGGGTCACCCGGGAGATCTTGTCTCGGATGTCATTGGCGGCCACCTCGATGTCCGTGCCCACCGCGAACTCCACCGAAATGCGCGAGCTGCCGTCGACGCTGGATGAGCTGATCGACTCGATGCCGGCGATGCCGTTGATCTGGTCCTCGATCAGCTGCGTGATCTGGGTCTCCACCACTTCGGCCGAGGCGCCGGGGTAGGTCGTCGAGACGGATACCACCGGTGGGCTGGTGTCGGGATACTCGCGCAACGGCAGCTGGGTGAAGGACATGATGCCGAAAGCGACCAGCATCATACTGAGCACGGTGGCGAAGACCGGGCGCTTGACCGAAACATCGGAGAGAATCATGGCAAGGGTCCTTTACGGCGTGGAGCCGGACGGGGCACCACCGGCCGCTGGCCTGGCGGATGCAGCGGGGGGTTCTTCTCCCTGGATCAGCACGGTCAGGCCGGGGCGCAC
>JAWLFN010000146.1:0-7063 GCA_041685555.1 Gammaproteobacteria bacterium | reverse complement strand
GACGCGAACCAGTTTGCGTTTCAGCGTTTCTTCCCGTTCAGCAACTTCCGATTCACAGAGGAGATCCGTCCCTGGACCGCGGCGGATGCTTTCTATTCCTACCGGGGTATCGAGCTGTTCGGAGGCAATCTTTCCCTGACTGCGGGTATGCGGAACATGTTCGATCGTGAGGCGCAGAAAACCGGAATGATAGCGGGTGTTGATACCGGTTTGCAGGATCCACTGGGAAGAGTGGTGTATGGTAGAATGAACTTCGAGTTCTGAGTTCCGATACAGGCTACAGCCGCATAGCGGGCCATCAGAGATGATGGCCCGCTTTTCGTATGACCGGGCGCTCAGGTTCGTCCTCTTCGACGGCGTCGTGTTCGGCATCGCTGCTGACATCAACCGCGTTCTGCGTGCGATATTCGGAGGGTGTCAGGCCGTGCAGCTGTTTGAAGGACTTGTTGAACGTGGACAGGGAGTTGTAGCCTACTTCCATGGCGATCGTGGAAATCGGCACCCGGCGCTGACCGGCGTCGCGCAGCCGCCGGGCGGCGTGATCGATCCGGCATTGGTTCAGGAACTGG
Source organism: Gammaproteobacteria bacterium (assembly GCA_041685555.1). GTDB lineage: Bacteria > Pseudomonadota > Gammaproteobacteria > Pseudomonadales > Pseudohongiellaceae > PWQG01. The sequence continues at coordinate 6,494 of JAWLFN010000146.1, read as the reverse complement.
TTGAAGTTCCGGTAGCCAAGCTGCTTGTTGATGAAGCGCCGCAGTATGTACTCCGGCATCGACAGTACCCTGGCCAGCTCGCCAATGGTCAGCTGCGGGTTGGCATACAGCGCATCCTCCTCCAGCGCCAATCGGATTTTCCGGGCCAGTGCCTTGCTGCTCAGTTCCCGGGCGTGGATGCTGGTGACGTTGTCCGTCCGGGTCACCGGGAAAATGAGCTGGCAAGCTTCCTGGTGCAATCGGAACGTGGACAGGTTCAGTGCCAGTGCGCATAGCATGATCAGGGTCACGTAGATGGTGCGGATGTCGTTGTTGATGATGGGTTGCAGGAAGCCCGACAGGACAATGACCATGACGATCAGTCCCATGATGATCACAAACGGGCCCCGCAGCTGTCTTCTGGGCTCGACCAGGTCGTCATTCCTGTTGCGCGCCGCCAGATAGATGGCATGTGCGGCCAGGATGGTCATGATCGACTGCGGCAGCACGCCGAACAGCCACCAGTCGGGCCCGCTGGTGGGCAGACTGCCTTCGTGGATGGTGTGGCCCAGCAGTCGCAGCCCGATGTAGGCAGCGACCACGGCCCAGAATGCCGGCTGGATGCGAGTGTCATCCTGGAACAGGTGGCGACTGATCACCCAGAGCAGGGCCGGCGTTATCATGGCCCCGGCGCGAAACAGCTGCGTCATCACAGAGTCGGGAAACAGATAGCCCAGGCCGACCAGGAATACATAGGACATCAGCCCGAGACTGAACAGCCCCATCAGGCGGCCCAGCACCAGTTTGTGATAATGCAGCAGATAGGAGAGGGCCATGAACAGTAATTGGGAGACGGCCATGGCGCAGGTGATGCGAAACAGGGTGTCATTCATGAGTACAGGTCCGGTCAGGTGCGGAGTTTATTATTGATCTGAGTCAATACTACGCAATCCCGGCGGTCGTGGGCAAGAAAATGAGCGCATTCATGGTTGACCGACTGGACGCTACAATGTTTGTCAGATTTTGCGTCAGATTTGTAACAATGAAGCGCTGGAGGTTGATTCCGCGATCAGAAAACCGTACGCTCGACGTCAGCAGCACATAGACTAGCCAGGTCGCAGGATACTGTGCTCCTCCATCTATACAACAAAACATGGAGTACCAAGCCGTGAATTTTTCACTTACACGCAGACGATTCATCAAGAGCGTCATCTTCTCGGGCGCGGCCGCAAGCAGCGGTGCCGGATGGTATCTGGCCACTGCCTCGGCCCAGCAGCCGGCGGGTGGCGTGGAGCGCCTCGTTTCCCTCAATGTCAACGGCCGCACCCGGCGCGTTGATGTACTGCCTCAGGAGACGCTGGCGCATACGCTGCGCTACAAGCTGAACCTGACCGGTACCAAGCTGGGTTGCAACCGCGGCGAATGTGGCGCCTGCACGGTCACCATCGACGATGTCACGCACTATGCCTGTTCCACGCTGACGCATGAAGTGAAAGGGCGTGAAGTCGTGACGGTTGAGGGTCTCAGGTCCGCTGATGGTGCCTTGCACCCTGTGCAGCAGGCCTTCATCGACGAGCTCAGTCCACAATGCGGGTTCTGCACGCCCGGACAGATCATGTCCGCCGTGGCTCTGCTGAAGACCAATCCGCAGCCGACACGCGAGGAAGCGCGTCAGGCGCTGTCGGGTAACCTGTGCCGTTGTGGTGCTTACGATCACTATCTGAATGGCGTGATGCGCGCCTCGGGGCAACTGTCATGACGAATAAGCATATTGGTAAGGATTTTACGCCGCCCGATATCGAGGGCAAGGTAACCGGTGCGGCCCGCTACGCTGAGGATTTCAAGCGTGAGGGCATGGTATTTGCGCGGCTGCTGACCAGCCCGCTGCCTGCGGGTCGTGTGATCAGTATTGACACTTCCGAGGCAGAAGCGATGGAAGGCGTGGTCGGCATCCTGACCACGGAGGATCTGCCGCAACCGCCTCCGCCGGCCAATCCGTCACTGGCGTCGGACACGATTTCCTACATCGGGCAGCCGATATTGGCGGTGGCCGCGGAAACCGAGCAGATCGCGGAAAATGCCATTGAAAAGATCCGGATCGAATTCGAGCGCTTGCCATTCGTCACCGATCCGCTGGACACGCTGGTTGAGGGCGGCCCGAATCCGTACCCTCAGGGCAATACGCTGATCCGTAACGCTGGCGAGGCGGCTGCCGGCACCACCGCAGCGGGCACCGATGTCGGCGAGATCAAATGGTCCGCTGATGCCGTGGCCTCGTTCCGGGCCGGCAACGAGCCCAGTGGCGTCGAGTACGGCGAGGAATGGTCCTACGGAGACATCGAGGCCCAGTTCGCCGAATGCACCTCCATCGTGGAAGAGCCATTCGTGACCATCGGTCAGCCGCACCATGCGCTCGAGCCTCGCACCGGTATGGCCTACTGGGAGAACGGCCGGTGCTACTTCCATGGTTCGCTGCAAAGCCACACCATCGGCATAGCGCCACTGGCTGGCATGCTGGGCATTGATCCCGCCGATCTGGTGTTCATCAATGAGTACACCGGAGGCGGCTTCGGCGGCAAGATCTTCCCGTATCCGATCATGGCGGTCACCGGCCACCTGGCCCGCAAGGTCAATCGTCCGGTACAGCTGCGGATCACGCGTGAGGAAGAGTTCTACATCGGCCATGCACGCTCAGGCATGCAGGGCTGGATGCGCCTTGGTCTGAAGGAGAACGGCGAAGTCGGCGCCTGTGACGTCGTCATCGTCAATGATGCGGGTTCCGGCGGTGGTGGCAGTGGCAGTTCATCCGCCGGTCATATTTCCCTGATGCTGCAACCCCAGGCGATGCGGTATCGTGGTGTATCGCTGTACACCAACACGACGCCGCGCGCGGCGCAGCGTGGTCCAGGTCAGAACGAGATGGCGGCAGTGCTGGCGCCGATCGTTGACAAGGCGGCCCGACAGGCCGGGCTGGATCGCATGGAAGTGCGCCTGCTCAATGCACCGACCAGTGAGGATGTATTCGGACCCGACAGAGGCAGCCTGACCAGCGCATTCATGCCGGCTGCCATTCAGCAGGCGGCCGACATGTTCAACTGGGAAGAGAAGCGTCAGCTTTCCGGGCGCCGGAACGGCAGCAAGGTCACCGGCATCGGTGTCGGTATGGGCTACCACTCCGCTGGCGCCAGCGGCTATGACGGCCTGCTCCGTATCGGCACGGATGGTCGACTCTACCTGCACACGGGTGTGGGCAACCTGGGCACCTATTCCTACAGCTCGGTAGTCCGCGCGGCCGCTGAAGTGTTGAAGGTCGACTGGGAGAATTGCGAGATTGTTCGAGGCAACTCCGATCTACACCTGCCGTACAGCACCTATCAGGCGGGTAGCAACACGATGTTCACCGAAACCCGGACGAACTACGTGGCTGCCATGGATGCCATACGCAAACTGAAGGAGATCGCTGCCACTGATCTGGGTGGCGTGGCCGATGACTATGATATCGACGGCGAGCGCGTTTTCCGGATCGACAACCCCTCCCAGAGTCTGACCTATGGCGAGGCGGCCCAACGCGCCATTGAAATGGGTGGCGAATACAGCGGCGAGGAGTATCCCGACAACCTGAATGACGTGACCAAGCGTTCGGTGCAGGCATTGGCCGGAAGCGGTCTGATCGGTGTTTCCAAGGACGAGTTGCGCCACGAGGGTACTGTTCCGGCCATGACCATCGCCTTCATGGAAATCGAACTGGACGAGCAGACCGGCAAGATCGACATCAAGGACTACACGGCCGTGGCCGACTGCGGCACCATCATTCATCCGATGGGCTTCAGTCAGAGCATGAACGGTGGTTCGGTCTGGGGGTATGCACTGGCTGCCTATGAGCGCCATGTATACGATTCGCAGAATGGCCTGCCGGCCAACGTTGGCTTGTACCAGGCCAAGGTGCCGACGTATCTGGATGTCCCGGCGACCACGCAGGTCGCAGCGACAGACATTCCGGATCCACAGAACCCGATGGGATCGCGCGGTGTGGGCGAACCAGCACAGGGTTGTGCGGCAGCCGCCATCATGAGCGCGATCTCTGACGCACTGGGTGGACACCTGTTCAACCGCGCGCCGGTCACGCCCGACATGATCGTCAACCATGTCGCGCAGAACGACTTCAACACCGGCGACCTGAAAACGAACACATTCTGAGGTTTTTATTATGAGTGCACATGACGTAATGCCCGATATGAACCTCTACCAGCCGGTGCAGGTAGAAGATGCGGTGGCTTTGGCCACCCGTCTCGCTGAACGAGGCTGGCTGGTAGGCGGTGGCCAGGATACCTATGGCTGGCTCAAGGATCGCGCCAAGCGACCCGAGGCCCTGATCGATCTGAAAGGGATCGAGTCCATGCGTGGTATCAGTGAAACCTCGGATGGCATCGAGATCGGAGCGCTGGCCACATTGACGGAAATCGCCGGTAATTCGTTGGTCCGGGAACGGTACGCCCTGCTGGCCGAAGCGGCTGGGGTGGTGGCCAGCCCGCAGATCCGCAACGTTGGCACAATTGCCGGCAACGTGTCCCAGGACGTGCGTTGCTGGTACTACCGACGGGGGCTGGATTGTTACCGTGCTGGTGGCAATCTGTGCTACGCCGATACCCCGGAAGCCCAGAACCGTGAGCATGCCATATTCGATGCCAGTCGTTGCGTGGCGGTGACGCCAAGTGATACAGCACCGGCACTCGTGGCGCTGGAAGCCGAAATGGTCATCCGTAACGAGCAGGGCGAACGTGTCGTCGCGGCCGAGGATTTCTTCCTGGGGCCGGATGTCGACATCGAGAACACCACGGTACTTCGCCCGGGTGATATCCTGACGGCGGTCCGTATTCCGTCACGCTGGGCCAATGCCGAGTACTATTTCGAGAAGGTCGCGGATCGGAACGTATGGGATTTTGCGCTGGTGAATATTGCTGCCGTGATGCAGATCGACAATGGCAGCATCGAGGATTCGCGCATCGTCTGCGGTGCTGTATCCTGCACACCCCGCCGTCTGCGCGACGTCGAACGTGCAGTGCGTGGTCGCGCGCGTAATGCGGAAACCGGTGAGGAAGTGGCGTCTCTGGCAAGTCGCGGCGCACGTCCACTGACTTACAATCACTACAAAATGCCGTTGATGGAGAATCTGGTCCGACGCGCCATGAGCGCCTGACCAGCCGGATCCGGTCCGGTACGTATGACGTGAGGGCAGCCTGCTGTACGGCAGGCTGCCCTTTCTTTTGGGCGGCAGTCACGGAGGTTTCTCTGTATGGAGGGGCTGACCGATTCCGGTGTGCTGGTTTTTCTGGGTGTAATACTCGCTTGCAGTATTCTCGCCGATATTGTGGCGATTCGCACCCGGATACCACGCATCTCGCTTCTGGTGCTGTTGGGCGTGGGAATCGCCGTGGTCCGGCAGCTGGGGCTGTCGGAATCGGCGGAATTGTTGCCACGGGTGCGCCAGCCTCTGATCGAGCTTGCTCTGGTCATGGTGGCATTTCTGCTGGGCGGTGAGTTTACCTGGGAGCGCATGCGCAATCTCGCAGGTTCTGCCACGGTATTCTCCCTGTCCGTTGCCCTGGTCAGTGCGCTACTGGTCGCGGTCGGCCTGAGTGTGGCCGGATTTCCGCTGGCCGTCTGTCTGGCACTGGCCGCGATCGCCGTTGCCACCGATCCCGCCGGCGTGATCGAGTCCATTGAGGGCAATGCGGTTCACTCGGAGTCCGGCAGATTGCTGGTCGCAGCGGTTGCCGTGGATGACGCCTGGGGCGTGATTTTCTTTGGCCTTTCAATGGCGCTCGTCGGCTGGATGACTGACATGAGCGGCAACGGTGGCGAATTTCTCTCTACCGTCTGGGAGTTGGGCGGGGCCGTAGTGCTGGGAGTCGCCGTGGGTGTTCCCGGCGCTTGGCTTACCGGGCGTCTGGAGCCGGGTGAGCCGACCCGCGCGGAAGCCTTCGCGTTGATTCTGCTGCTGGCCGGCCTGTCGTCGTGGCTGGGCGTTTCCGAGCTTCTGGCGTCGATGGTGGCTGGCGTGATCATCGTGAATCGGGCCGAGCATCATCAACGGTCTTTCAGCGAGATCGAGCGTATCAAGTGGCCTTTCCTGGTGTTCTTCTTTGTGCTGTCGGGTGCCAGCCTGGACCTGACAGCTCTGTCGTCCGGATTGCTGTTGCTGTCTCTGTACATCGGATTGAGAGTATCGGGGCGTTACCTGGGGGGGCTGCTCGGAGCAAGCCTTATCCGTAGTCAGCGACCTGTCCGGAGTGGTCTGGGACTGGCCATGACACCACAGGCCGGGGTGGCCATCGGTATGGCATTGCTGGCCAGTGAACGCTTCCCCGCTCATGGTGCGGCGCTGATGACTGTAGTGGTTACATCTACCGTGATTTTCGAGCTGATCGGTCCTGTGCTGGTGCGACGGATCGTCAAATAGGGTATGACAGCCATGGCTGCAAAGGTATGATAGAGGTTGTATTCCATGAACATGC
>JAWLFN010000145.1:0-7123 GCA_041685555.1 Gammaproteobacteria bacterium | reverse complement strand
CTGGTGCTTCTTGCCGATGCGCGGTCGGGGCGACGCGGCCGAGCCCTTGCGGTTGTCATTACGGGCCTGGTCGCGCGGTCCACCGGATCCTCGCTTGCGGGCGGGCTTGGCCGAAGGGGCAGGGCGACGGGCAAAAAGTGCATCACAGTGCTTGCGGAACGTTTCCCACAATTGGCGCTCATCCTTGTGCGGTGCCGGACCCACCTGTTTCCATTCCTTCTGCAGCCGTTTCGCTTCCTGTAACGCGGCGGGCAGATCCTCTGCTTCCAGCAGGGCTTCGGCCTGCTGGACCAGCTGCTTCTTGCGCATTGCATGGGCCTGCAGGGTCTTGCGCCGTGCGTTGCGCAGGGATTTCAGCACATCATTGAAGCGACCCTGCAGCGCCGCCACCTGTTTCTGGGGCACGGGCGCGAACTTCTTCCATTGGTCCCGCGCCTGTTTCTCCAGGCGATTCACTTCCCCGATATCGGCTTCCTTCGAGTCATCCAGGCTGCCCACCCAGGCCTCCAGTTGCTCGCAGATCTGCTTGCGTTCCGCCAGATTGTGCCGCATCAGTTTCTTGCGTTCCTGGAAGTAGGCCTTGCAGGGTTCGAACGCCTCCCGTCCCAGTTCGTTGAACTGCTGCCACAGGGGGTCGGCCTCGTCGGGCGCGCCGTGGGCATGCCAGGTTTCCTGCAGTGCGCGGATCTTTCTGGCCCGCGTGGCCAGGTGCATTTCGCTGTCCCGCAGGGCTGTCATGGACTCGATCAGTGCCTGTTTCTCCGTTTCCGGGAAGGGAACACAGACCGGTTCTGGCTGGTCGGCGGAGGCTGTTTCCCGGTTGTCCGGGCTGTCCACCGCCCCGGAAGATTCCGGCTCCGACGGACTTTCCGCGGGCTCCGGGGTCGCGGGTGCCGTCGCGGCATCCGTGCCCTCCGGCGGGGTTCCGGGCTGTTCCGCTTCCCGGGAACCGGTGCTGGCTGTGCTGTCCTGTTCGCTGGTGGTCTCGCCGCCCGTGCGATGGGCCTGTTCGTCGGAATGATCTCCGGCTGCAGTCATGTGATCGGTATCCTGTGTCTGTACTGCGCAGACCGTATCATAGCAGACACCTGCTATAATCAAAGCATGTTACCCGAAGCGCTCAAACAGGAAATCCAGCAGGCCTATCGTCAGCTCCAGGAAGCTCGGTCCCTGACGCCACGTTACGGACAGCGTCTGATGATCGCCGAGATCGCCAAGGCCCTGTCCGCCGCGCCTCCGGTCGAGCAACGCTCGGTGGAGGTGGCAGAGGTGGCAGCGGTTGACGAGGCGCAGTTGGCCATCACCGCCGATGGTGCCGCGGTGATCGCGTCCGATGCGGCAGCCGAGGCGGACACGGACGACATGGGACCGGTCTGCGTGGTGGAAGCGGGTACCGGTACCGGCAAGACACTGGCCTATGTGCTGGGCACGTTGCCGCTGGCTCGTCATCTGGGCTACCGGGTGGTACTGGCCACGGCCACGGTGGCGTTGCAGGAGCAGATCCTGTACCGCGACCTGCCCGATATCCAGCGTCACACCGATCTGGAGTTCAGCTATGCCCTGGCCAAGGGGCGGGGTCGCTATCTGTGTCTGTCCCGACTGGATGTGGCGCTGCAGGACAATGCCAGTCAGCAGGCCATGGAGGAACTGTTCGGCGATGTGCTGGAGACGCCCGATGTCGCCGGCAACCGGGAGCTGTACGAGAAGATGCTGGAGGCGGTCAGCGGCGGGCGCTGGGATGGCGACCGGGATGCCTGGGACGGGATCATCAGCGATGCCGACTGGCGGCCGGTCACGGTCGAGCCCGGCCAGTGCGCCGGTCAACGCTGCAGTCACTACAGCAATTGCTGTTTCTACCAGGCCAGGGACGAAGTCCGCAAGGTGGACTGTGTGGTGGCCAATCACGACCTGGTACTGGTGGATCTGGCGTTGGGCGGTGGCGTGATACTGCCCGAGCCGGAGAAAACCCTCTATATATTTGATGAGGCTCACCACCTGCCCACCAAGACCAATCAGCATTTTGCCTGCACCACATGGCTGCGGGGCTCCCTGCAGTGGTTGTCTTCCTGCCGCAAGGCACTGGTCAAGATGGGCAGTGACCCGGCGCTGGCCGGGCAGGCCTCGGCGCGCCACGATACCGCCCCGGCGCAGCGGCAGCTGATGACGCTGGAGGAAGAAGTGGGCGCGGTGCTGCCACTGTTCGAGCAGATCGCCGGACAGCAGGCGGACGCGGCCGACGGTGGCCTGCGTCACACCTTCGAACTGGGCCGTGTGCCGGATGAGATGCGCGATCTGTCCGAGGGCCTGGGGCAGGGGTTCGCCCTGCTGGAGACGCAGTTGTCCGACGCCAGCAGTGAACTGAGACGGGACATGGAAGAGGCCGATGGCCAGCCCGCCCGACAACAGGCGGAACGCTGGTTTCCGCTGATCGGAGGCATGGCCACTCGGGCTCAGGGTACCCGCGATCTGTGGCGTCATTTCGCCCGCCAGGATCCGGAAGGACGGGCGCCCTGGGCACGGTGGATGACCGTCATCGAGCAGGGGCAGACTGGAGATCCGGATATCCAGCTGGCCTGCAGTCCGGTGCTGGCGGCTGACACCTTGCGGGAGACTCTGTGGCGACGTTGTGGTGGTGCCGTGCTGACCTCGGCGACGTTGTCCGCACTGGGGCGCTTCGATGTGCTGGCCATGCGCACCGGATTGCCACCGCACACCGTATATCACCGCATCGCCAGCCCGTTCAATTATCAGGAGTCGGCGCGCTTCGTCGTGCCGAAGGTGGGGTGTGAACCCGGTGATGCGCGGGGGCACACGGCGGCCATGATCCGCCTGCTACCGTTGTGCATCAATCGCCCGGAAGCCGCGCTGGTGCTGTTCAGTTCGCGGCGGCAGATGAACGAGGTGCTGGACGGGCTGCCCGATGAATGGCGGGACATCATCCTGTGTCAGGATGATTTCCAGAAAAGCCAGCTGATGCGGTTCCATCGGGAACGGGTGGACCGGGGCGAGGCCAGTGTGATCTTCGGGCTGGCCAGCTTCGCCGAGGGGATCGATCTGCCCGGCAAATACTGTGAGCATGTGCTGATCGCGAAGCTGCCGTTTGCGGTGCCGGATGACCCCATTGAAGGTACGCTGGCACGCTGGCTGGAGCAGCAGGGGCGCAATCCCTTCATGACCCTGTCCGTGCCCGAGGCCGCGCTGCGTCTGGTCCAGGCCAGTGGGCGTCTGCTGCGCAGCGAGGCCGACCGGGGCACCATCACGCTGTTCGATGAACGCATCGTCACGCGCCGTTACGGACAGGCCATACTGGATTCCCTGCCGCCGTTCCGGCGCGAGATCTTCCAGACCTGAGAGCCTCCCGGTCTACTTTTTCGGGCGTGTATACCGGATGCCGTTGCGGCGATCGATCAGATAGCCCAGCGCGGCACCGGCCACCATGCCTATCCCGGTCACCAACAGCAGTTCCTGCATCAGTGCGCCCAGCCCGAAACCCAGGAAAAAGCCGGCGGTCAGACACAGCGGCATGACACTGGTGGGGGGCACTTGCTGCTTGCGCTTGCGGCGCGGGTGATGGTTTTTGCGTCGGCTCATGATCCGTTGTCCTCCTCACTGCTGTCCTCAATCCGGTAGATGACGGCCGGCGGTGAACCGCGCCGCGGCTCACTGCCCAGGACACGCACCACTGACTGGCTGCCGACCACCTGGCCGATGACCGTATGGCGTCCCCGAAGCCAGGGTGTATCGGTCAGCGTGACCGCAATGTGTGCGCTGCTGCGCTCCGGGGTGGCTGCCAGCAACAGCACCGACCCGGCCCGTGGGGGGCGTGTCGCCATGTTCTCATCATACACGTATCCCAGTCGCCGGTAGGCATCGGCCAGTGAACTGTCACGCAGCCGGGCGGCCACCTCGTCACTGCGTTCCTCCAGGCTCTGGCGATCGCGGATGTCCAGTTCGTGGTACAGCGGCATCAGTACCTCTGCCTCGAACTGCGGACGGTCGGCCAGGTTCATCCAGTCATGGACCCGGCCGGTGTCATCCATCAGTGGTTGCTGCTCCAGTCCCAGCATACCCGCATTGATCTCCGGTGCCGGCGCGGTGGACGTCAGCTCTTCCGGCAGTGTACCGCTGCTGCGCACCAGCACGCCGGGCACGATATGATCAAAGGTCTGGCCTGAGTAATGCGGCATCACGGAGCGAAACCATTCTACCGACTCCGGTGCTGCCTCCGGGTACAGCTCTACGTGGAATTCCCCCCGTGCCGTGCTGATCCTCAGCAGGGGATTGTCGGGGTCGGACATCTCGGCGCGGGCCCGGTCGAGTAATGTCTGCGCGCTGGCCGGTGCTGCCGGCAGCAACGCCAGCAGAATCAGGAACACCGTCAAAGCCGCCAGGCGCAGGCCCTGATCAGAGGCTGCCGGGTTCCCGGCTGATCGTTTCCTCGTTCTCTTCATGTTGCTCCATACCTTCCAGGTAATCGGATTTCATCCGGGTCAGACAGCGGCGTGGAATGAACTGATCCGGATCCGCTTCGCGCATGTGTATGGTATACCGTTCCGGGATGTCCTGGCCAAGCAGGGCGCCGCGGCGCACATACGGGAAGACTTCGTCGTAACGCTGGATTTCGTGTTGATTGACGCGGCGGAAGATATGGGTGCGATTGAGTTCGTTTGTATGCTGCAGGCCCGCCGAGGCGATCAGGTCGGCCGTGGCATGCACGGTACGGTCATGGAACCGGGTTACACGTGGTGCCTTGTCATTGACCACCAGCCCCTCATACAGGGCCGGGTCCTGAGTGGCCACGCCGCTGGGGCACCGGTTACTGTTACAGGTCAGGGAATGCACGCAGCCACTGGCGAGCATCATGCCACGCCCGCTGTTACACAGGTCGGCACCCAGCGCCAGGTGTTTCACCAGGTGGAAGCCGGTGAATATCTTGCCGGAGGCGATCACGCGGATTCGCGCCCGCACGCCGAAGCCGATCAGACAGTTGTCCACCAGTGCCAGCGCATCGCGCAGCGGCATGCCCACCGAGTTGGCGTACTCCAGTGGTGCCGCGCCGGTACCGCCTTCGGAGCCGTCCACGGTGATGAAGTCCGGCGTGATGCCGGTGTCCACCATGGCCTTGCAGATCGCCATGAATTCGCTTTCCCGGCCGATGGCCAGTTTGAAGCCCACCGGTTTGCCACCGGAGAGCGTGCGCAGTTCACGGATGAACTCCATCAGGCCGCGCGGTGAATCGAAGGCACTGTGACGGGGCGGTGAGTTGATCTGGACGCCGGCCGGAACGCCACGTGCGCGCGCGATGGTAGGCGTGTTCTTTTCCGCCGGCAGGATGCCGCCATGACCCGGCTTCGCTCCCTGCGAGAGCTTGATCTCGATCATTTTCACGGCTTCGTTCTGTGACTGCTGCCGGAATATCTCCGCGGAGAAACCTCCGTGCTCGTCGCGACAACCGAAATAGCCGGTACCGATCTGCCAGATCAGATCCCCGCCGTGGCGCAGATGGAACTCGCTGATGCCGCCTTCACCGGTATTCTGTGCGAAGTTGCCCATGCGAGCACCCTGGTTCATGGCCAGTATGGCATTGGGGCTGAGTGCGCCATAACTCATGGCCGAGATGTTCAATATACTGGCGTTGTAGGGCTGCGTGCAGTCGGATCCGCCGACGGTGATACGCAGGTCGGCCACGTCATCCACGTCGATGGCGGCCATCGAGTGGCCGATCCACTCGTAGCCATCCCGGTAAGTGTCCACGCGGCTGCCAAACGCCACGCTTTCCATGGCCGTCTTGGCGCGCTGATAGACGATGTCGCGATACATCCGACTGATTGGTGTGCCGTCGGTGTCGGACTCAATGAAGTACTGGCGGATATAGGGGCGCAGGTGCTCCATGACCCAGCGGGCGCGCCCGAACAGTGGAAAATTGCGCCGTATGGTGTGCCGGCTCTGACGCATATCCTGCACACCCATGGCGGCCAGTGGCACCACGGCAATCAGCAACCACCAGATCCAGTTCCATTGCAGGCCCAGTAAACCTATGATGGCCAGTACCGCCAGTGTCACTATCACGAATGTGGTGCGCATGTATCCAGGTGCTCCGGATCGGATGAATGGATATTGTTCAGCTCAGGCCATGTTCCCGCATGTCGGCAGGCGTGTCGACATCCCGCAGGATGCCTTCATCCTCGACGGCCAATCGTCTGCAGGCTGTGGGGTGTTGCCGGATCACGTCCCGCGCTCCACGGTCGCCCCGGCAGCCGCGCAGCTCATCGAACAGGCGTTGACCGAACCCCACCGGGTGGCCGGGTCTGCCCTGATACTCGGGGATCAGTATGCCATCGCCATCCAGTGTGTCCAGCAGCCGACGATAGGTATCGGGCCGTATCCAGGGCATGTCGCCCAGGCAGATCAGGCAACCTTCACTGTCCTGTGGCAGCGCGGTCACTCCGGCCGCCAGCGAATGACCCATGCCGAGTTCAGCCTCGGGACATTCGACCACGACCACGCTGTTCCACAGCTCCGGAAGAGCCTCGCTCATCGGGTGTGCCAGATCTGGACGGATGACCAGCAGGATGCGGTCGGTGGCTGCCCGCAGGTGCGTCAGGGTCTGTTCCAGCAACAGCCGACCGTCGGGTAGCCGGGCCAGTTGTTTGTTGCCCCCGAAACGTCGGCCGTGCCCGGCTGCCAATACGATGGCGGGACGGTTCAACGCAGCGACCATGGAGCAGGCAGCTCAGTGCAGCAGAGGTTTTTCAGTGGATTCGCGGAACAGCTCACTCTCGTCCTCGTCATCGAACTCATCGAAGAGAGAGATCTCGACGATGAATTCGTCCTGTTCGTACTGAGTGGCGTGGTCGGAGAGCAGGGTGGAGTGGGTCGGGTTCATGGGCCTCGCGAGCGGTGTCATCGTGGGTGGCGACTCGTCAGTCAAACGTCAGACTCCATGATACGCATTTGCCCGGATGGAGTCCACTTCGTCGCCCGAGCTTGCGGTGGTCTGTTCCATATTGCAGAGCTGTATTGCTGCCACGATCAGAGAGAGCCGCGGGAGACCAGGTCGCTCAGGAGACGCCCGTGAACCCTTCCCTGGGGGGGCTCGGCGTGCGCCATCCCTGGCGCCCGA
>JAWLFN010000144.1:0-7130 GCA_041685555.1 Gammaproteobacteria bacterium | reverse complement strand
GCATTTATTGTTATTGTTCTCAGTGCTTTTTTGTTATTGACTCTGTTTGTTGTTCTTGTTGCTAGCCGTTTGCACTGTTGCGGATCAACATTTTTATTGTTGTTGTGCCCTGACATGGAGCAGGAACCGTGCCACAAAATAAAAAGTCATTTATTACAGAGGGTTGTAAAAAAGCCGTCATAAAAGGAACTGCCTGAATCTGTGTCGTGTTACCTAATACCTCTGATTTTGTGTGTAGAAGGGTAGCAGTAACACTCTGTTACCGAATCAGGGGAACTTGCGCTGACGACTCAGGCACGTTTTTTCTTGCGGGGCAGTCCGAAACGCTGGCGGCGTTCCCAGAGGCACTTGCGGCTGATACCCAGTTTCTTGGCCAACTGGGTTTCATTCATCTGGTCCTGGTGTTCCAGCACGAACTTCTGGAAATAGTCCTCCAGTGACAGTTCCTCGGCAGCGTCATCGCTGTCGTCGCCGGCAGTAGTTGGCGATTGTGGTTCGTCCGGTGTGCGATTGTAGGCACGAAGCCCCTTGCGTTGGTTGGCGGGATCGATCGCCAGCAGTTCTGCGCCGATCTGGTCTGTCTCCGCCAGTACCACGGCGCGCTCGATCGCATTTTCCAGCTCGCGTACGTTTCCCGGCCAGCTGTAGGTGGTGATGGCCTGGGTGGCATCGTCACTGAAGTACAGCAGCGGTGACTTCAGGCGCTGGCAGGTGCGCCCGAGGATGGCGTCGGCCAGTTCCATGATGTCATTGCCACGTTCCCGTAGCGGCGGAATCAGCAGCGTCATCACGTTGATACGGTAGTACAGGTCTTCGCGGAAGTGACCATCGATCACCAGCTGTTTCAGGTCCCTGTGAGTGGCCGCCACCAGTCTGACGTTCACCTTCCTTGACTGCACCGAGCCGACCTTGCGGATCTCGTTCTCCTGCAGCACGCGCAGCAGGCGTGCCTGGGCCTCCAGCGGCAATTCCCCGATTTCGTCGAGGAACAATGTGCTGTTGTCGGCCGCCTCCACCAGTCCGGTACGGTGGCTGGTAGCCCCGGTGAAGGCCCCCTTCTCGTGTCCGAACAGTTCGGATTCGATCAGGTTCTCGGGAATGGCGGCACAGTTGACAGAGATCATCTCCTGGCGATTACGTTCGCTGAGCTGGTGAATGGCCCTGGCGACCAGTTCCTTGCCGGTACCGGACTCGCCGTTGATCAACACGGTGGAGCTGGTCTGTGCCACCTTCCTGATGCGCCGGAACAGCTCATACATCTGTGGGCAGCTGCCGATCATTCCGGGAACGGACGGTTCGTCCTGTCCGGAATGGCTCTTTCTTGTCGTGGCGCGGGGTGGCTGTTCCGTGTCGGTCTCTTCCCGGGCTGTGGCATTGTTGCGATGGTCATCGATGATGCGCGCGACAGCCTGCAACATCTCTTCATGTTCGAAGGGTTTCGGAATGTAGTCGACGGCGCCCATTTTCATGGAGTCCACGGCCGAGCGCAGGCTGGAATAGCTGGTCATGATCAACACGGGCGTGTCGGTCATGCGGATCAGGTCGGTACCGGGCGCACCCGGCAGACGCAGATCACTGATCACCAGGTCGAAGGTCTGCCGTGCCAATAATTCGCCGGCTTCCCGGACAGAGCCCGCTTCACTGACGGCGTACTGGTGACGCTCCAGCAGTCTTTTCAACGCATTGCGGATGATCTGTTCGTCTTCGACGACCAGAACGCGATCGGTAGCTGTCATGGAATCACTCAAGCAAATCTGTCCTGTTCAGCGCATCAGGCCTGCTGGCCACCAAGGAGCGTCCTGATCGCCGGCTCACTGGGGTGGGCTCTCATCATAACAGGGAAAGCTCAGAATTACTCTGGTGCCGGGCGGATGGCCGCCCGGCCTTGCATCCATTATATCAATATGTCCGTTAAGGTTTTCAACAATGCTGTAGACCAGTGACAGCCCCAGTCCCGTGCCCTGACCAGGCTCCTTGGTGGTGAAGAACGGTTCAAAGACCCGATCCCGTATGTCTTTGGGAATGCCTTCTCCCCGATCACTGATGCTGATCTGTACCGATGCGGCGATACGCTCGCACTGTACCCGTATGGTGCTGTCCGGTGGACTGGCATCACGGGCATTATTGAGCAGATTGACGATCACCTGCAATAGAAGCTGGGAATCGCCCAGGATGCGCAGGTCACCGTCACACTCCACTTCAAACGACACATCCCGGCTCTTGCGGTTCAATGACACCAGAGTAATGGATTCCTCGATGCATTCATTGACCGAAACCGACTCGCGGACCGGGTTCGACCGACTGCGGCCGCTGTGTGCGAAATTGACCAGTGACTGGACGATCCGCGAAGTCCGGTCTGTCTGCTCGATGATCTGCCTGGCCATGGTCCGGAGTTCCTCGTTGCGAGTCTCGTCCCGGATATTCTGCGCCAGGCACGCGATTCCGGTGATCGGATTCCCGATCTCGTGCGCCACCCCGGCCGCCAGTCGACCAATGGAAGCGAGCCGCTCGCTGTGAGCCAGTTCTTCTTCCAGCAACTCGGTCTCCGTCAGGTCTTCCAACAGAATGATCACTCCATCCTGTTCAAGGCGGATGGTGCGGGATTGCTCAATGGTGGCCTTGTGCAGGCTGAAGACCCGACGATGGCCGTCAACCTGAACCGGCGCCTTGTGCTGGTGGTCGTCTCCGATCTCCAGAAAGCGGCTGATCAGTCTGTTCCAGGGCGTACCGATATCACTCAATCGCGTGCCGATGGCCAATTCGCTGCGGATACCGGTCATCTTCTCCATCGCGTGGTTCCACATCACGATGCGACTCTCCCGCCCCAGGGAGCAGACTCCCAATGGCAGATCCATCAGGACCTGGCGGTGGTAGCGTCGCAGATTATCCAGGTCGGCCGCCATGCCGGACAGGTTGCTGCGATAGGCTTCGATCCGACTCTCGATGGCGTGCATATCGGAGGGCGAGCCTTCCTGGTCCAGGCTGTAGGGCAGAAACCGGTTGATCAGGTCGTGCGCGATCGCCGGCCCGAGCAGCCCGGACAGGTTGGCCTCGAGTCGGCCACGCAGCAGTCGCATGGCGTGTGGGCTGCGTTCGCGCCGGTCGAAACTGAGATCGTGCAGGGCCTGGTAGACCTCCCGTCTGGCCGTGCGTTCTCCCAGCGGCTTGGTCAGCTTGTTGATGAACTCCTGCGGGGATGCGGCGGCCAGCCCGGAGCGGCTCTGTTTGCGCAGCGTGTCCACGGAGCAGATCTCGGCAGCTGCATTCTCTTCATCGGATGTGTGGGTGAGGCGCGAGACAATCACGAACAATGTGATGTTGCAGATCAGCGTCAGCACGATGATTTCGCGTGTATCCATGTCCCCGACAGCGAAGTAGTCGACTCCCGTGAATTGCGGCACCACGAGGTAGACGAACCAGACTGCGATGCCACCCGCCAGGCCGGCCATGAATCCCCGGCGGTTGCCCCTGGGCCAGTACAGCAGGGCGATGATACTGGGCAGGAACTGCAGGCTGGCGATCAGCCCCACGTTGCTGATGGCGCGGATACTCATGGTGTCATCCGGTATGGTGTGGAACATATACCCGCTCCAGATCAGTGCGGTGATGAGCAGCCGCCGCCGCCATAACAGCCACCGGTAGATATCCTGGTCCCGGTCCGGTTGGCGTAGCGGGAGGATGATGTGGTTCAGACACATCGTGGAGAGGGCCAGGGTGATCACGATCATCAGGCCGCTGGCTGCGGACAGGCCGCCGAGAAATCCGATCAGGGAGAACAGACCGGAGTCGTAGTCGGTTCCCAGGGAAATCGGAAAATATTCCATCGAGGTCAGCGAGCCTACTTTCAGTCCGGCCCACAGAATGGGCAGGACCGGCAGGCTGAGCAGCAGGAAATACAGTGGCAGTGCCCAGCTGGCCACATTCAACGTGCGCGGCGTATTGTTCTCGTTGAAGGTCATGTAGAACATATGCGGCGTGGCCACGGCCGCGGTGAAAAACAGCAGGCCGGTAACCTGAAAGGTGCCGGGTGGAGCCGGTTCCTTCAGGCGTGCCAGCAGCTCGGGCTGCTGGCGGACCCACTCATCCATGGCCCCCAGACTGCCGAAGCCGGCCTCGACGGCGAACCAGCCCAGAATCAGCAGGCAAAGCAGTTTGACCAGTGATTCGAAGGCTATGGCCATGACCAGCCCTTCGTGGCGCTCACGGCTGGAGCCGCTGCCAGTGCCGAAAAAAATGGTGAATACCGTGATCAGTATGCAGAACGTGATCGCCATGGCGTTCTGTGGCGCTTCCGGCGCCATCATGCCCACCGTATTGGCCACCGCCTGGATCTGCAGCGACAGTAGAGGCATCACGCCGATCAACATGACCAGCGTTGTCAACGTGCCAGCCCAGGGGCTGCGGTAGCGGAAAGCCAGCAGGTCCGCCAGCGAGCTGAGCTGGTAGGTGCGGGTCAGGTTCAGGATGGGCCGCAACAATACTGGAGACAACAGAAATGCAAGTGAAATGCCGATGAAGGGAGCGAGATAGCCAAACCCGTCCCGGAAGGCATTTCCAGTGGCTGCATAATAGGACCAGACGCTGGCGAATACCCCGAGAGACAGTACGTGCACCAGCGGATGCTGACTCACCGCCCGGGGAATCACCCCCCGGTCCGTCAGCCAGGCGACTCCGAAGAGCAGCGCCAGATACCCTGCGCCAACAAGGAAGAGGGTGCTCAGGTCAAAGTTCATCAGAAGGATCTTTCCGGTAGGCCCAGGCGGCCAGCAAGATCACCGACAGACATAGCACAAACGGGCGGTACCAGGCGCCGTCCGGCTGTATGGCCCACTCGGAGGTGAGCAGGAACAGCAGGTACGCAAACACAATGAACATCAGTGTCGGGGGAGGGATATACATGGGGTCCCGTCCTTTTACTCAGTCGTCGGTGGTGATGGTAGCCACACGCGGTACCTTTTGTATATCCCAGTGCACCATGCCCCACTGCAACAGCTCGGCCGGCGGGGCGCCCCGCAGGGACGCCGGGGGTGATTGTCCCAGATACTGCAATGCCCGGAACAGCTGCGTTCCGGCGTCTCCGATCTGCAGAGGACGGGCGAAGTGCTGTTTGCTGAGTTTCTGTCCTTCGATGTTGCTGGCGACCGGAATGTGAGCGTGGCGCGGTACGGTCAGCCCCAGTGAGTGCAGCACATGGATCTGCCGTGGCGTGGAGTCCAGCAGATCCGCTCCCCGGACGACATCAGTGATCTGTTGCCAGGCATCGTCCACGGCCACGGCCAGCTGATAGGCGAATAGCCCATCCTTGCGGCGGACGATGAAATCACCGCAGATGGATGCCAGGGAGAATCGTTGCATGCCCTGGATACGGTCTTCGAAACACACCGCATCCGACGGCACGCGAAGCCGGGTCGCGGCAGGGTGGTGGACGGTGTCCGGGTGCCGGTCGCAGTGCCCGTCATAACATCCCCCCAGTTCCCGCACTCGCTTGCGGCTGCAGCTACAGGAATAGGTCAATTCCAGCGTTTCGAGTGTGTGCAATGCCTCCGAATAGGCCTGCAGTCGCTCGCTCTGGAACAGTACCTCGCCATCCCAGTGCAATCCGAATGCATCCAGCAGTCTGAGAATCTCGTCAGCGGCGCCGGGAGGCTCTCGATCGGGATCCAGATCTTCCATGCGTACCAGCCAATGGCCCCCCTGCTGCCTTGCATCCAGGAAGCTCGCCAGCGCCGCCAGCAACGAACCAAAGTGCAGGGCGCCGCTGGGAGAGGGGGCGAATCGACCGATGAGCGGAGGTGTTGCCGTCATATCCGTGCGGAGCCATGGTCCACAGCCAGGTCATCTACCCCACTGTTTTTCCCGGATTTCGTCCAGTGTCTTGCAGTCGATACACTTGTCGGCGGTGGGTCGGGCTTCCAGTCGCTGGATACCGATCTCGATCCCGCAGGACTCGCAGAAACCATAATCGTCCTGGGCGATTTTTTCCATGGTGGAGTCGATCTTCCGGATCAGCTTGCGCTCACGATCCCTCGTACGAAGCTCCAGACTGAACTCCTCCTCCTGAGTGGCCCGGTCGGCGGGATCCGGGTAATTGGCCGCGTCGTCCTGCAGATGGTGCACCGTGCGGTCGACTTCTTCCATCAGTTGGTTGCGCCAGGCGGACAGAATGGCCTTGAAGTGTTCCTTCTGCTTTTCATTCATGTACTCCTCACCCTTCTTCGGTTTGTAGGGTTTGAAGTGTTTGGAGATTGTCTCGAAGGCGCTCTGATCTTGCTTTCTAGCCATGGTTCATCAAGCCTCATCACCCACAGAGGGTTCTTCCCTAATGGTTCAACAGTAGCGCGATCCGTCGCGCTTGCCAACCGGCAGCATGGTTGGCGCACCCTGCGCGCCACTCTCCGCACTACGCCGCGGAGAACTGGTGCGCGGAAGGGCAGTAAACTACCAGATCATCCGGGTTGAGGCTACTGAAACCGCATCAGACTGTGCGTGTGGCAGCAGACGTGGCAATGCGGTGGCCCAACAGGCTATCATCGGCGCCTCAGCCAGGCAGGTGGTTCCTGTTCTGTCCCCGGAGGAGTTTTCATCATGATCACGCCTGCACGGCGAACCCGACGCGTCAATCCCTTCCGCGTGATGGATGTGATCAGTCGCGCGGCGGCACTGCATCGCGAGGGACGAAGTATCTGCCACCTGGAAGTCGGAGAGCCGGATTTCGTCACGGCGCCGGCCATTGTCGAGGCGGGGCGGCAGGCGCTGGCCGAGGGACGCACCGGCTATACCGAGGCGGCTGGACTGCCGCGGCTGCGCGAGCGGATTGCGGATTGGTACCACCGTCGGTATGGAGTGACTGTCACAACTGACCGGATCTTCGTGACACCCGGCGCCAGCGGGGCATTGTACCTGGCCTCACAGTTGCTGCATAACCCAGGCGATGGCGTGCTGTTGCCGGACCCGGGTTATCCGTGCAACCGTAATTTTCTGGCCATGAGTCATGCCGAGCCGCAGCTGGTGCCACTGGTCGCGGAAGCCGGCTGGGCGCTGACCCGGGAGAATCTGGAGCGGACACGCGACCCGCGGACACGGGCGCTGTGGCCACTTCCCGCAATGCCGGCCGGTACAGTGCGGCTCCG
>JAWLFN010000143.1:0-7191 GCA_041685555.1 Gammaproteobacteria bacterium | reverse complement strand
CTGCCCGAGCCGGAAGCCAATGGTGCCCAGGCCTTTCTCAGCATCATGGAGGGCTGCAGCAAGTACTGCTCCTTTTGCGTGGTGCCTTACACCCGCGGGGAGGAAGTCAGCCGTCCACTGGACGATGTGCTTGCCGAAGCCGTACATCTGGCTGATCAGGGTGTGCGGGAAATCAACCTGCTGGGGCAGAACGTCAATGCCTATCGCGGCCTCAGCCATGACGGCGAGGTCATTGACCTGGCCACATTGATCACCTATGTCGCTGCCATCGACGGCATTGACCGAATCCGCTTCACGACTTCGCATCCGATGGAGTTCTCGGACAGCCTGATCGAGGTATACCGCCACGTGCCGGAGCTGGTCGACCATCTTCACCTGCCCGTGCAGCACGGTTCAGACCGCATCCTGCAGGCCATGAAGCGCGGCCATACGGCCGACGACTACCGGGACATCATACGCCGCCTGCGCCAGATCCGCCCGGACATCAGCCTGTCGTCGGATTTCATTGTCGGCTTCCCGGGAGAAAGCCAGCAGGATTTCGAGGAAACCATGCAGCTGATCCGAGACATCGGCTTCGACCATTCTTTCAGTTTCGTGTACAGCCCACGCCCCGGCACACCAGCGGCAGAACTGCCGGATGATACCAGTGAGCAGGAGAAGAAACAGCGACTGGCCATTCTGCAGGCGCAGATCCGAGAGCAGGCCGATGCGATCAGTCAGTCCATGGTGGGCAGCATGCAGCGCATTCTGGTCACGGGCCGGGCACGGCGCGGCGAAGGTCAGATGCAGGGGCGTACAGAAAACAACCGGGTGGTGAATTTTCCCGCCACGGATCCCGGTCTCGTTGGCAAGTTCGTGGATGTGAGCATCACTGCAGCCTACCCGAACTCACTGGCTGGCAGGCTCTGAGCGCTTGCTCTATACTCGAAGACACACAGACCGATCAGGGAGGCACACTCGCCGACTGCATGACTACTGACAGACACACCGAACAGCTGCTTCTCGAACCCGAGAACGCACATCGACTGGCCAACCTCTGCGGCCACCTCAATGAACACATCCAGCAGATCGAGCGATCGCTGGCACTGAAGATCCGTAATCGGGGCAACCGCTTTGAACTGTCCGGCGCGCCCGAGGCCGTGGCCGATGGGGCACGGATTCTCAGCGATCTGTATCAGGCCACCGGCGGCACCACGCTGAGCCCGGACAATGTCCACCTTGCCCTGCGCGAGAATGGCCCCGAGGAAGCCCCGGACCATTCATCATCCGATGCCACCCCGGCCAACAACCTGATCCGTACGCCACGCAGCACCATCAAGCCGCGCGGTCGGCATCAGCGGGAATATGTGCAGACCATCCGTCGCCAGGACATCAACTTCGGGATCGGTCCGGCCGGCACCGGCAAGACCTATCTGGCCGTGGCCTGCGCCGTGGAAGCACTGATGCAGGATCGTGTCAGCCGCCTTCTGCTGGTGCGTCCGGCGGTCGAGGCGGGAGAAAAACTCGGCTTCCTGCCCGGCGATCTGGCCCAGAAGATCGATCCCTACCTGCGCCCCCTCTACGATGCGCTGTACGAGATGCTGGGATTCGAGAAGGTCGGAAGACTGATCGAGAAGAATGTCATCGAAGTGGCACCGCTGGCGTATATGCGGGGTCGGACGCTCAATGGCTCCTTCATCATCCTGGACGAAAGCCAGAACACCACGATTTCCCAGATGAAGATGTTCCTGACACGGATCGGTTTCGGTTCCAGGGCGGTGATCACGGGAGATGTCACCCAGATTGATCTGCCCCGGGGTACCCGATCCGGTCTGGTACACGTTCTGAAGGTGCTGGATGGCATGCAGGATATCGGCTTCACCCACTTCAATTCCCGCGATGTGGTGCGGCACGCCCTGGTGCAGCGCATTGTCGAGGCCTACGACCGCTACGACCAGGACAATACCATCAAGCCCCTCGGGCAGCAGGACACAGCGCATCGCCATGAACGCGACCATCGAGCTGACTGATGCGGCGCCGGAAACGGCGCCGGTCGGCACTCCCCTGATGCGTGAATGGATCCAGTGCACTTTGCGGCAGTGCCAACTCCACAATATCCCCTTGCCGGGGTTGCTGCCGGAAAGCCCGGTCGTCGTCTCCATCCGCCTGGTCGACGAAGCAGAATCAGCCAGCCTGAACCACAACTACCGCGCTAAAAACCGGCCCACAAATGTGTTATCTTTCGCGACCCGGTTGCCGGAGGAAGTCCAGTCGGCATTGCCGGATTTCCTGCTGGGTGACCTGGCCATCTGCACCGCCGTGGTCAACCGAGAAGCTACCGAGCAGGGAAAGCGACTGGAAGCACACTGGGCACACATGGTCATACACGGAACACTGCATCTCTGCGGCCTGGATCACCAGGACCCGGAAGAAGCCTGCGTAATGGAAAGTCTGGAAACCGGCATACTGGCGTCACTGGGTCATCCCGACCCCTACATCATGCCCGACCCGGCCACCACCGCAAGCGATGAACGGAGCCATACCCGATCATGAACGATGAGCCGTCGAGTATCGAATCCAGACCACGATCCTGGATAGATAAGCTGGCACAGGTCTTTTCCGACGAACCGACTGATATAAAGAGCCTGCTGGAACTGCTGCGCAACGCGGAACAGGATCAGGTGCTTGATGCGGACGCATTGAGCATCATGGAAGGCGCACTGCAGGTCTCGAGCATGCAGGTGCGGGAGATCATGATCCCGCGCGCACAGGTCGTCACCGTCCCCGCGCGCAGCAATCTGTCCGATATCATCGATACCGTGGTACGCGCCTCCCATTCCCGCTTCCCAGTGATCGGCGACAGTCCGGACACGGTGCTGGGCATCCTGCTGGCCAAGGACCTGTTGCCATTTGCCCTGGGAGGCGACACCAGTCGCTTCAGCATCAAGGACCTTACCAGGCCGCCTATCTTTGTGCCGGAAAGCAAGCGGCTCAATGTCCTGTTGCGCGAATTCCGTGAAAATCGTAACCACATGGCCATTGTCATTGATGAGTACGGCAGCGTCTGCGGCGTCGTGACCATCGAGGATGTGCTGGAACAGATCGTCGGCGAAATCGAGGATGAGTACGATGTCGATGACGACAGTTACATCAAGAAATTCGACGAGCATCACTTCATCGTCAAGGCGCTGACACCAGTGGACGAATTCAACGAGTACTTCGACGCCTCCTTCAACGAGGATGATGCCGATACGATGGGCGGCCTGGTGCTGAAGGAGCTTGGCCACATCCCGGAACGGGATGAAGTGGTGACCCTTGGCGCCTACAAGTTCACCATACTCAATGCGGACAGCCGGCAGATCCGCCTGTTGAAAGTCACCCGGTCACCAGGCAGACCCGGCTCAATACAACAGTGATTTTCCCTTCCCACCCACAGGACCACTGACAGAAGAAAACGAACCATGACCGAAACCAGCTATTCTCCACGCAAGATCGAGGCACAGGCGCAGGCCTACTGGGAAGAACATGACAGCTTCCGGGTGAAGGAAGATGACAGCCGCGAGAAGTTCTACTGCCTGTCCATGTTCCCCTACCCCAGCGGCCGACTGCATATGGGCCATGTACGCAACTACCTGATTGGCGACGTCATCAGCCGTTATCAGCGCATGCAGGGGAAGAATGTGCTGCAGCCAATGGGCTGGGACGCCTTCGGATTGCCAGCTGAAAATGCTGCCATGCAACGTGGTATCGCGCCGGCCGAGTGGACCTGGAGTAATATCGATGATATGCGCGACCAGCTCAAACAGCTCGGTTACGCCTATGACTGGAGCCGGGAGCTGGCCACCTGTCACCCCGAGTACTATCGCTGGGAACAGTGGTTTTTCATCCGCCTGTTTCGCAAGGGTCTGGTCTACAAGAAGGAAGCGGAAGTGAACTGGGATCCGGTCGACCAGACCGTGCTCGCCAATGAGCAGGTCGTGGACGGCCGCGGCTGGCGCTCCGGCGCGCTGGTCGAGCGTCGCCGGATCCCGCAATGGTTCCTGCGCATCACCGACTACGCCCAGGAACTGCTGGATGACCTGGATCAACTGGAGGACTGGCCGGAACAGGTGCGCACCATGCAACGCAACTGGATCGGCCGCTCCGAAGGTATTGAGCTGAGCTTTGACATTGCCGGCGGTCATGCCGAACCCTGTGATCGCGTGACCGTCTACACCACCCGGCCCGACACCCTGATGGGCGTCACTTATGTCGCTGTTGCGCCGCAGCATCCCCTTGCACGAATGGCCGCCGAAGACAATCGTGAACTGGCGGACTTCATCGAGGAACAGCAACACATCAAGACCGCCGAAGCCGATCTGGCCACCATGGAGAAGCGCGGCATGGATACCGGGTTGCAGGCGATCCACCCGATCAGCGGCGCACCGGTGCCCGTCTACGTCGCCAACTTCGTGCTCATGACCTATGGTGGAGGTGCGGTGATGGCGGTGCCGGCCCATGATCAACGCGACTACGAATTCGCCCGCAAGTACGAACTGCCGATCCGACAGGTCGTGAAACCGGCCGGCAACGAAGAGACCTGCGACCTTGACTCGGCCGCCTTCACCGGAAAAGGCATACTGATCCATTCCGGTGATTTCGACGGCATGGACTTCCAGCAGGCCTTCGATGCCATTGAGGCACGCCTGCACGAGCTGGGTCGTGGCCACAGGACGGTGAACTACCGTCTCCGGGATTGGGGCGTCTCCCGACAGCGGTACTGGGGTGCTCCGATCCCCATGGTCCACTGCAGCGTCTGCGGCGACGTTCCAGTGCCCGAGGACCAGCTGCCCGTGGTTCTCCCGGAGCAGGTCAGTTTCGACGACACTGGCTCTCCACTCAGGAGGATGCAGGATTTCATCCACACCAGCTGCCCGGAATGTGGTGGCGACGCCGAGCGCGAAACCGACACCTTTGATACGTTCATGGAATCGTCCTGGTACTATGCCCGCTATGCCTGTCCGGACCAGAAGGACGCCATGCTGGATGAACGTGCCAGCTACTGGCTGCCTGTTGATCAGTACATCGGCGGCATCGAGCATGCCATCCTGCACCTGCTCTATGCCCGCTTCTTCCACAAGCTGTTGCGCGATGAAGGGCTGATCCGCGGCAGCGACGAACCGTTCCGCCGACTGCTCACCCAGGGCATGGTGCTCAAGGACGGCAGCAAGATGTCCAAGTCCAAGGGTAACACCGTCGAACCCCTGGCCCTGATTGACCAGTACGGGGCCGACACAGTCCGCCTGTTCACCATGTTCGCGGCGCCACCGGAACAATCCCTGGAGTGGTCCGACAGCGGCGTGGAGGGCAGTTTCCGTTTCCTCAGGAAACTGTGGAGAATGGTCACCACGCATGATGCGGCTGACGTGGTTCCCCTGAGGGAAGTGAGTCTGACGGAAGAGCAGAAAGGGCTGCGCCTGAAAACCCACAGCGCACTCGAGAAGATCAGTGACGACTTCGGACGTCGGCAGACCTTCAATACCGCCGTGGCCGCGGTAATGGAACTGGTCAACAGTATAAACCGCTTCATTGACCGTAATCCCGTGGACGGCGACCAGCCCGACGCGGTCGGGAACAACACGGTCGTGCACGAGGCCTACGATATCATCGTGCGCGTACTGGCCCCTATCGCACCGCATTTCAGCCATGCACTGTGGCGGCATCTGGGACACGACAACCCGGTCATTGATGCCAGATGGCCAGCCATTGACGGCCAGGCACTGCAGACCGACAGCATCCAGATCGTTGTGCAGGTCAATGGCAAGCTTCGTGCCCGGCTGGAGGTACCCAGTGACATCGATCGAGACAGCCTCGAGAGGAAGGCACTCGACAACGAACAGGTCAGGCGCTTCACGGACGGCAACACCGTCCGCAAAGTGATCGTGGTTCCCGGGAAACTGGTCAATATCGTCGCCAACTGAGGAGCCGCCCGATGACAGCCCAGGTGCAGGTACTGCGAAGATACGTCGGACCATTTCTGCGGAGCGGTATGCTGCTGCTCGCGCTCAGTGGCTGCGGATTCTCCTTGCGTGACGCTGGCACCCCTCTGATGCTGGACAATCTTACCCTGGTCTCGGAGCGCCCTGACGGCATAGCCCGCGAACTGCGACAGCGGCTCGATGCTCTGGGAGTCGAAGTACACGCCAGTGATGACGACGGTCAACTTCGCGCCCTGATACTGGAAAACGAAACACGCGAGGCCAGACGCACCACCACCAGTGCCGGTACCTCCGGAGCACAGTACGAGCTGACGCTGAGCGTGGACGCGACCTTGAGCGCGGGAGACAACATCATTGCGGGCCCGCGGACTCTGCAACTGCGCCGACAGCAGAATGAGGACATCAGCAATCTGACCAGCTCCGACAGCGAGCGGGAAATGCTGTTCCGGGACATGGAACGCGAGCTGGCTGAACAGATGGTCGAGCAGTTGCGCAGCCTCCCGCCACAGTCGTCGGCACCGGAGAGCCTCCGATGAACCTGCGTCACGAGCATTTGCCACGTCATCTGCGGGAAGGCAGACTCGCCCCCCTGTACTGGATCGCGGGTGACGAGACCCTGTTGTGCCAGGAAGCGATGGACAAAGTACGTCAGGTAGCCAGGGAACAGCAGTTCGAGGAACGTGAAGTGTATTTCCCGGATCGGGACCCGGACTGGCAGCGCGTTATCGATTCCGGCAACAGCCTGTCCCTGTTCTCCTCCCGAAAACTGATCGAACTGCGTCTGCCGTCCTTCCGGCTGGAAGACAAGGGCCGACAACGACTGGCCGAATACCTGCAGTCACCCAACCCGGATACCCTGCTGCTGATCAGTACGCCAAAACCCGAAGCATCCGCCCTGAAAACTCGATGGTTCAAGGCCATCGAGCAGGCGGGCGTATTTGTGCAGGTATGGCCGGTGGATCTCCGTCACTTACCCGACTGGATCGACCAGCGTTTGCAACAGCGAGGAATGACGGCCACACCGGACGCCATTCGACTGCTCTGCGACCGGGTGGAAGGCAACCTGCTTGCCGCGCATCGGGAAATCGAAAAACTGGCCCTTTTGAGTGCCGGACAGCAACGGAAATCTCCTCTGGATGCCCGCTACATTGCCAACACGGTCGCCGACAATGCCCGTTACAATGTATTCCAGATGGTGGATCACGCCCTGATGGGTGATGCCCGCAAGGCATTG
>JAWLFN010000142.1:0-7276 GCA_041685555.1 Gammaproteobacteria bacterium | reverse complement strand
CCCCTGTTCGCGGGCTATCGACAATTGTTGGAGATGGATCGGCAGTTGGCGGGGACAGCAAACCCGAATCGGCAACTGTCACTGGAAAGCGCATTCCTGCATTGGAAACGGGTGGTATTGCAATGTCACTGATTGAAAAGAACCGGTCTCCGGAGGCGAACAGTGATCGACAGCAGGGGCAGGGCATACTGTCCCTGAGCATCCGGGAGAAAGCCGTATTGCATGCGGCCTACATGCCGTTCATCCGCAATGGCGGCCTGTTCATTCCCACCAGCCGTCATTATGAACTGGGTAGCGAGGTGTTCATGCTGCTGCGACTGCTGGATGATGAAGAAAAACTGCCGGTGGCCGGTCGCGTCATATGGATCACGCCGGCCCGGGCGCAAAGTAACCGGGCGGCGGGAATCGGTGTACAATTCAGTGACACGGATGGCGTGGCGCGTGAGCGGATCGAAAAAATGCTGGCCGGTTTCAATCAGGATCGGCCTACACACACACTGTGACGGAAAGCCGATCGAATCGGGAAATCGTGGAGAACAGAGACATGATCAATGACGGACTGGTGCCTGGTGCGGCACATCGTTTGATGGAGCAGGGCAGGCAGGTATTGCGTCTACCGGTAGCCCTGTTGGTATCCCTGCTGATGGTGGCCTGCTCAGGTGAATCGTCAGGAACCGGGGGGGCGTCAGCCAGCGCCAGCAATGGCGAAGCGGCGCCGGGACTGGAGGTCTACCTCACCCGCACCTGCGGCTGTTGCGGAGCTTGGGTGGAGCACAGCCAGGCCGAGGGATTCGATCCGGTCCGTAACTACCTGGAACAGGACGAGCTCAATCAGGTGAAGGCAGACCATGGTATCGGACCGCGATTGCAATCGTGCCACACGGCGGTGTCCGAAGAGGGTTATGTGTTCGAGGGTCATATCCCGGCCAATGTCATCCATGACTTCCTGCAATCGCCGCCGGAGGACGCCATCGGCCTCGCCGTGCCCGGCATGCCCATCGGCAGCCCCGGCATGGAGATGGGTGATCGTTTCACGCCCTATGATGTACTGCTGGTGGCGGAAGATGGCTCTACCGAGGTCTACACGCATATCGCCGAAGCCGGTCAACAGTATACGAACTGACCTCTTCGGCAATGGACAGGGCCGCGGTCAGGCCCGGGGACTCGATGCCGAACAGCTGCACCAGACCGTCCAGTCCCTGTCCGGAAGGCTTGCTGATGATGAAGTCCTCGGGGCCACTTGATCCGGGCCAGCAAGCCTTGGGACGCACACCAGCATAGTCCGGCAACAATCGCTGTATCTCGACGGCCGGAAAGTAGGTCCTTAT
The DNA here is from genome assembly GCA_041685555.1 of Gammaproteobacteria bacterium. Lineage (GTDB taxonomy): Bacteria > Pseudomonadota > Gammaproteobacteria > Pseudomonadales > Pseudohongiellaceae > PWQG01. The sequence continues at coordinate 5,948 of JAWLFN010000142.1, read as the reverse complement.
CGCCTGCAAGAATGTCTGCCGCCGGGTTTCATCGACCCGGTATTCCGGCGTCTCCACCGGTACGGTGTCCGGGCCGAACCGCAGTCGACCGGTCAGATCCAGTGTTGCATGAATGCCCAGCCCGTCCCCGTCCATTGGCGGCAGGGGATAGATCAGATGCTGGAACGGAGCGGGCCCGCTCCAGGAAAAGTACTGGCCTTTCACCAGTCGCCATTGCGGAATCGATGCCGGGTCCAGTCCTTCGATCCGCTTGGCCAGGGCAATCGCACCGAGTCCGGCTGCGTTGATCAACACCCGGCAGGCCAGGCGGCTCGAACTCTGTTCGCTGCCACTGCATGCATGCACAATGAAGCCGTTATCGACACCGGACTGCACCCGGTCCACATGGGTGGCCGGAGCCCAGATCACATTACGGCCGCGAGCCTCATCCAGCAACGACTGCATCAGTGCATGGCTGTCGACGATGCCGCTGGCGGTGGAGAGCAGGGCGTATTCGGCCGACAGTTGTGGCTCCAGATCGGCAATTTCTTCTCGTTCCAGCCAGCGTAGCTCGTTTTCCGCCACACCGCTGGCCAGGGCATTGGCCTGTAGTGACTCCAGGCGTATCTTCTCATCCCGCCCCGTCACGACCAGTTTGCCGGTACGACGGAACGGGATCTGATGCTGCTGACAGTAGGCATAGAGCAGTTTGCGGCCGCGAAGACAGTGGCGTGCTTTCTGGCTGTCCGGGGCATAGTACAGGCCGGCATGGATCACTTCACTGTTGCGGCTGCTGGTTTCCTGCCCGAAGCCGTTGTGTTGTTCCAGCAATACAATGCCGGTGTGGTCGGGGCACTGACGGGACAGCATGTTGGCAATGGCCAGTCCGATCACGCCGCCGCCCACGATGACGACATCGGTACTCAGCATGACGCCACCGGGCTGGACAGTGGACGAGCAATCGGTAACAGTGCGGGCATGTGCGACGTCAGTACCGTCTGGAAATGGGTGGCCATCGTAGCACGAGGCCGGAATCGAGAAAAAAGGAGTCGGAATTGAGCGAGTTTGATCACGATCTGTTTGTCATTGGCGCCGGGTCGGCCGGCGTCCGCGCCGCCAGGACCGCTGCCGCGTTGGGAGCGCGTGTGGCAGTCGCGGAGGAACGCTATATGGGTGGCACCTGCGTCAATGTGGGTTGCGTCCCCAAAAAGCTGCTCAGCTATGCAGCCCACTACCGCCACGATTTTGAGGACAGCGCCGGATACGGTTGGCGGCTCGCCGGGGAGCCGGGTTTTGACTGGCCTGCACTGATCGCCAATAAAGACCGTGAAATCAGTCGCCTGAACGGGATTTATGAGAAGTTGCTGAATGATTCGGGAGTGACCCTGTTCCGTGATCGGGCCAGGCTGGAGGGTGGTCATGATGTCCTGGTTGGCGGACAACGAGTCACCGCAAGGCACATCCTGATTGCGACTGGCGGCTGGCCCTTCATTCCGGACATCCCGGGCGCTGACAAGGCCATTACCTCCAACGAATTTTTCCACATGGAGCGTGTGCCGGAGTCGATAGTGATTGCTGGCGGTGGCTACATCGGTGTCGAACTGAGTGGTATTCTCGCTCTGTTGGGCAGTCGGGTCACACTGGTGCAGAGGCGTGACCACCTGTTGCCCGGCTTCGACCAGGACCTGAGCGCAGAGATCGAGACGGCAGTGGGGCGCTACGCCTCGGTGCGGCTGGAGGATGAAATTACCGAAATTGTCGAATCGACCCCTGGTGATCTACGCATACAACTGATGCAAGGCGATGTATTGCAGGCGGAACAGGTGCTGTTCGCCGCCGGGCGTCGGCCCAATACCGCGGATCTGGGCCTGGATCAGGCCGGTGTGTGGACCACCGAGGGCGGCGCGATCATCGTGGATGAGCATTTCCAGACCAGTGCCGCATCGATTCATGCGGTGGGCGATGTCATCGATCGCAAGGCGCTGACACCCGTTGCACTGGCCGAAGGCGAAGCCCTGGTCCGTGAGCTGTTCGGCCAGGGTGGCCGGGTTCCGGATTATCCGCTGGTGCCGGCGGCCGTATTCAGTCAGCCGCCGATGGCGACAGCCGGCCTGACGGAACAACAGGCCAGGAAGCAGCACGGACAGATCCAGGTGTATCGCACGCGCTTCACCCATATGCGTCACACGCTGAGCGGACGGGACGAAAAGGTGTTCATGAAGCTGGTCGTGGATGCGGACACGGATCGGGTGCTGGGCATCCACATGCTCGGTCCGGATGCACCAGAGATCATCCAGGGATTCGCGGTCGCCTTGCAGGCCGGAGCGACCAAGGCGCAGTTTGATGCCACCATCGGCATCCACCCGACGGCCGCGGAAGAATTTGTCACGATGAGGACTCCCGACAGGGACTGAACAGAGAATCGCTGAGGACATAAAGCCGGACATGGACATCCGACACAAAACGGATCAATACGGACTGGAATTTCATGTCGCCGTCATGAAGTTCCTCTGCCTCTGTGGCTTGAGTGTTGGCGTTCCCTTCGGCGTGTGGCATCTGCTGTGGGGCAACCCCATGGTGGCCATCACACTGATTCCGGCCATGCTGGTCCAGGCCCTGGCGCTCTATCTGCTGCTACGGGATGGATTCAATCGCTGGGCCGCCCTGATGGTGGCCACCGTCCAGGTGGCCGGAGCCGTGTTCTATGTTTATCTGTTGGGATCGGCGGCCAGTTACTGGCTGTTTGCCAGCAGTGTGGCCAATTTCTATCTGATCCGCTGGCGCAGTGCGTTGACGCTCAATTTCAGCTGCTGTGTGGTGACGGCGTGGCTGATGCGCGACGACCCGGAGTTCATGACCCGCTTCGTGCTGAACTTCACATTGGTGAATCTGTTCCTGTTCGCCTACACGCATCAGCTCGAGAAAAAGACCGAGGAGGTCAGTCGACTGCTGTACCGCGATCCGTTGACCGGAACCGGCAACCGCCTTGCCATGGATGCCGCGCTGCAGCGAGTCCAGCAACATCGCGAGCGCTACGGTACGCCGGTGACACTGCTGATGCTGGATCTGGACCACTTCAAGCAGATCAACGACCGCCATGGTCACGCGGCCGGCGACAATCTGCTGACCGCTTTTTCGCGAACCGTGGAAGACCGTTTGCGTGCCACTGACAGTCTGTACCGGTTTGGTGGCGAGGAGTTCGTCGTGATTGCCGAGAACACCGCATTGCAGGAAGCTTCCACCCTGGCCCGGGATATCCGTGCCAGGGTGGAGGGCGCCGCGTTCCCGCCCAGTGACGGTATCACCCTGTCGGTGGGGCTGGCCGAGCTGCAGACCGGAGAAAGCATCGACAACTGGCTGAATCGCACCGATCAGGCGCTGTACCGGGCCAAGGATGCCGGCCGTAATCGGGTCGAATCCGCCAGTGCGCGCACTCCGTCAACCGACCTCGGCGACGGCGGCCTCGGGCAGGCTGATCCGGCGTAGCCGCAGCGCATTGGTCAGGACAAAGACACTGGAAAGCGCCATCGCCCCAGCGGCCAGCACCGGTGACAGCAGAATGCCGGAAAACGGGTACAGCAGGCCGGCGGCCACGGGAATCAGCGACACATTGTAGGCGAATGCCCAGAACAGGTTCTGGTGAATATTACGCATGGTGGCGCTGGCCAGGGCGACGGCCCGAGGCACGGCCATCAGATCGCCGGAGACCAGCACCACATCGGCGCTTTCCATTGCCACATCCGTGCCGTTGCCCATGGCAATGCCAACATCGGCTTCGGCCAGTGCCGGCGCGTCATTGATGCCGTCACCCACGAACGCGACCCGCACCGTGCCGTTCTCGCGCAATGCGGCGACCGCGGCCGCCTTGTCCTGGGGCAGCACTTCCGCCTGCACCTGGTCGATGCCCATCTGCCGTGCCACGGCCTGCGCTGTATCCCGGTTGTCTCCGGTGATCATCACGGTGCGGAAACCGCGGCGGTGCAGGGCGGCAATGGCGTCCCGGCTGCCGCTCTTGGGCGCGTCGGCCACGGCCAGCACTGCCGCCAGACGGCCATCGATGACCGCGTAAAGAGGGGTCTTGCCTGCCTCCGCCAGTTGTCGGACCTGATCGTCCGTGTCCTGCTCCCCGACCTCCAGCTCGTCCAGTAGACGACGGGCGCCGATATGGATCTCCCGGCCGTCCACCCGCCCGCGCAGGCCGGAACCGGTCAGCGCTTCAACGCCGGTAGCCTCGGGAATTTCCAGTGCTTCCTGTTCAGCCGCCTTGACGATGGCGGTGGCGATGGGGTGCTCGGAATGTGATTCGATGGCGGCCAGGACGCGCAACACGTCAGCCCGGTCGAATCCCTCCATGACCCGCAGATCCGTCAGCGATGGCCGGCCTTCGGTCAGGGTGCCGGTCTTGTCCAGTGCGACCACCCGGGTGTCACGCAATGTCTGCAGGGCGTTGCCGCCCCGGAACAGGATACCCATCTGCGCGGCCCGTCCCGTGGCCACCATGATTGAGACCGGAGTCGCCAGGCCCATGGCGCAGGGGCAGGCGATGATCAGCACGGCCACGGCGTTGACCAGAGCCAGTGTCAGAGCCGGTTCGGGGCCGAACAGCAGCCACACCAGCATTGTGATCAGGGCGGCGGCGATCACCGCGGGCACAAACCAGAGACTGACCTTGTCCACCACCTGTTGTATCGGCAGCTTCGAGGCCTGTGCCTGTTCCACCAGTTCGATGATGCGGGACAGCAGGGTATCCGACCCGGTCCGGTCCACGCGGATGCGCAGGCTGCCGTTGCCATTGATGGTGCCCCCGACCACCGTGCTGTCGGCGGCCTTCTCCACGGGCATCGGTTCACCGCTGATCATGGATTCATCGACCCAGGACTTTCCCGACAATACCGTTCCATCCAGCGGGATCTTTTCACCGGGGCGGACCCGCAGTTCATCACCGGGCCGCAGTTCCTCGGGACTGATCTCGATTTCCTCGCCGTCGCGAATCACGCGGGCCGTGCGTGCCTGCAGGTCCAGCAGCCGCCCGATGGCGGCACTGGTGCGCCCCTTGGCGCGGGCTTCCAGCCAGCGTCCCAGCAGTATAAGGGTGACGATCACCGCGGCTGCCTCGAAGTAGACATTGACCGTACCCTCCGGCAACAGGAAAGGTAGAAAGAGGGCCACCACCGAGTACGACCAGGCGGCCGCCGTGCCCAGAGCAACCAGGGAATTCATGTCGGGAGCCAGTCGCCACAGGGCTGGAAAACCCTGCAGATAGAAACGGCGGCCCGGCACGGCAAGCACCAGTGTCGTGAGTACGAACTGGATCTGCCAGCTCAGCGTCTGGCCCAGTGTCTCCGATACCCAGTGATGAATGGCCGGTACCAGATGAGAGCCCATCTCCAACACAAACACGGGCAGGGTCAAGACCGCCGCGAGCGTCATCTGTCGCAGTAACTGTCGAGTTTCCTGCTCCCGTTTTGCACCGCGTTCCCGTTCCGCCTCGCGGCCGGAAGCCTGTTGGGTCCGTGCCTGGTAACCCGCCCGCCGGACTGCTGCCACCGGCTCTTCCGGGTCGGTTCCCGCGGTCAGGGAGATTCGTGCGCGGCCATTGGCCAGATTCACGCTGGCCTCGACCACACCGGGCACTTCCAGCAGCGCTGACTCGACGCGGGCGACGCATGATGCGCAGTGCATGCCATCGATATCCAGCGTCATCGACTCCTGGTCGGGCGGGAATCCGGCCTGTTCCAGCGCCTCGATCACCTGCCGCGTCGTGGCCGGCTCCGTCAGTTCGACGTCCACCTGTCGCGCCGCCAGATTGGCGACCACATCCACGACGCCGTCAACCGATACCAGCGCCCGTTCAATGCGCGCCACGCAGGATCCACAGTGCATGGCCGAGACCGGTAGGCGGAGCGTCTGATTCTGACTCATGTGGCAGTTCCTCGTGCGCATTACGGGATTGTGTTGTGATGTTGAAC
>JAWLFN010000141.1:0-7337 GCA_041685555.1 Gammaproteobacteria bacterium | reverse complement strand
CCTCAGACGACCATCCGCTGTGTTGCTCTACGGCCATTGGCGGCGCAAGCGCCTTGCGGACTGAACGCCTGAGGCAGTGTAGAGGCCATCCGCTATCATCAGTAAGACCCGTGGGTCTCCCTTGAGCTGCCACTGTCTGGTTGCAGTCAGTTTCCCTATTTTTTCTGTTTGCTGAGCTTTTTGGTCAGTTTCTCGACAGTTCGGACCAGCTTCGGGTCCGTTTCCATCTCTTTTTTCAGTTTTCCCACTGTGGTTGAAACCGTGCCGTAGCGCTTGAGCCGGAACAGTTTCGCGATCGTCTGCAGGGTGACCGCTGACAGCTCCTGACACAGATACATGGCTACCCAGCGGGGCACGTTCTTCGAACCCGGGCCACGTGCCGCTTTGTAGATGCTCTCCTCCGTGACCTTGAACTCCTTGGCCACCGCCGAGACGATTTCCTTGCAGTTGGGGCGCCATTTCGCATTGGCTCCACGGGAGACGCCGCGTCGTTTGCCTGCATCGCGCTTCTTTGCCGCCTGCTTGCGGAATTTTTCGTCCCCCATTACCGAAGCCAGGTTCTTGCGACCGTAGAAACGCTCGGTTTCCTCGTCCAGTCCCTCGGCGACGTATTCGGCATACCGCACGAAACGACGGTTCTTCGGCGAGTCCAGTTGCGACAGCACCTCCTCGCGATGCAGCCACTCCGGTGGCTTGACCTGGTTGATGTAGGCCGGATAGCTGGACCATTCGTACTTGGCAGGATCCCCGCGCCTCGGTCTCAGGTGAATGTAGCGTGACAGTGGCAGCAGGTATTTGTCCGGCTGTACCAGTACCGCCTTGTAGCGTCCCCGGAACAATGAGCCGGACGTTTTCTTCATACGCTGGTAATTCTGTGTATACAGACCGTCGATCTGGCGCATGAAACGGCTCAGGTTACCCTCCGGTGTTTTCAGCAGCAGGTGGTACTCGTTCTGCAGCAGACACCAGGCATGCACCTCGACATTTAACCGGGCACAAGTCTCCTCCAGTGCCTTGAGGAACGCCTCGTAATATTTTCGGGAAGGAAATACACGCTGCCCTTCTACGCCAATGTTGGATACGTGGTAGAACGCATCCGGGTATTCGATTCGCAGTGGTCTGGCCATGTTCTTGACCCCCGGTTGTTGATTGAAAAAACAGGTGCTGAATGAGAGAGCTGGCCCTGTTTCTGAACGCTCCGCATACTGCTGTGAACCAACATACTGCAATAATCAGGCAGGCGCAAGATGGTCGGAGTCAGGGGGCGCGGGCGGTGATGATGGCGCGACGGGGGGCGGGTAACCCTTCTATGGTCAGGTCCGGGTTGCTGTTGTCCAGCCCGTCAGCCAGGGACTGGAATGGCATCCATTCGGTGGCGCGCTGCTCATCCGTGGTGGTGGGGCTGACATCCACGGTGCGTATACTGTGATACCCGCAGCGGCGCAGCCACTGCTCGGTGGTCTCGCGGGAGGGCACAAACCAGACGTTGCCCATGCGGCAATATTTTCTGTCGGGCGTCAGCGCGTACCCCTGTCCCCCCTCGACCACCAGGGTCTCCAGCACAAGTTCGCCATCCGGTCGCAGCCAGCGGCGCAGGTCCATGAGGTGATCGAAGGGTGAGCGACGGTGATACAGCACACCCATGGAGAACACCGTGTCGAAGGCCGGTTTCGGCGCCGGCAGTGCTTCCAGTGTGAACGGCAGGACGAACAGCGGCCAGTCAGGTACGAAGTGGCGCAGCAGCCAGAACTGCATGACGTAGGGGAGGTGAGGGTCAATCCCCAGCACCAGGCTGGCGCGTTCCTCCAGGGCCCGGAAACAGTGATAACCGTTACCGCAGCCCACGTCCAGTACGCGGCGTCCGGCCAGAGGACTGATATGGGGCAGCAGGCGATGCCATTTGAGCTCGGAGCGCCATTCGGTGTCGATATGGATGCCGAATATCGAGAACGGGCCCTTGCGCCAGGGAATGAGTTCCTTGAGGGCGGCCTCGAGCAGGGCCTGTTCTTCCGTCCCGAGCTCACCGGCCGAACCGATCTGTACGACGTCGCCGGGAGAGGTGGAGATATCACCGAGTGGAGACGGCAGATTTTCCAGCATGGTGCGCCAGCGCGGCAGGTCGCCATGATTGAGCCCGGCGAACGGGTCGGCCTCGATCACTGGCAGCAGGGTCTCCAGTGGCGATCCGGTCGTCAGCTGGCGCAGCAGGGTCAGGTCGAACGGTTGGTTCATGCTGCATCCCCATCCGGCATGAAGGCAACCAGGGAAGCGAAGTTGAAACACTGGAACCAGACATCACACGCCGTGAAGCCGGCCTGCACGCAGCGGCGGCGGTGCGTCTCCAGCGATTCCGGGCGTAGTACGTTCTCCAGGGCCTGGCGTTTCTGGCTGATCTCCAGATCTGAGTAGCCCTGCACGTTCTTGAAGCGGTGATAGAGGTCGATAAAGAGCTCGTTGATGTCCGGATCCGGGAATATGATCTTCTCGGACAGGATGAGGATGCCGCCCGGTCGCATACCCCGGGCAATCCGCCGGATCAGTGCGTCCCGCCGGGTTGGGTCGATGAACTGCAGCGTGAAGTTCATCACCACCACGGAGGCGTCCTCGATCGCGACGTCGTCAATATCCGCGCACACCAGCTCGATCCGGGCTGCCTGATCATACTGCCCGTCATCCAGTTTCCGGCGGAATCGTTGTATCATTGCAGGCGAATTGTCGACTGCTACCAGCCTGTGCTCGCGCGCGCCGATATGATGGCTCATGGCCAGCGTGGTGCCACCCAGCGAACAGCCCAGGTCATAGACGCGTGAGCCCGGCTGGCAGTAGCGTTCAGCCAGCACACCGCTCATGGACACGATGGTGGCGTAGCCGGGGACGGAGCGGTTGATCATGTCCGTGAACACCTCGGCCACGCGTTCGTCGAAGACAAAGTCGGCGGTCTCGCCGGGCGTGGCGAAAACACGGTCGCGTATGATGTCGTTGTCGGGTCGATCGGACATGGGCGGTGCTGGTGGCGTTGGCAAGCAGTTTACGGAAAGGCGCCTATTATGCGGCATAAGACAGTGGAAACAAAATGGCAGCCAGCGCCCTCGACGGGCCTGCCCACCTGCCGGCTGCGCCGCAGTCGTCGCCGTACACTGGCCGTGCATGTGCGCGACTGCCAGGTGGAGATCCGCGCCCCCCAAAACATGGGTGAATCCGCCATCGCCCGCTTTGTCGGCCAGCAGACCGACTGGATCCTCGGTCGGCTGGAAGAACAGCGAAAACAACAGGCGGAAAAGCTGCGGGTGATCGACGGCGGACGGATTTTCTACAAGGCCCGCGAGTGCGAGCTGCGCCTGTGCCCGTCCCTGGTCGGTTCAGTGCAGGTGGAGGGCCGGACCATTACGATCCATTGCCGCGGAGCCGCACCCGAACACGGCGAGAAGGTGCTGCGCGACTGGTTGATGCAGCAGGCCCGCGACTACCTCCATGTCCGCACCGAAGCACTGGCTTCCGCCCTCGGTCTGGAGTCCCGTTTCCGGGAGGTGGTGCTGCGCAAGACCCGCAGCAAGTGGGGGCACTGCACCTCGGAAGGACGAATCCAGTACAACTGGCTGATCATGCTGGCGCCGGATGCGGTGATCGATTATCTGATCAGTCACGAGGTGGCGCACCTGCGTCATCTGGATCATTCGCGCGCGTTCTGGGCGCTGGTGGGACGGGTGTGTCCCGACTACGCGCGCTATCGGCGCTGGTTGCGCGAGCATGGGCATCGGTTGTGGTTTTGATGCCCGGTCAGTCCCCGTCCTCTGCCAGGACCACCCGGTTGCGTCCCTGGGACTTGGCCCGGTACATGGCCGCGTCCGCGCGCTTGACGACATCGGACCGACTGTCACCTTCCCGCCACTGAGCGACACCGAGACTGACGGTGACATGGCCCAGTTCGCCCAGATCGAGTCCGGCCACAGCCTCGCGCACTCGCTCAGCCAGTATCCGGGTTTCGTCCAGTGCTGTGTTGCTGGCGACGATGATGAATTCCTCGCCACCCCAGCGGCCGAACACATCGCTGCCGCGAAGGGATTCATGCAGACCCCCGGCGATTTTCCGCAGCACCCGGTCCCCCGCCTGATGGCCGTACTGGTCGTTGAAGACCTTGAACCGGTCGATATCGAAGAAGATCACGCTGAAAGGGTGTCCGTAGCGCCTTGCCGTTTCGACAAGCCGATCCAGTTCCTCCCGGATATAGTAGCGATTCCAGATGCCGGTCAGAGGATCCGTTCGTACCATGGTCTGCAACTGATTATTGACCGCCTCCAGTTGGCTGTTGAGTTCGTAGATTCCATGGAAGGTCAGTGCGGTCGACAGGTTCTCGGCCAATTCTTGCGCTGCCTGAATCTCCGTGCTCAGCCAGGCCTCACTCTTGCCCTTGACCTGTTGTTGCCAGCTGGAAAAAGATTGGCGCGGCGTCAAAACCGGCTTGCCGTCCACATAGCTGGGCCGCGTTTCGGGCGGACCGGCCCATTGGTGAAGCTGCAGCTGCTCCCGACGAAAGAACAGCAGCCACGCGCTGTTGCTGCGGGCGGACGCCAGTGGCAAGGCAAGCAGGCCGGCATGATCCGCGGGGTGGTGAGACAGGGCCAGTTCTGATTCGGCCAGATGGTTGCTGTACCAGGGCGACTGACGGGATGCCACGCGTTGCAGCTGTCCGATGATATCCCGGACCTCTGATTCCGGAGGCGTATCCCGCCAGAGTTGCAGTGGCTGGTCTTCATAGAGCAGGGCACCGCCGCAGGAGCGGAACAATTCGAGCCAGGTGTCGCTGTTCCTCTCTACCAGCTGGTCGGCCGTCTGACTGTTTTCCTGCAATAGTTGACGACGATTGCGCAGCACTTGCCGGAAGAACCGGGCATGTTCCTGCCGCTCCAGCAGTTCCCGGCGTTGCGCGGCCATTTTTATCAGCAGATTGGCCGCCTGCAGCGCGGAAGGATCGGCCGATGCCGGGCTGCCGTTGTGGCAGGCGAGTAGACCCCACAATTCGCCCCGGCTGAACAGGGCAATCGAAAAGGAAGCCCTCACGCTCATATTCCGCAGGTAGACAAGGTGGATGGGAGAGACGCCTCTGAGCAATCCGGGACTGAGATCCAGCGGTGGCCCCTCCCTGTCGTTGTCGCGGGCCATCAGTCGGGAGGCCTGGGCTTCGCTGTCCAGAATCATGCGTACGGGATTGATCCGGTACAGCTGTCGTACCTGGGGAGGTATGTCCGAGGCGGGGAAGCGATGACCGAGGTATCCCTGGGTTCCGCTGGCAAGACTTTCGGCGATCACCTGTCCGTTCCAGCTCTCATCGAAGCGGTAGACCATGACCCGGTCGTAACCACTCAGCTCCCGGACAATGTCGGTCAGTGCCCGCAGCAGTGTATCGTGTCCCTCGCACGATTCGAGCTGATCACTCCAGTGGGTCAATGCGTCGATCCATCGGCCGGCGGGTGCTTCGGGAATAGCCTGCAGTTCGACCACGGGTCCAATATCGGACATCCAGCAACCGATATGGAAATGACACTTGCCGGAGTCCAGCGGCAGAAACAGCTGCCGGGTCAGCACGGATTCCGATAGTGACACGGAGTCCAGATGAGTCACCAGAGTCTCCAGCACGGGGGATGGCGGCAGTCTGGCGCTAGCGAGCAGTTCCCGCGGATCGATGCCGATGATCTTGTACAGGTTCTCGCTGCACTGCAATACGGAGTGCAGTGTCATATCGAAGACCAGCAGGGCTCCGTGCGGCTGGATGCTGCCGGGAATATGGACCGGCTCGCTGGCGCATTGTTCGAGAGCAATGGCCAGGTCGCGTTGCTGTCGCTCTTCGCTGGCTGTCATGAGCTGTTGCCTTTCCACTGAAGCGGGTCCCGCATTGTATCGCTTCCGGGAAGCACTTTCCTTGCCCCATGCTACGGCAAACGGCGGTAATAAGCATGAAACATGCTGCGAGCCCCATGAAGCGCCGCTTCCCGGTCGATGGCCGGTAACAGGACGGTCAACCGCGTGATGAATGGCTGCCAGTGCGCCTCTGGCTCCGAGGTGCCGAAATAGGCCATCGGCACCTCGGGCCCCAGTGTCTTGCGCAACTGCCGCGCCACGATGACACTGCCCTTGCGGGCCCCCTCGAGAACGTATTGTTGCCCCATCAGAAAACCGGTGCTCCGTGCCGGCAGCGCTTCTTCGCCCTGGATGTCCGCTACAGGGTGACCCAGGGCCATCAGGTCGCGTCGCAGCGCGTCAGATCGCGATGAAAAGGACGGTTGACTGTCCAGGCCCAGGTTCCGGTACCCGGCCTCGACGGAAGCCTCCATGAAACGCTGCGGACGATACAACGCACGTAACGCTGCCGCATAGCCATCTCTGTCCAGCGCCGGATCCATCAGCCGCTGCAATACCGGGTGATGATCCAGCTCATGATGATCCCGCCGCGTCTCCTCTCTCAGGAAAGCCAGCAGGCTGTCCACTTGCCGCCGGGTCACTGGGCCGAGGCTACCGCGACCTTCCGCCGCTGTACGATAGCCAACCCCATGCTGATCCCCAACAGGATGACACTGACCACGATCAGCGTCAGCTGACTCAATCCCAGCAGGCCGCCCCCGGGGATCGCCAGTGTCAGCCCCGCCAGCCCGAGCACCACCCGGGCAGCCATACCGGGCCCGCGGTCACCCATGCTGCCGAAGCCCAGCAGATAGCCCTGCAACGCGGCTGACAGCAGCGCCACGCCGATCAGCGCGGTGGTGATCACGAGTGACACTTCGGCGAACGAGCCGTCCAGCAACAGCGCCGGGTTGAAGACGAAGAAGAATGGAATGAAGTAGATGATGGCGCCCAGCCGCATTGCTTCCCAGCCCGCGCGCATGGCGGAGACCTGGGCCACCGAGGCGGCCGCGAAGGCGGCCAGGGCCACCGGCGGGGTGATGAAGCTGAGCATGCCCCAGTACATGATGAACATATGCGAGGCCAGTGGGTCCAGGCCGGCATTGATCAGCGCCGGGGCCAGCACAATCGCCAGGAAGATATAGGCCGCCGTCACCGTCATGCCGATGCCCAGCACAAAACTGGTCAGGGCGCCCATCATCAGCAGCACCAGCACGTTGTCGCCGGCCAGGTAGACCAGGTCATTGGCCAGCGTGCCGGCCATACCGGTAACGGCCAGCGAGCCGATGATCAGACCGATGGCGGCCAGGATGCCGGCCAGTTCCGCCATCAGGCGCCCGGCACCCGCCACCAGTTCCATGAACTTCTTCAGGTCCATCTTGTGGGGTGTGAACTGGTTGATGACCAGCAGCAGCGCGGTGGCGATGAACGGCGCCGTGGCC
>JAWLFN010000140.1:0-7340 GCA_041685555.1 Gammaproteobacteria bacterium | reverse complement strand
ACGGAACGCTGAACAGAACGATGCCAGACCAGATACCGGAAGATTCCGTCGGCCTCGTCAAGCCACGGCTGTACCACTTTGATGAACCGCTGCCGCTGCGCAGCGGCAAGGTGTTGCCCGCCTATGACCTGATGGTGGAGACCTATGGCACGCTGAACCCGCGGCGCAACAATGCCATCCTGATCTGTCACGCGCTCAGCGGCGACCATCACGCGGCCGGCTACCACAGCCCGGAGGATCGAAAGCCCGGCTGGTGGGAAAACTGCATCGGGCCCGGCAAGCCGATCGACACCAACTATTTCTTCGTCGTGGCCCTGAACAATCTGGGCGGCTGCGGCGGCAGCACCGGCCCCACCTCGATCAATCCGGAGACCGGTACCTGGTACGGCCCCGACTTTCCGGTGGTGACGGTCCGCGACTGGGTGCATTCCCAGGCGCGGCTGGCCGATCGCCTGGGTATTGATCAGTGGGCAGCCGTGGTGGGCGGCAGTCTGGGCGGCATGCAGGTCATGCGCTGGTCCATCAGCTACCCGCATCGGGTGCGGCATGCCATCATGCTGGCGGCGGCCCCCAAGCTGTCGGCGCAGAACATCGCCTTCAACGAGGTGGCCCGGCAGTCGATCACGGCCGACCCGGACTTTCATGAGGGGCGTTACCGCGACCACGGCACCACGCCCAAGCGCGGCGTCATGCTGGCGCGGATGGTGGGACACATCACCTACCTGTCCGACAGCGCCATGCGCGAGAAATTCGGGCGCGCCTCGGACCAGCTGAAGAGTTCGCTGAACCTGGGCCGCGACCTGCGCACCGGTCGGCTCAGCTTCGGCCTGGACGTGGACTTCCAGGTGGAAAGCTACCTGCACTACCAGGGCGAGCGCTTCTCGGAGAGCTTCGATGCCAACACCTATCTGCTGATGACCAAGGCGCTGGACTATTTCGATCCCAGCGTGGATTACGACGGCGACCTCAGCAAGGCCTTCGAGCACAGCGACTGCCGTTTTCTGGTCATGTCCTTCAGCACCGACTGGCGCTTCCCGCCCGAACGCAGCCGCGAGATCGTCGATGCGCTGATCAAGGCCCGCAAGCCGGTCAGCTATCTGGAGATCGAGGCCGATCAGGGCCATGATGCGTTCCTGTTGCCGGTGCCGCGTTACTTCAACGCTTTCCGGACCTATCTGCAGCAGGTCCACCGGGAGAACGAACGCGATGCGGCCTGATCTGGACATCATCAGTAACTGGATCGAGCCGGGCAGCCGGGTGCTGGACCTGGGCTGCGGCGACGGGCGCCTGCTGGCACGACTGCGGCAGGATAAACAGGTGCGGGACACCGGTCTCGAGATCGATCCGGCCAATATCGAAAGCTGCCTGGAGAAAGGGGTCAATGTCATCGAGCAGGACCTGAACCTGGGCCTGCACAACTTCCAGGACGCCAGTTTCGACACCGTACTGCTGACACAGACGCTGCAGGCCGTGCGCTACCCGGACGTGGTGGTGGAGGAGATGCTGCGCATCGGCCGTCGCGGCATCGTCACGTTCCCGAATTTCGGCAACTGGCGCAGCCGTGGTTACCTGGGCTTCCGCGGGCGCATGCCGGTGTCCCACTACATGCCCTACGAGTGGTACAACACGCCGAACATCCATTTCTGTACGGTGCGCGATTTCGATGTATTCTGCCGCGAACGCGAAATCCGGGTGCTCGAACGCCTCGTGGTCGATTTCAGGCACAAGGGCAGCCACCTGATCCGGCGCTTCCCCAACCTGCTGGGCGAAATCGCCATCTACCACCTCACCCGCTGACCGAGGAACAGACATCGTATGCAACGTCATGATCCCAACCGATCGCAGCCCGTCGTCCTGGCCAGCGGCAACGCCGGCAAGCTCAGGGAAATGCAGCAGATGCTGGGCGACACCCGGGTTGAGCTGGTCAGTCAGCGTGATCTGGGGCTGGATTCCGCCGAAGAGACCGGCCTGACATTCGTCGAGAACGCCCTGCTCAAGGCGCGACACGCCAGTCGTGCCAGCGGCCTGCCCGCTCTGGCCGATGACTCGGGGCTGGCCGTGGATGCGCTGCGGGGTGCCCCCGGGATTTATTCGGCCCGCTACGCCGGGGCTGATGGCGACGATGCGGCCAACAACAGCAAGCTGCTGGAAGCGATGCTGGACGTGCCCGAGGCGCTGCGCACGGCGCGTTTCATCTGCGTGATTGTCTACCTGCGGCACGCGGAGGACCCCGTGCCCGTGATCTGCGAGGGCATCTGGCGCGGCGCCATCCGGCATGCCCCGGCGGGCGAGAACGGTTTCGGCTATGACCCGCTGTTCCAGGTGCCCGAATTGGATTGCAGCAGCGCGGAACTTCCCGCCGACGAGAAGAACCGGCTCAGCCACCGCGGACAGGCCCTGCGGGCGCTGCTGCAACGCTGGCCCGACACCGGCCTGGAAGGACCGTGAGCACGCCTGCCCTGCAGCTGCCACCACTCAGCCTGTATGTCCATGTCCCCTGGTGCGTTCGCAAGTGTCCCTATTGTGACTTCAATTCCCATGAAGCGGACGGGGAACTGCCGCAAGAGGATTACAACCGGGCGCTGATCGAGGATCTGGAGCAGGATCTGACGCTGGTCCAGGGTCGAGAACTGCACAGCATCTTCATCGGCGGTGGCACCCCAAGCCTGATCGAGGGTCGCCACTACGCCAGCCTGCTGGCTGCCATCGAGCGGCGCATTCCCTTCAGTCGCGATATCGAGATCACCCTGGAGGCCAACCCGGGCACCACCGAGTATGGCCGCTTCGCCGACTTCCGCCGGGCCGGCATCAACCGCCTGTCCATCGGCGCCCAGAGCTTCGATGATCAACAGCTGCGGACGCTGGGGCGCATCCACGACAGCAACGAGATTCGCCGCGCGGCCGAGGAGGCGGTTCGGGCCGGTTTCGACAATTTCAACATCGACCTGATGTACGCCCTGCCCGCGCAGACGCCCGAGGCCGCCTGCAGCGACCTGCGCCAGGCACTGACGCTGGGCCCCTCGCACCTGTCGTGGTACCAGCTCACCATTGAACCCAACACCGCCTTCTACAAACGCCCGCCCGAAGCACTGCCGGAAGACACCGTGATCGGCATTCAAAAAGCGGGACTGTCCCTCTTTTCCCGTGCCGGTTTCGGGCGCTACGAGGTGTCGGCCTTTGCGCGGGCCGGGCGGGAATCGCGGCACAACCTGAACTACTGGTCCTTCGGCGACTATCTGGGGATTGGCGCCGGCGCGCACGGCAAGATCACGCTGCCCGACGAGGATCGCATCATCCGCACCCGCAAGCGGCGCCAACCGGACCACTATCTGGCCGCGTCATTGTCCCGCTCCGCCGGACGCGATCCGGTGCCCCGCGATCAGCGGTCACTGGAATTCCTGATGAATGCGCTGCGACTGACCGGCAGGGGATTCACCGCCACGCAGTTCGAGACCCGCACCGGGCTGCCTTTCAGCACTGTGGAAAAGCGGGTAGAATCAATGGTGTCTCAGGGCCTGATGCACCATGATGCTGACGGCTACCGGACCACGCCACGCGGACTGCAGTTGCTGGATTCGGTGCTGGAGACCTTTCTCTGACCGGCATTACAGGAGCGGCGATTCATGAGCGAGGAAAGTCTGGAGCAACGTCATTGTGAACCCTGCCAACTGGGTGGCCGCCCCCTGTCCGAGGACGAGTCCAACCGCCTGCTGCCGCGGACACCCCGCTGGCAGAAGGTCCACAACGAGGAAAACATCGAGCAGCTACGCCGGGTATTCCACTTCCGTGACTTCAAGAGTGCATTCAGTTTCGCCTACAAGGTCGCGGCCCTGGCCGAACGCGAGAACCACCACCCGGCCCTGTTGGTCGAGTGGGGTCAGGTCACCGTGACCTGGTGGACGCACAAGATCGGAGGACTGCACGAGAACGACTTCATCATGGCGGCCAAGACCGACCGGGTTGCCGAAGTATCGAATCAGACCGACCCCTAATACCGACAACCGAGCCGCCAATGTCACTGCTGCACCATTTCGACGCGCTACTGCGCCTGCCCAGCATCAGTTCCACGCAGTCCGCGCTGGACATGAGCAACCTGCCGGTCATCGACTACCTGGCCGAACAGTTCGAGTCGCTGGGCTTCCAGTGCGAAACCGTGCCGAGTCCGACCGACAGCCAGGAAAACAAGGCCAACCTGATCGCCACCCTGGGCAGTGGTCCCGGGGGACTGGTGCTGGCCGGACACACCGACACCGTGCCCATGGACGAGGACCTGTGGCAGGTGCCACCACTGCAGCTGACAGAAAGGGACAACCGGCTCTATGGCCTGGGCAGTACCGACATGAAAGGCTTCTTCGCCCTGATCCTGGAAGCCATCGAATCCGGCCAGCTGCATCAGCAGGCCATGCGGCAACCGCTGATCATACTCGCCACCGCCGACGAAGAGACCTCCATGCACGGCGCCCGCAGACTGGCCGAGCTGGGGCGACCCAAGGCCCGCTACGCGGTCATCGGCGAGCCCACCGGCCTGCGACCGGTGCGCGCTCACAAGGGCATGATGATGGAGGCCATCCGCCTGCAGGGCCGCAGCGGTCATTCCTCGGACCCTTCCCTGGGCCGCAATGCCATGGAAGCCATGCACGAGGCCCTCACCGGACTGCTGGCCCTGCGCGGCGAACTGCAGCGCCATCACCAGGACCCGTTGTTCGACATCGACGTGCCGACCATGAACCTCGGCTGCATCCATGGCGGCGACAACCCCAACCGGATCTGCGGTCATTGTGATCTGGAGTTCGATGTCCGACTGATTCCGGGCATGGACCCCGATGCCGTTCGCGACCTGATCCGCGCCCGGGTGGCACCGGTGGCGGAGCGCCATCAGGTCGGCTTCGAACTGGTGTCTTTGTTCCCCGGTGTCGCCCCGTTTCATACGGCCGCGGATGGCGACCTGGTCCGCACTGCCGAACGCCTGACCGGCCACGCCGCCGAAAGTGTGGCATTCGGTACAGAAGCGCCCTTGCTGCAACAGATCGGCATGGAAACCATCGTCCTCGGTCCGGGCGACATTGATCAGGCACACCAGCCCGACGAGTACCTGGCGCTGGACCGGGTCCGCCCCTGCGTGGACCTGTTGCAGCGCCTGATCGGCCATTACTGCCTGACACCCGGCACCGCTCAGTCGCAAGACCCGGCAGCGGACAGTTCAAATGGCGGCTGAAACCGCCTATAGTACGCGCATGGATGATCTGCAGGCGTACATCGAGTGGTTCCGACACTCTTCCAGCTACATCAACGCACACCGCAGGAAGGTGTTTGTGCTGCTGTTGCCGGGAGAAGCGCTCGAGCACCCGAATTTCAGCAACATCGTGCACGACATCACGCTGCTGCACAGCCTGGGCGTCCGCCTGGTACTGGTGCAGGGCGCACGACCACAGATCGACGCCGCATTGACGGCCGCCGGCCTGGAGCCCCGCTACCACGACGGCCTGCGGATCACGGGCGCTGAAGAACTGCAGTTCGTGAAGCAGACCGTGGGCAGCCTGTCCATCGACCTGGATGCGCAGTTCTCCATGGGACTGGCCAACTCGCCCATGCACGGCGCCGATATCCGCACCAGTCGCGGCAACTACATCACCGCGCGCCCCCTGGGGGTCATCGACGGCGTGGACTTCGCGCTGACCGGTGTGGTGCGCAAGGTCGATGCCGATGGCATCCGCGAACACCTGGACGAACGCAGCATCGTGCTGATCAACAATGTCGGCTACTCGCCCACCGGTGAGGTATTCAACCTGTCCGCCGAGGATGTGGCCACGGAAGTGGCCGTGGCCCTGAAGGCCGACAAGCTGATCCTGTTTGTGCCCGGCAGCGGTGTCTGCAATCCGGTCGGCGAGCGCCAGAGTACGCTGAGCCCGGTGGCCGCCGAAGCCCTGATGAAAGAGCTCCGCATGACCGATCACCAGACCGCCGAGGCCCTGCGGGCGGCCGTGGCGGCCTGTCGCAAACAGATCCAGCGCAGTCAGCTGATCAGCTACGCACGCAACGGCGCCCTGCTGGAGGAACTCTTCACCCGCGAGGGCAGTGGCACCCTCGTCAGTAATGAACGCTTCGAGGAACTTCGACAGGCGACCATCGATGATGTCGGCGGCATTCTGGAACTGATCAAGCCTCTGGAGGACCGTGGCGTGCTGGTGCGACGCTCCCGGGACCTGCTGGAAGCGGAAATCGACTGCTTCAAGGTCATCGAACGCGAAGGCATGATCATCGCCTGTGCCGCCATCTATCCGCTGGACGACACCCGCGGCGAAATCGCCTGCATCGCGATTCATCGTGACTACCAGGACAACGGGCGCGGCGAGCACCTGATGCGGGCGCTGGAGGTGGAGGCCCTCAGCCTGGGGCTGTCCGAGGTCATCGTGCTGACCACGCAGACGGCGCACTGGTTCCGGGAGCGGGGATTCGTACCGATGGAAGTGAGCGAATTGCCCGTCGCCAAGCAGCAGATGTATAACTTACAGCGCAATTCCAAGGCATTCCGCAAGGCGCTCAAAAGCGAACGATGATCGGCCTCCGGGCCCCGTCGCGGTCGATCCCGGTCCATGCCTCCCTGCTACTCCTCACTCTCACGCCAACAGGCGCGATTACCGATTCTGCGCTATAACCTGTATGCATGGCAGAGTCATGCGGCAATTCATCAGTTACTCAAGGAGGATGTCATGAGAGAACTGACAACGGCGGAGATCAGTATGGTGAGTGGTGGAAACCTGCCCGTAAGCGGAGAAGCAGCCATGGTAGGTGGCGCCGTTGCGGGTGCTGCCAATCAGGCAATGAGAGGAGCCCGTATAGGAGCCATACTCGGTCCCAAGGGTGCAATGGCAGGGGCCATCATCGGAGGATTATCCTGGGGAGTCACCAATGCGTATACGCAATTCAGGGAAAGTTGATGCGCGACTATTTATCAACTGCATTGGCTAGCCTGATTACCGTTGGCCTGCTATCCGTCGCTGCAAATTTCGGGTACGAAAAAGAGGCAACAGCACTGCTCGTGTTGGTAGGTCTGCCGCTGGCATTTCTTGTCAGGTACCTGCGGTTTGGAAGAAATCGCAAAGATGACAATGGAGCAGAGTAGTCGAAGCCGAAAGCAACCGGAGATGCAACCAGGGAGCCAAACAGGGGCTGACCCGGATCGGGAGCCCCTGTTGTCCTACTTCACCACCCGACGGCCTGTCCGTCCTTGCGGTGGTCTGAACCGGCCCGGTAGACGCCGTTTACCGGCGTGTCGTGGTCATCCAGCATCGGCACTGGCAGGTCCGGATCCGGAGTGAACAGTATGGCGTTGTAACCGC
>JAWLFN010000139.1:0-7358 GCA_041685555.1 Gammaproteobacteria bacterium | reverse complement strand
CTGAGAATGGATCGGTTCGCTGCCTGCCTGATCAGTACGCCCCAGGCGCTGTAACAATGTCGGCAGGAAGGTCAGATCCAGCAACAAAGCCAGGGCCACGATCGGCACCAGCAGTTTCGCGGCTTCCTGAAAATACAGGGTACTGGCGTTCAGCAGCAGGAGCGAGCCGATACACAGCACCAGGGTGGTGACCAGCAGCGCGGGGCCGGCCCGGAACACGGCACTGTCCATTGCCTGACGACTGGACAGACCGGACCCCAGGCCACGTTGCCAGTTGCTGAGAATATGGACGGTGTCGTCCACCACCAGACCGATACTGATGCTGAACAGCATCAGTATGAATGGGTCGATCTGTGCATCGAAGAGCCCCCGGAGGCCAAATACGATGATCGCCGGCAGCGCGTTGGGCAGAATGCTGATCAGGCCGAGCGTCAGGCTGCGCAGGCCGATCACCAATGTCAGGGTGATCAGAGCCAGACTCAGCGCATAACCCCGCAGCAGTTCCCCGGTCACCGCGTCATCCATGCGGGCGAACAAAAGCGTGCCGCTGCCCTGCAGGATGTCGGCATCGGTGACCATCTGGCCAAAGGTTTCGCGCAGGCGCCGGTCCAGTGCCACCAGTTCACCATTGTCGAGTTGGCGCGTGCTGACAAAGAAACGACTGATACGTTGGTCCTCATCGATGAAATCCGATAGCGGGAAGCCATCACCGGCGGCGATCCGATAGTCACTCAGGTGCTGCTGCACAGCTTCTCTGGTGTCGGGAATGCGCCCCTGACCGTCGCGGGGCGAGTCAGAGTCGGGCAGGGCGGCATTGACTCCGCGGACCAGCTCCACGAGGCTGGCGACGCCAGTGATGTCCGGCCATGAGCGCAAGTGCCCGGCGAAGCGGTCGAACTGGTGCAACAGAGCGGGTTCGGCCATCCCGCCATTCTCCGTGGCCATGATGCCGTAGGTGAGTACCGGACCCCGGTCCATGTGCGTGTTGACCAGCTGGGAGTACTCATGCAGCGCCGAATCCGTCGCCACGAAATCCATCCGGTTGAAATCGGTTCTGTTCAGCGGCAGCAGGGCAAGGCAGACCAGGGCCAACAACAGTGTGCCGAAGAAAACCACCCGATCATGCCGCAGAGAGATTCGCCCCGGCATCTCCAGTAGGCGGTGGATCATCAGTCCGGCGGCGCCCGAGTCCGGCTTTCCCGCTCTTCGGTAGAGAGCAGGCACCAGCGCCGGCAGTAGCATGAACGTCACCAGCCAGGCAAAGCCGACCCCGATCGCGACTGTGGTGCCGAAGTCACTGAGGGCGGGGGCGGAGACCAGTGACAGGCTGGCAAAACCGATGGCTGTGGTCAGCGTGGCCAGCGTTACCGGACGTAGATTCAATGCCAGGCTCTGTGACATGGCTTTGACGGGGCCATGATGCTTCAGGCGCTGTCGGTGTAGAGACAACAGATGCACGGCGTCCGCCACGGCCACCATCACGATGACCAGCGGAGCCATGATAGAGACCGTGTTGAAGGCACGCCCCATCAGCCCCAGTGTCGCCAGTGTCAGCAGGACGCTGAGCAGGGCGACGCCCAGCACGACCAGCGCGCTGCGCATCGACCCGAAACACCAGGCGATGAACAGTACGCAGACCACAATGGTCAGCGGCAGCAGTCGTGTCAGGTCGTCGATCATGGCCTGGCGGGTATCATGCTCGAATATCGGGCCGGCGCTGGCCGCGACCGCGACGGTCGGGAAGTCGCTTCGCACTGTATCGAGCAGGGATGCCACGGCCTCGCTGATCCGACGATTCCTGGTGGTGCTGTCCGGCTCCGCGACCGTCGGGGAATCCAGGGTCACCGTGACAAACGTGATATGTCCCGCTCCGTCGATCAGGCGATTCCTTACCAGCGGGTCGTCAAGCGCCTGTTGGCGCATCTGTTCGCGTTCTTCCGGGCTGAACCGGTCCAGATTCTGCCACGGCCAGGGCACGATACTGACTTCGCCGTAGGGGGTTTCGTGATTCAGCAGAGAGGCGATCTGTGTGGCGCCCGGGATGTCCCGGAAACGTTGTTGCAGACGGGCCAGTACCTGCAGCGACGGGGTGGAGAAGACATCGCCGTTGTCGGGGGCAATGGCGAAACTGATCTCGTCCGCCTCCGCAAATCGATTCTGGAGCATGCGCTGTTCACTGACCAGCGGGTCGGATTCCGGCAGCAATACGGACAGTTCACTGTTGAATTCGAGTCGCAGCAGCCCCGGGGCCAGAACCAGGCATGTAGCAACCAGCGCAAGCAGCAGTGGAAACCGGTACCGGATCAGATGGCGGGCGAGGCGTTTCTCTTTCCGGGTGATCGCATTGTGGGCCTGCATTTTCATATACATATAGCATTTAATCATTTTGCAGCCCCTTGGGGAATCACGTAAAATGCCGCCCTCGAAGTTCAGGGGTCAATGCATCGCATTCTGGCCCGCTGATTACCCGTTTTCGTTTCACCAATTCGACGGACCAGGCATGGCTAAAATATCCAGGCAAAGCGTAACCGGTGTGCATCACTGGAACGAATCACTGTTCAGTTTCACGACCACCAGGGATCGTGGTCTGAAGTTCGAGAATGGCCATTTCGTCATGCTTGGCCTTGAAATCGAAGGCAAGCCGCTGATGCGCGCCTACAGTATCGCCAGTGCCAATTATGAAGAGGAACTGGAGTTCTTCAGCATCAAGGTCCAGGATGGTGCTCTGACATCGCGTCTGCAGAATATCGAAGTGGGTGACGAGCTGCTGGTCAGCAGCAAGCCGACCGGTACGCTGGTGGCCGACCACCTGTTGCCGGCCCGCAACCTGTATCTGATCGGCACCGGCACCGGGCTGGCGCCCTTCATGAGCATCATCCGGGATCCCGATATCTATGAGCGCTATGAGAAGGTGGTCCTCATCCACGGCGTGCGTCGCGTCAGTGATCTGGCCTATCACGACTACATCCGGGAAGAGCTGCCGCGGAATGAATTCTTCGGTGAAGAGGTCCGCGATCAGTTGATCTACTATCCCACGGTGACGCGGGAACCTTATGAGAACCAGGGGCGGGTCACGGATCTGATGACCACGGGCAAGTTATTTTCGGATATCGGCCTGCCGCGGCCGACGCTGGAAGATGACCGGTTCATGTTGTGTGGCAGTCCCTCCATGCTCAAGGATCTCTGCTCGATTCTGGATGACTGGGGGTTCAAGGAGTCACGTCACGGGATCAAGGCGCATTATGTGATCGAACGGGCCTTTGTCGAGAGCTGATGGTTTTCCGACATGAAGACGGCGGAAACCGTGCCGCAATGTTCTCAAGAATCAAAAAAGCCTGCTTCCGGAGGGAAGCAGGCTTTTTTGTGTCGTGTCCGTCACCATGACGGGCCACATCGCGGACTGCATCAGCTCATGAAGTAGCCGACCAGGCAGCCCTTGGCATCCGGAATGTCGCTCATGTCCACTGTCTCGCCGGCCAGTACTGCATCCAGTGCATCCTGCAGGAAATGTTCGGCCGCGCTGGTACGCTGGGTTTCATACCCGAACTGGTCGGTGATCGGTCCTCGATAGTGTACTTCACGGGTGCGCGGGTCGATGATGAAGACCTCGGCCGTGCGCTCCACACCCAGTGACTTCGCCACTGACTGATCCGCATCCTTGAGGATCGGCATGTCGACGCCGAATTCCTCGCCTTCCTTGCGGATGCGTTCGATATCATCCTGAACGAAGGCGTTGAGCATCATGAACTGGATGTTCTGGTCCGCATAGTTCTCGCGGATCTGCTTGTAGGACGGTACCGCGAGCCGAGCGATCGGGCAGCCGGCGCCGTGGATGTACACCACGACATAGTCCTTGTCCGCGTAATCATCCAGACTGTGCATTTCGCCGTACTGGTCGGACAGCTCGAATTCCTTGACGGTTTTCAGGTAATCATCCTGTGCCTGTGCTGCCAATGGCAGCCATGCCAGGGCGCTCAACATCATCGTGATCATGAACCCGGTTGATTTCTTCATGACAGCACTCCTTACATTACATTCAGGTATTGGTTCTGTATGTCATCAGCCTACCATCCATCAAAGCAGGATTGTTGACATACATCAAGAGTCGCTTTGTAACGAATTGTGGGCAAAATAGCGGATTTACAACCCGTTACAGTTGACCGGTATGCCTGCAACCCATTCCCGCGGTTGTCCTCAGGATAGGACCTGGGCGGCCGGTAATCCATGCGACAAAGTGTCGCAATGGCCCGGGGACCGACCCGCCGTCAGTCAGCGGCGCCGGATCGGGGGGCGATGCTGTCATCGGCCCGATGAAACGGGTATAGTTCACGGCATTGCCGGACCGAGGCCGGACAACGGTCTGCCCGAAAGGAAAAAAGATGTATGCGCTCTCGACTCAGACACCTGTATTGCTCACTGGTCTTTGATCGTCCCTGGCTGGTGATCGCCCTGCTGTTGGCCATGCTGGCTGTGTTCGGCTGGTATGCACAGTATTTCCGTCTCGACGTGTCCGCCGATTCCCTGATGATGGAAGGGGATGAAGAGCTGGAATATTCGCGGGAGGTCAACCAGCGCTACCGGGTGCAGGACTCGGTGATCGTGGCGATGACGCCGGATGAGGAACTCTTCTCTCCGCCCGCGCTGGAACTGATCCAGCAGCTACGGGAGGACCTGCTGGCGCTGGAGCGCGTCGAGTCGGTGACCAGTCTGCTGGATGTGCCCGTGTTCGGGGATACCTCGCTGACCGGCATCTCCAGCAATTACGATACGGTGCTCAGTGACGGGATCGACCTGGAGGCCGCCCGGGAGGAGATCACCTCCTCGCCCATTTTCCGGAATGCCGTCGTCAGTCCGGATGGGGAAACGACGGCACTGCAGGTCAATTTCCGTTTTGACGAGCGGTACTTCGAACTGGTTGACCGGCGCACGGAGTTGCGTGAGCGACAGGCGTCGGGTGAGCTGAGCGAAGAAGAAGCCAGGGAACTGCGGGAAGTGTCGGCCACCTTCGATGAGTACAGCCTGGAGACAGCGGACCAACGACACGAGGACATTGCCCGGATCAGGGACATTCTCGATGAGTATCGAGACGAGGCCACGCTGTACCTGGGCGGGGCGCCGATGATCGCGGATGACCTGGTGACCTTTGTCCAGAGTGATCTGGCCACTTTCAGCCTCGGGGTGCTGGCGTTCATCATCATCGCCCTGGGTGTGATCTTCCGTCGTCTGCGGTGGGTGTTTCTGCCCCTGGCCTGCTGCGCCGTGGCCGGTGTTATCGTCGTGGGAATACTGGGCATGATGGACTGGCGCGTTACGGTGGTGTCATCCAACTTCATCTCGCTGCTCCTGATCATCACCATTTCTCTGACGGTGCACCTGATTGTGCGTTATCGGGAGCTGCGAAGTACCCGCCATTACTCCAGCCAGCAGCGGCAGTTGCGTCACGCGGTGCTGGTGATGTTCCGACCCTGTCTGTATACCGCGCTGACCACGATCGTTGCTTTCGGATCTCTGCTGGTCAGCGGTATCGCGCCGATCATTTCGTTCGGCTGGATGATGGTGATGGGGGTGGCAACAGCCCTGGTGATCGTGTTCCTGTTATTTCCGGCCATGATGTCCCTGCTGCCCGCCGAGAAGAAAGACTATGGGGCGGCCAGGCCACTGCCGGTCACCGATGCGCTGGGCCGCATCACCGATCGTGGCGGACAGGCCGTGCTCTGGGTCTATGGGCTTGTGCTGATCGTGAGTGTCATCGGAATCAGTCGATTGGAGGTGGAAAATGCCTTCATCAACTATTTCAGTGAAGACACCGAGATTTACCAGGGCATGAAGCTGATCGATGAAAAGCTGGGGGGCACCCTGGCCATGGACGTGGTGGTGGATCTGTCTGGAGGGGAAGAGGAAGAGGAAGAGACGGATGACGCCGCCAGTGATGACGCCGCCTGGTGGGATGATGATGTTGCCGGGGAAGAAGGCGAGGGTGATGCCTACTGGTTTACCGGTGATCGCATGGAAGAGCTCCAGGCCATCCACCAGTTTCTGGATCAGCATCCTCAGACCGGAAAGGTGTTGTCGTTCGGTGCCGTGGTCGAGATGGCTGAGCGGCTCAATGATGATGAGCCGGTGGACAGTTTCCTGTGGGCGGTGTTGTACTCCATGCTGCCCGACACCATCCGGGATACGGTGCTGAACCCCTTCGTGTCGATCGAGGAAAACCAGGCGCGCTTCAATGTCCGTGTCATCGAGTCAGACCCCGATCTGGACCGGGATCAGTTGATCCGCGACGTTGAACAGGGGCTGCAGGAGCAGTTTGGCTACAGTGCCGATCAGGTGCATGTGACCGGGATGCTGGTGCTGTACAACAACGTGCTGCAAAGCCTGTATGAATCACAGATCCTGACGCTGGGCGTGGTACTGTTCGCCATCATGCTGATGTTCCTGGTACTGTTCCGTTCACTGTCGCTGGCGGTGTTGTGTATCATTCCGAACATCATCGCGGCCGGCCTGGTGTTGGGTCTGATGGGGTGGTTGAGCATACCGCTGGACATCATGACCATCACCATCGCGGCGATTTCCATCGGAATCGGCGTGGATAACACAATCCATTACATGCACCGGTTCCGCCGCGAATTCCACCGCATAGGCAATTACCGGGACACCATGTTTTTCTGTCACAACAGTATTGCCCGCGCCATGTTTTTCACCTCGATGACGATCATTGCCGGCTTTTCCATACTGGTGTTATCCAATTTCATCCCCACTATCGTATTCGGCCTGCTGACCAGCATGGCCATGCTGGTGGCGCTGCTGGGCGCGCTGACACTGCTGCCCCGGCTGCTGATCACATTCAAACCGCTGGGTCCCGAGCACGGGACCCCGAAAGCCATGGAGTAGAAGTATTATGTCGACTCTGTCTTCGGACAATGAATCCACCAACACACCCCGTAACAACCTCATTGACGAGAAGCTGTTCCGGTCCCGGTCGCTGACCATATTCGGCGAGATCAATGAGAGCGTGGCACGCAGCGTCACCGAGAAACTGCTGGCACTGGCCGCGGACAGCGATGATCCGGTGACATTGTATGTGAGCTCGCCGGGCGGTCACGTCGAATCCGGTGATGTGATCTACGACATGATCAAGTTCATCCAGCCGGAGGTCCGCGTGGTCGGTACCGGCTGGGTGGCGAGTGCGGCGACCAACATCTATCTGGCGGCACGCCGGGAGCACCGGTACGCCCTGCCCAACACGCGCTTTCTCGTGCATCAGCCGTCAGGCGGGTCGCGCGGAGTGGCGACCGATATCAAGATCCAGGCGGAGCAGATTCTGAAAATGCGCGAGCGTATCAACCGTCTGATTGCCG
>JAWLFN010000138.1:0-7367 GCA_041685555.1 Gammaproteobacteria bacterium | reverse complement strand
CTTTGCCAACATCCTGCTGCTCTATGCGCCCAAGATTTTAAAGCTGGCCGAGCAGATCACCGAGATGGGGCTGGATATCCGGATGATCTGTCCGGATCCCAACTGACACCGACCAGTGAGTATCGCGACTGACGGCGCAGTCTGATCAGCGATCCAGGCCCCGGCTCCCGATAGACCACTGGAGCCGGGGTTCTTCCCGGGCCAGTAGCCACTGGCGATCGCAGACCGACATCGCGGGCATTCAGGTCCCGTATTGCTGGTCCAGTTCGCTCAGGTTGTTGAAACGGATCATGCTCTGCAACTCTGCAATGTACTCCGTCCCACGTTGCGAATAGCGGGTCAGGCCATAGACCAGCACCAGAGAATCCAGCTCCTGCTGGTCATTCCGCATATCGAAGCGGAGCTCGCGCAGGTAGTCATAGACCTCATTGGTGTTGATATTGCGAAAGTAGGCATGTACCGCGTCGGAAACCGAGTCGAAAGCCCTCACCTCATGCTCGGCACCGGCAAGGCGGCGTTGCGGCACCAGGCCACATCCTTTCTCGAAACACCACTGACCGAACAGATTATTGGCCTCCCTGGCGAAGCGTGATGTTCCCCAGGCGGACTCATTGGCGGCCTGGGCCAGCACCAGGGATGGCGGAATCACGTCCACCCGCAGCCTCAATTGTTGCGCGACTTCACCCATGCTCATGTCGTCGACATCGACACGGTAGCGCTCGGCGAAATCAGACAATGTCTGTCGTTCCGCCTCATTCAACGTGTCAGCACCGTCATTCACCTTGTGCAAGATCGGTGCAAGCTCCTGACGATGGGACATGACGCGTTCGTTTTCGTACTCGACAAAAGCATGGACAAAGCTGAAAAACGCTTCCTTCCGCTCACTGACTTCATTGTATTCCGTAAAATCGGGCAGATCCGCATTCAGCCGCTGGCGATCCAGCTCCTCCACACGGGGCAACCAGTGCTCAACCGGGACACGCACCGCCTCGGGACGTTCCTGCCAGACCGGCAGGCGCGGCACCGTGAACACGGCGGCCAGAATGACCACATAGATGAGGGGTATTTTCGGATAATGCAGGTAGTGCAACCACTTGTACATCGGATAACGACCTTGAAAGTTCCTCTTTATTGCGCGGCATGAAATGGCCGCGTCTGACTTTCAGTGTCATTGCTTTAAGGCCCCCTTTCAAGTTCTCCACGAGAGGCCCGGACTTCACCGTACAGTGCCTGAGTCGCGCGTTACCCGGCCGGTATCCGAATACACACTCAGTGCAGTCACTGAGCTCAGTATCAATGCCATGCCGAAAACCTGCATTCCAACCAGACGCTCATCCAACAACAGGGCACCGAACAGCGATGCGGTCACCGGCTCAACCATTGCCACGATCGAGGCCACCGCCGGGGCGGTATAATTGAGACCGGCGATATACAGAATGAACGAGATGCCCGCCCCGAGCACGCCCAGCGCCACAAACAATGGCCATTCGGAGGTACCCAGCGCGGCCAGTGTCTGGTCGGCATCGCTCGGCCAGATGAGGATGGCGACCAGCACCGCGAAAGCGATTACCAGAATCGCCTGCGGACTGCCGTGCGGCGCTGCGTATTTGAAACCGAAAATGAATATCGCGTAGGACAGCCCGGAAAGCAGCCCGGCACCGACACTGATCACAGTCACACTGTCCGCCCCGACCTCGTAAATCCGGGTAAGCAGCAGTATGCCAAGCATCACCACAGCGATCGCCGCCCACTTCAGAGGCGTGGGGCGCTCAAGCCTGAGAGCGAACGACACGAGATAGACGAATACCGGTGCGCAGTACATCAGCGTTGCCGCCACTGCCACACTGCCCTTGTCGATGCTCACGAAGTAGAACGTAAAGTTGCCGGCCACGCCGATACCGGCGATCGCCGACCAGAACCACAATCGGTGACTGAGCAATCCGCTGTCTCGCGGGCGCAGCGCCAGCCAGGCAATCACGAACAACAGGCCGATGGCACCCCGATAGAACGAAACGACGGCGGCATCCCAACCGTCGGCCATCAGTATACCGGCGATCCCGCCTGACAGACCCCAGCACAGGGCCGCCAATGCCACCAGAGCTGTACTCACGCCTGTTACAGACATTTTCGAGTACCGCAGCGCTCGCTGCAAGGTGGAGGGAAGCAGACCGCGTCATGCGGTGGTGCCACCACCCACATGACGCGGTCCGGATAACACCGGATTCCGTTCAGAGAACCCGGCGAGACTCACTGAACCGGCGTGTCAGTTCAACGGAGGTCGAGAAAACGGGGCGTATAGCGCCGCACCTCACCCTCGGGTCCGACTTCCGCGCCATAGACAATGCCTTCACCATCAGCGACCACTCCCTCCGCGGCGCAGGTTCCCGAACAGTCGGGGCGCGGGTCCGGGATCAGATAGTGGACTTCCCCCGTCCGTGCACTGCCAACGCGGATACCGCGCATCCAGGCCACATTGTCAGGAGCCACGGAACCGGACTCGGAATCCGCCGCGTACAACGTGTCGTTGTCGTCGATGTAGAGACCGCTGATGCGGCTGAACTGGTACCAGATATCCAGCAACTCACCGTCCGTATTGAAAATCTGGATGCGTTCATTGCTGCGATCGGCGACAAAAAGCCGACCCTGGGAATCGAACTGCAGCGAATGAGGCTGAATGAACTGTCCGGGCTCACTGCCGTACTCACCGAAGTGTCGCAGGTACTCTCCCTCACTGTTGTACACGATCACGCGGCTGGGGGTATCTTCAGAGTTGGAATGCCCCTCGCCGACATAGATGTTGCCGTCGGGCCCCACAATGACGTCATTGGGTTCGCTCAGCTCACCCGGCACGTCGGAGGAGCCGGGGACACCGAGCGCCATCAGGTGCTCCCCATCCGAACTGAACTTGTGCACCTGGTGCCCGATCACTTGGTCCGGCGGATTGTCACCGTACTGATTGTCGCGGGCATCGGCAATCCAGACATTGCCTTCATCGTCGACGTCGATGCCATGCGGCCAGGCGATCATGCCCGCGCCGAAACTGTCGACCAGATTGCCCTGACGGTCGAACTTGAGGACCGGGTCGAGTTCGGGATTCTGGGTGCAACCGGCGATATTGGCGCTGCAGCGCTCGCCCACCCAGATATACTGGCCATCGGGTGAAATGTCGATGGCACTGGTGGAACCCCATTCCCGCTCACCCGGCAGCCGGAACCAGTCTTCATGAGTCAGATAGGGGTTGGGCAGCGCATTGGTCGGGGGATATTCCGCGGAGCTGAAGTCCACTCCGGCCGTCCTGGGCTGCCCGGATGCCAGCAGGGGAAACGCAGCAAATGCCGCAGTAATCGTGTAAAGCGCTGTCTTTGGTAATTTTTTATGTATCTTCATAAGCAGCAGACTCTCCGTTATCTGTACAAACATTTGAGAAGCCAGCGTAAACTACCTTCCGCTTCTACTCAAATGCTGTTGTCCAGGCCGCTTCACATTGCACAAGAACCTCTCCAGCGGAGGAGCGGCCAATCGGCGCTTATCGCGAAAGTTCTCCATAAACGAACGATTTATAAACAATAATGCATTTAATTTATCCCGATCTTGCGGGCACCCTGTAGCCTTTCATTCACAACAGGCCCTGACCCCAATGCATAACGTACTACCGTATTTACCGCCGGCTCTGCTACTGCTGGCTTCTGTTACGGGATTTGCCCTGACAGGCCGGCGGGCGCTTCTCGGCTCGAAAGTGGCAGAGTTTCTGGCCATCGCGGCCCTTGTGGCCTCATTGTCACTGACGGTCCTGCTGTTTACCGAAGCCCCTTACACCACCGCCCTGGCGGGTGTCGCTGGATTCGGTATCTCTGCACACATGGATGCGGTCAGCGCCGTCATGTTGCTGCTGGTTTCCTTCGTGGGGTGGGTGGTGCTGCGCTATGCCGGCACCTATATGAGAGGAGAGCCGCGCCATGCGTCTTTCACTGGTTGGCTATGCGCCACATTGACGGCGGTTCTGCTGCTGGTCCAGGCCGGCAATCTGGTACAACTCGTTCTCGCCTGGATCATCATCGGGATATTCATGCAACGGCTGCTGCTGTTCTATCCACATCGCCTGGAAGCGCAACGGGCAGCGCGCAAGAAATGGCTGACCACGTGGGTCGGCAATGGTGCCATCACCGCAGCCGCGTTGCTTCTCGCGGTCGGCTTTGGTACCACCGACATCTCCACGATCAGCGCGGCCGCGCGCTCCGATGTGATCCCGGCATCAGCACCGTGGGCGGTGGCGCTGCTCATGCTGGCCGCCATCATGCAGTCGGCACAGTTTCCCTTCCACAGCTGGCTGACCGAGGTGATGGAGACACCGACACCGGTATCCGCGCTGCTGCATGCCGGCGTCATCAATGCCGGTGGTTTCCTGCTGATCCGCCTCGCCGATGTCATGCTGCTGGCACCCGGACTGCTGGCGGTACTGGTGATGATTGGCGGCTTTACGGCACTGTTTGGCGGGCTGGTAATGCTCACACAGTCGGCGGTAAAGACCTCGCTGGCGTGGTCCACCATCGCGCAGATGGGCTTCATGATCCTGCAATGCGGCCTCGGCCTGTTTGCCATCGCGCTGCTGCACATCGTGGCCCACTCACTGTACAAGGCCCATGCCTTCCTGAGCGCCGGCGGCGCGGTCGAACAGGTGACACGTAACCGTCGTCCCGGCCCCGTAGCGATTCCTGACAGCGGCGCCGTGGCCCGTGCCTTCGTGGTTGCCCTGCTGCTGTACGGCCTGATTGGCGCGGCCTTCGGTTTCGAGGGTAAATCCCCGCAGGCGCTCGCGCTTGGCGTGGTACTGATTCTTGGCGTAGCCTACCTGCTGGCCCAGGGATTCGCGGATACCGCTCCGCGCATGCTGACACGGCGCACCGCGCTGTATTCGGTAATCACCGGGGTCGCTTACTTTGCATTGCAGCGCGGCGCGGAATGGCTGACGCAGGACGCCCTGCCGCCCACGCCGTCGCCCGGATCACTCGAGTGGGCACTGATCATCCTGATGATCCTGAGTTTCGGTCTGGTCGCCGTGGCCCAGGCGATGTTCCCGCTGTGGGCCTACCACCCCGCGGCTGCCGGACTGCGCGTACACCTGTCTAACGGGCTGTACATCAATGCCATATCTGATCGACTGCTGGATGGCTGGGCGATCCGCGGACAACGTGCCACCAGCCGGAGGACTGCATCGTGACAGGGACAGACCAGCAGAGTGCTTCTCTCGATATCGCCCGTGCCGCGGTGTCCCACATTCCTCCGCTGTGGCCACTGGATTCCAGTGTGGCGGTGAATCCGTTTCTCGGGCAGACACACCTGGATCTGGCCACTACCAGCGCGCGCCTGGCGCGCGTGGCCGGACTGGCGGCGACCATGCCCCGCGCCTGGTACCAGGCGCGAATCGATTCGGGAGTGATCAGCGAAGAGGATCTGGCTGCAGCGCTGGCGGCCAGCCCCGCGACAGACCGTCCCGCCAACGTTGAGGTCCTGAAAGCGGCTGTAGCAGCTTCACCGCCAGAGCCGCGGGCACTGCCGACGATCGCCGATCTCTGTGCCGAGACCTCGGCGACAGACTGGCCGGCTTTTGTGGCCGAGCGCTTCGGTGCCTGGGCGGCCGGTCACCTGGACAAGGGCCAGGCGCTATGGGCCGCGCCCCGGGGAAGAGGCGCCTACGCCGCCTGGCGCGCGTTTGCCAGTCGCGACCTGACCCCGGAGATCATCGGCCTCAAGGGCTTCGCTGCGCATGTCAGCCATGCCCCTGAGACACCCGAGGAAGCACTCGATCGTGCCGTGCGTCGCCTGGGCGTGCCTGATGCCGCACTGGATACCTATTTCCACCAGCTGCTGATGACCCTGGGGGGCTGGTCGCAATCAGCCCGCCACCGACTGTGGCAGGCCGAGCTGTATGGCGGCTCCGATAACACTGCACGCGACTTCCTTGTCATCCGTCTGTTGTGGGAAGAGGCCCTGTACGACCAATACAGCACGGATATCGCTCCCCGATGGGAAGCCACTCTGGCCAGGCACGCCACGCCCGTCAGACCCGACAGCGAGTCGGTGATCGACTGTATTCTGCAGGATGCCCTGGAGCGCGCATCACAGCGTTCACTGGCACGTCAGCTGCAGCAACACCCGGCAACCGCACCGGCAGACCGGCCAGCGGTCCAGGCCGCCTTCTGCATCGATGTCCGTTCAGAGGTCTTCCGCCGCGCACTGGAGACAGTAGACCCGACCCTCCAGACCATCGGATTCGCGGGATTCTTTGGTATTGCCACCCTGCACCGCCGCTTCGCATCGGATGAGCCCGAGCTGCACCTGCCCGTGCTGTTGCGCCCCGACGTGACCACCTGCGCCACCGCGCCGGACGCGGCTGACGCCGACCTGTCCGCGCGATTCAAGGCACGCGCCGTGCGTGCCTGGAACCGTTTCAAACTGGCGGCGGTTTCCTCTTTTGCCTTTGTGGAAGCCAATGGGCCGGTCTATATCGGCAAGCTGGTACGGGAGTCCCTGGGCCTGAAGGCATCCGCCTCCCCGTCCGACCCCCCACCTCGTTTCGATCCCGCCCTCGACGACGGACAGCGGGCCGATACGGCAGAGAAAATCCTGCGGGCCATGTCGCTGACCCGTGACTTTGCGCGGCTCGTGTTGTTGACCGGCCACGGCGCCAGCGTCGTCAACAATGCGCATGCCAGCGCGCTTCATTGCGGAGCCTGCGGCGGATATTCCGGTGAAGTCAATGCGCGACTCCTGGCACAGCTGCTCAATGACCCGACCGTGCGCCAGGAGCTGGCCACGCGGGGCATAGTGATACCGCGGGACACGCTCTTTCTCGGGGCACTGCACGACACCACCACCGATGTTGTCACCGTATATTCCTCGGATCATCCATCGGCGTCCCACGCAGAGGATCTCGAGAGGGTTACCGACTGGCTGGCGCAGGCAGGGGCCATGGCACGCACGGAGCGCGCCCTCCGTCTGCCGGGCGCCGGGCGAGGGAACCAGGTGATGACCCGCAGCCGCGACTGGGCGGAAGTACGACCGGAGTGGGCACTGGCCGGCTGTCGCGCGTTCATCGCAGCGCCACGCGCACGCACGGTCGGCGGCGACCTGGAAGGCCGCGCCTTTCTTCACGACTACGACTGGCGTAAGGACGAAGGGTTCGGTGTACTCGAGCTGATCATGACGGCACCTGTGGTGGTGGCCAGCTGGATCAGCCTGCAGTACTACGGCTCGAGCGTGGCACCGGCTGCCTTCGGCGGGGGCAACAAACTCCTCCACAACGTGGTCGGTGGCATGGGGGTATTCGAGGGCAATGGCGGACTCCTTCGGCCCGGGCTGCCGTGGCA
>JAWLFN010000137.1:0-7395 GCA_041685555.1 Gammaproteobacteria bacterium | reverse complement strand
ACTGTTTGCGAGGCGTTGCAGCAGGGGGTCGAGATAACGCCCGGTCTCGGCCGCGTAGCACGGCGACGTGATGTCATAGGTGCCGGGTCGCAGATGACTGTAACGCTGCACGAAATCATCGCGGGACATCCGACCCGATCCAACGGCCCCGGCATCCTCGTTGAGCCTATGACTGACCGTGCGCACGCTGCCCAGGAATCCGTCGACGGCGGCCGGCGGAATGATGCCGCGCGTCACCGCCGAGCGCAGCAGGGTCACGGCCACGAAAGCACTGCGGGCCAGATGGGCAAACGGCAGGGTCCCGAAGCGCCGGCAATCCTCCAGCAGGACCGCGGCGCGGTCCAGCGGCGCCATCGGCGCGGCCATGATGCGCTCGAAGCGCTGCTCCAGCTGCCCGATCTGACGCGCGTCTCCATCGCCACGGCGCATGGCCTGTTCCGTGATCCCGGCCAGGCCCTCCCGCAATGCAGCCACCTCCTCGGCACTGAAGCCACCGTCCTCGATGAAACGCTGCTCCCAACGCGGAAAATCCAGGGCCAGACAGGTGGGGATGACCTCGAATTCGAGCTTGTCGTGCAGGGAGGGGCGTTGCTCCAGCCAGTCCAGGCAGAAGTCCACCAGACGAGCGGCCAGCGCATCATCCAGTCCAGCGGGCAGGAACGACGACAGACTGGCCCGGACATCGATGCAGGGGTGTCCGGCAAAGCTGTGCAGCAGTGGCTGCGGGCGCACATCGCGATAACCGTAGCCGGCACGCTGTGCGGCCCAGGTCTCGTCGGTGATCAGCCAGCGGTACAGACTGGTCGCCAGCCGACCGGGCCGGGTGCCGATGATCTCGGCCGGGTTCCAGTCCGGCATGACGCCGAAAACGGTGCGCCGGCCCACCACCGAGGAGCCGGGTGTCTGTAATTGCCGGAAACGGTCCTGCGCCTGTTCCAGTTGCCGCAGCACCTGGCGATCGCTGTCCGGACTGCTTTCATGCCGCACCGCGATCGGCCGCACCTGCAGCACATGCACCAGGCCCTGCCCGTCACAGGCGAACTCCACGTCCAGGGAGTCGTAGCCCAGCAGCGACTCGATCTCGCGCAGCGCCGGCAGCAACGCCCGGGCCGGCGCCGGTATGTCCAGCGACGCCTCATCAGCGTCGCGTCGGATCACGACCGTGCGGTGGGCGCTGCTGCTGCCCTCGGTGATCGAGGCGGTGCTGCCGCTGCAGTCATCGTAGTTGATCACGTAATAGGGGGCGCCGCGCGACAGGGTCCGGGTGAAGGCCACGCCACTGGCGGCGACGTCGGTGAGCATGGGCTGGACCAGCACCTGGTCGTCACGATTACCGGCCGGATAGGAGCTAACCACGTCCCGGATGGCGCCTTGCAGCGCCTCACGATCCGCCACCGGCACGTCCAGCACCGAGGTGTAGGCACCGGCATTGGCCGAGGCGAAACCGTCCTCGCTCAGGGCGCTGCTGCGCACCACCACCCGGGCCTCGCCGAAGCGGGCCGCCACGGTATGCAGCACGGTCTCCGGGGCGGTCTGCCAGTCCCCCACCGTGAAACTGACCTGATCCTCGATCCGGCTGCATTGCACCAGCCCCTGCAGACGCTGCAGGGTCTGCGCCTTGGTGCCGAGGACGAAGTGGGCCAGATCACGCGGCTCGTTGAGTTCGGCCCAGTCCCCGGCCAGGTCCACCGCCCGCACGTCGAACCCCTGCATGCGCAGCCATTCGATCAGTCCGGCCAGCTTGGCGCGGGAAAAGCGCTCCACCAGCGTCTCATTGTGGGCCTGCA
Source organism: Gammaproteobacteria bacterium (assembly GCA_041685555.1). Lineage (GTDB taxonomy): Bacteria > Pseudomonadota > Gammaproteobacteria > Pseudomonadales > Pseudohongiellaceae > PWQG01. The sequence goes on along the minus strand of JAWLFN010000137.1, from coordinate 5,608 downwards.
GCCACTGCATCACCGGAGCGGACAGACGCACCAGTCCGGTGAACTCGGCGTTGGCCAGGGCCGCATCCAGGTCCGCGCCCAGGCGGCTGATGCCATCGGGCGTGTAATGCACCTTCTCGCAGCGCGCCAGATCCTCTTCGGTGCGACCGGCGTAGCGCCGCCGCCACTGTGAATCCACGGCCACGACGATGTCGCCCCCGGTCGCGGCCAGACGATCCACGGCGTGGCGATGAAAGACGATGTCCGCGTAGGAAACCAGGCAGTCGTGCCGGGTATCGACCGGCGCCAGCAGCAGGGAGCGGGCGGCGCCGGTGCTCTCCCAGGCGGGATTGTGGGTGTACCGCAGCCGCGGGTACTGTTGCTGCACTTCGTCAGCGCGATACCCACTGATGAAGTGTACCCGGGGCCGCAGATGCTGCACGGCACCGAGCAGCCAGTCCAGCACCCGGCCATTGCGGGAACCACCCTGCCGCGTGCTGTGCAGTACACTGGGCTCGGCGCCGCTGAACGGCCGGCCGGCGCCCAGAATGACCATCTCGATACCCGTCTGCGCGGTCTCAGTCGACATGTTCGATCACCAGCTGTTCCGCCATCATGCCCAGCACCCGTCCATCCGGGGAATCACTGACCGAGGAAGGCGCGGTCGGGTCGCTGATGCGGAAACGCAGCTCCAGAATACCATCCTCATCCATGAGTCCAGCCGGGATCACCGCCTCGTGCCAGTCCTGCCCGCTGATGTCCCAGCGCGCCACGGTCTCGTCGCCGGCCAGCACCGTGACCTGCTGGTGTTCCAGCGCACCATCGGCCAGATAGGCCCGGGCCTGCATGCGCAGGCGCAGGTCGCCGTCGCCGGGCCTGAAGGTCGTATACAGCCGCAGGCCGGCCTCCTCGCCCTCGGTCCAGCGCAGATCCTGTTCCGGCCCACTCCAGCCATGGGTCAGATAGTGACGGGCGTCGCCGTTCTCGCCGAATGCCAGAGCTTCACCGGGGCGGTATACCGGGACGGAGCCCAGCACCAGCTCCTGCAGCGCAATGCCCAGCTGCCGGGTGTCGGTGCTGCGCAGAAACTGTGCCGGGGCCGTGGCGTCGGGCAGCGTCAGACGCAACCGCAAGGTTTCGGCACCGCCATGCTCGGCCGCCGTGACCAGCACGGTCCGCGGCCCACGGGCGGTCACGTTCCACTCGGTCGTCTCCACGCCATTGACCGACACGCTCACACGCTGACTGTCCAGTTCGCCCTCCACGGTGTACGGATACAGAAACAACGACAACTGCAGGTTGTCCTCCAGGGGCTGCTCCAGCGGCACGTTGAGTCGAGCCTCCGTTGCCGAAGTCCACACGCCATGCGGCTCGGGCTCGGCCCAACCGTCCAGCAGATACCCGGTATTGCGTCCGCTCTGATCGAAACGCAGCACATCCCCGTCGCCCAGCGCGGCCAGCTCTTCCTCCGGCGCGGCGGCGGACGGCTCCTCGGGGGGCTCGAAACGACGACCGGTGGGCTCCCAGGACTGCGGCAGCCAACTGTGCCCCTCGACCCGGTACTCGACCATGTCGGGCAGATAGTCGCTGACCCAGCCGTCGAATTCGTAGAAGCGGTACAGCCGTGAACGCGATTCGTCCTCGTCCACCGCCAGCATGTCCCGGCCCGGCGGCAACGTCTCCAGATCCGCCGCCGCCGCGATGGTGGCGGCCAGGTCGCCCACCGACACCGGGGCATCATTGATCACCGGAGGCCCGTTGCCGCCGGCCGGCTTGACCAGCATCAGCGGCAGCCCGGACTCGTAGTGACTGGAGGGCATGCGGGCGGCTTCCGGCGCCGGCAACGTTTCCGGCAACAGGTCCGTGTTCACGCCCAGATGATACTCACCGCCGCCATGCTCGGACAGGATGGCGATGAAACTGTCGTCATAGATCTCCAGCTCCCGCAGGCGATCCAGGAACCGACGGATCAACTGCACCGTGGCATGCGCGTGACGGCGGTAGCCGGCCTGGTTCAGCGGCAACACCTCCATCTCCAGTTCCTCGTTGATCAGGTGCGGGGCATGCGGCGTCAGCAGGTGGTAGAAGCGGAAGGCCGGTGCCGGGGCCCGGGTGTCACCCAGGGTTTCCACGTTCTCCAGCCAGCGCAGGGCCTCGTGCGGATGATCGCTACGCGGCCCGTCCGGCCCGTCACTGCCGGGCACCGTATCGCTGGCCGGCAGGTTCTCCACCCAGCGCCGCATGCGCCATTCGTGATCGTTCAGCCACAGCGGCTTGAGCACATGGGGCAGGGCGCGGAACACGCCCACGTCGACGAATTCACCGAAGGCGCCCATGCGGTCGGCGGGGCTCAGCGAGCGCACGAAGTTGTCGGCCACCGATTCGTCATAATGCACGGTGCGCTCGAAGTAGGGATAGAGTCGCACATCCCAGCCGGCGTCGCGCAGCTGTCGCGGCAGGGACGCTTCCAGATAGGCATCGGCGAGGAACTCGGTGATCGGGCGGTCGTTGTCGTACCACTGGCCGGTCAGCATCAGCGGGATGGACGGGTAGGTCTTGGCATAGCCGGACAGGGCGTTGCGGAAGTAATGAAAGCCCTCGAAGTCCTCGGCGTAATCCGGATTGTCGACCATGATCTGTTGGAAAACATCGGACTGGAACGCATCCAGCACCAGCACGATGGCGTTCTGTTCCGTCGACCAGGAAAACTCGCCTTCTTCCAGTTCGCTGAAGTAGTGATGGCTGGGCGGCTCGGAGGCCTGGCCCGCGGCCAGCACGGCGCTGACCGACTGCACCGCGATCAGGGCCACGGCGATGGTGGCGGCCTGCGGGGCAATGCGTCGATGCAGGAACCAGCCGGCCGCCAGCAGTCCGATCCAGGCCAGCAGCTCGAGGGCCGCGCGGCCGCTGTAGGCGCCCCAGTCAATGGCGCCGCCGTCCAGTACGCCGTAGTCCCAGACCAGCAGGCTGGACTGCAGCCAGAAGGCCACGCCCAGCATGGCCAGCAGGGACAGCCAGCGCGACCGCGCGCGCCCCCGCAGCCGCCAGCCGACCAGCACCGGCACGGCGGTGGCCACGGCCAGCAGCACCAGCGCCGGCCACAGCAGATCACCGATCCCGGCGCTGTAATCAAACACATTGGCGTAGTAGACGGTCAGGGCCGGGAAAAACAATGCCGTCAGGGCCACGGCGGCGGCCGTCAGTATCAGTGTCACGCGGGGGAACCTCTGAAATCCTGTTCTCGGTTTTTGTGACGACATGGTACACCATCCGTGCCCGCGGTGGCGCGCGGTCACCGCCAGCCCTGCGCGTTCCGACGCATTTGCGCTACACTGCCTTGAATACACTTTCAATCAACGGAAACGGACGGCTTCCCGAATGATTCCAGTGATACTGTCCGGCGGCGCCGGCACCAGGCTGTGGCCCCTGTCCCGCAAACAGTACCCCAAGCAACTGCACCGACTCACCAGTGACGAGCACACGCTGCTGCAGCAGACCGCGCTGCGTGTGCAGGGGCTGCAGCCGCCGATCGTGGTCTGCAATGAAGAGCACCGCTTCATGGTCGCCGAGCAGCTGCATGGCCTGGGTATCACTCCGGCGGCCATCCTGCTGGAGCCGGCGGCCCGCAACACGGCGCCGGCCATCGCGCTGGCGGCGCTGCAGGCGCTGACCATCGATCCGGAGGCGACGCTGGCGGTGCTGCCGGCGGATCATGCCATCAGTGACACGGCCGCTTTGTTGCAGGCGCTGGAGGTGGCGGGCGAGGCCGCTGCCGATGACAGCCTGATCACCTTCGGCGTGGTGCCCACGCACCCGGAAACCGGCTATGGCTACCTGCAATCGCGGGAAAAAAGCGGCCATGTGCGTCAAGTCAGCCGTTTTGTGGAGAAACCGGACCGCCCCACCGCCGAGCGTTACGTGGCGGCCGGCGATCATTTCTGGAACAGCGGCATGTTCGTGTTCCGGGCCCGCGCCTACCTGGACGCGCTGATCCGGCACCAGCCGCGCATGGCCGAGGTCTGCCGCTCGGCCTTCGACAATGCGTCCTCCGATCTGGACTTCATCCGGATCAGTCGGGCGCACTTCGAGCCCTGTCCCTCGGACTCGATCGACTACGCGGTGATGGAGCAGGCCGAGCAGGTGCGCATGGTGCCACTGGACGCGGGCTGGAGTGATGTCGGCAGCTGGAGTGCGCTGTGGGAGATCAGCGAGCAGGACGGGGACGGCAATGTCTCGGTCGGCGACGTGATCCACCGGGACAGCCACAACACCCTGGTGCACGGTCGCGAGAAGCTGGTGGTGACGCTGGGCATGGAGGACACGGTGGTGGTCGACACCAAGGATGCGCTGCTGGTGGCGCGCCGCGACCGGGTACAGGACGTCAAGGAGATTGTCGCCCGGATCGAGGCGCTGGGCCGCACGGAACACCTCAACCACCGCGAGGTGCATCGGCCCTGGGGCAGTTACGACAGCATCGGCCACGGCGAGCGCTACCAGGTCAAGTGCATTACCGTGAAACCGGGGGCCTCGCTGTCGCTGCAGATGCACCATCACCGCGCCGAGCACTGGGTGGTGGTCTCCGGCACCGCCATCGTGCAGATCGGCGAGCAGGACCAGATGCTGACCGAGAACCAGTCGGTCTATATTCCCATCGGCGAGACGCATCGGCTGACCAATCCGGGGAAACTGCCGCTGGAGTTGATCGAGGTGCAGAGTGGCAGTTATCTGGGGGAGGATGACATTGTACGGCTCGAGGATCACTTCGGGCGCTGTTAGGGAGCTGTGCGTTGATGGGGCCGGAGGCTTTCGGCTCAGCGCGTTACCGCGCTGCTCCGAAACCTCCGCCGCTACCTACTGTTTCATCCGACTTGACCAGTGTGTGGATTGAGAGAAGAATGGAAAATCCGATTTCTCTGGAGGCACAACAATGAAAAAGCATCTGATCCTCGGAGTGGCCACCGCTGCCGCGCTCTCCGCGTCACTGGTGGTATCACAGAATAATGACATGAGTTTCTTCATCACCAGCATGGGTTCCGGTGACGGGGCCAACCTGGGTGGACTGGAAGGCGCCGACGCGCATTGTCAGGCGCTGGCGGCCGATGCCGGTGCCGGCGGCAAGACCTGGCGGGCCTATCTGAGCGCCCAGGCGATGGGCGGCGGGTCAGCGGTCAATGCCCGGGACCGCATCGGCAGCGGGCCGTGGTATAACGCGGAGGGCACGATGGTGGCGCGCAGCGTCGCCGACCTGCACAGCGACAACAACAATCTGGGCAAGGAAACCTCGCTGACCGAGCATGGTGAACAGGTCAACGGCCGCGGCGACAGCCCCAACCAGCATGACATCCTCACCGGGTCCACACTCGATGGCATGGCCTTCACCGACGGCGCCGATCACACCTGCGGCAACTGGACCAGCAACAGCGACGGTTCGGCCCAGGTCGGGCACCATGACCGCCAGGGCGGGGGTGCGAACCCGACGTCGTGGCACAGTGCCCACGGCTCGCGCGGCTGCAGTCAGGAGGATCTGGTGGGCACGGGTGGCAACGGCTACTACTACTGCTTCGCCATCGACTGAGCGAAACGCTCGAACTCCGGCAGGCGTTCCGTGCACAGCGCGAACACGATTTCC
>JAWLFN010000006.1:0-29293 GCA_041685555.1 Gammaproteobacteria bacterium | reverse complement strand
ATTATCCGTAATGACAGTGACTTGCAGAGTTTCTGTCTTTTCATACATCACTGAGTTTGCGGGGGATTTTTCGGGGAATTGCTGACTGTTAATCACTTGGTTGCTGGTTCGAGTCCAGGTTGGGCAGCCAAATTATTCCTTGCTTTGTCGGTTATCCGACTGTTCGGACTTCCCCCGCTCCCCCCCCCTGACGTATAGTTATCCGCCGACGGATATACACTCACTCAGGAGAATCCAATGAGCAGAAAAATCTTCGCTGCATTGCTGTTTGCCACACTGTTCTCTACCACCCGGGCGGCCGATTCGGACAACCCGGTGGTCATCATGGAAACCTCACATGGCGCATTGGCCATCGAGCTGTGGTCCGATCGCTCTCCGGTGACGATAGAGAACTTCCTGCGCTATGTGGACAACGGGCTGTATGACGGGCTGATTTTCCACCGCGTCATTCCCGGATTCATGATCCAGGGCGGCGGCTTTGATACCGACATGGTGGAAATGTCCTCGTATCCCCCCATCGAGAACGAAGCCGATAACGAAGCATCCAATGCCCGGGGCACGCTGGCCATGGCCCGGACCAATGAAATCGACAGCGCAACCAGCCAGTTCTTCATCAACCTGACCGACAACGAGTTCCTCAACCACAGCGGCCCATCACAATTCGGGTACGCGGTATTCGGACAGGTGATCGAAGGTATGGAAGTGGTAGACGAAATTGCCAGCGTGCCGACCACCAGTCGAAGAGGCCACCAGGATGTGCCTGTGGAGCCGGTGGTCATCGAATCAGTCACGCGCAAGGCAACAGAGTAAGGCGCTCACCGCCGATGCAGCGGCGTGACGCTGGCGGCTGGTCGGGACTGTGGCCCGACCGGCCCGGCGGCATCATCACGCCATAGCGGATCATCACCGACAGATTCCGGCTGGAAACCATCCACGGCTTCTCTCAGCAATTCCAGAATGGCTGTCAGATCCAGTGCATCACAGGCCTGACGCAGACGTTCGATCAGTGAATCGAGTTGCTCCCAGGCCAGGGTGTCCTCGCGGGCACGCATGATTTTCGGGTGTTCGGTACCGGTCACCGACTCACCGATCAGTAATTCCTCGAACAACTTTTCCCCCTGGCGCAGACCCGTATACTCGATAGCAATATCGCCTCGCCAGGACTTTTCATCACGCACGTCATAACCCATCAGATGTATCATCTTGCGAGCCAGGTCCACGATCCGTATCGGCTCGTTCATGTCCAGTACGAAAACATCCCCCCCATTGGCCATCGAGCCGGCCTGGATGACCAACTGAGCCGCTTCCTGCACGGTCATGAAATACCGGGTCACTTCTGGATGAGTAACGGTAACCGGCCCGCCGCTGCTGATCTGTCTACGGAAAAGCGGCACCACGGAGCCGGAAGAACCCAGGACATTGCCGAAACGGACCATACTGAAGCAGGTGTTACTGCCGCGCTGTGCCAGCGCCTGCAGCACCTGCTCACCGAAACGCTTGCTGGCCCCCATGATATTGGTCGGCCGGACTGCCTTATCCGTGGAAATCAGCACGAAATGACCGATACCGAGCTGTTCCGCGACCTGGGCGCAGACAACGGTACCGAATATGTTGTTACGCACCCCTTCGATCGTATTCTTCTCGACCATGGGTACCTGCTTGTAGGCAGCCACATGGTAGACCGTTTCCACTTCAAGGCGCTCCATGATGCGATGCATGAGGCGCCGATTACAGACGTTACCCAGCAGTGCCACCAGATCCAGGGGCTCTCGATCATCGAGACTCTGATGCAACTCGCGCAGTTCACTCTCGATCTCGTACAGTCCGAATTCGAACGTGTCGACCAGAACCAGTCGGCGCGGCTGCAAGCGCACTATCTGCCGACATAACTCGGAGCCGATCGATCCGGCCGCCCCGGTGACCATCACCGAGCGGCCGGTGATGCAGGCACCCAGCAACTCCGGGTCAGGCGGCACGATGTCACGTCCCAACAGGTCCTCGATATCCACATCCCGGATCTCGTCGACTCCGACCTTGCCCGATACCATGTCGAACAGGTCGGGAACCGTTTTGACATGCACGGGCAGATGTTCAAGGCGATTGAGAATTTCCTTGCGCTCAGCGTGAGTGGCCGAGGGAATCGCCAACAGGATCTGACGGACCGAAAAATTGTCGATCAGCTCATGCAACGAACCAGGGCTATAGACGCGGATGCCGTGCACGGTGCTGCCGATCAGGCTGCGGCTGTCATCGACAAAAGCCACGGGAAGATATTGCTCACCACTCTGCAACGCGGCCACCAGTTGCATGCCGGAACTACCAGCGCCATAGATGATCACCGGCTCCTTGGGCCGGAAGTTCTGGATCAGGGTCTGCAGGGCCACCTTGGCAACGAACCGGCTGCCCCCTATAAACAACAGGGAAATCATCCAGAAGATCGGCAACACGGCGTAATCATGGGTCGCCGGCGTCATCAGAAAATAATACACCCCACCGTTGAGCATGGTGGCAATGGAAACACCCTGCAGCACGATAAAGCCGGACTGCAGACCCATGTACAACAACAGTGCCCGATACAGGCCAATGCGATGGAAAACGCCCACGCAGACAAGCGTGGAAAGACCGAAATACAGATACACTGGATCACCCGGATCCACCGGATCCACACTCAGCAGCGTGAAGGTCAACCATAACGCCAGTACCAGCATCAGGCCATCGGCCAACATCAGCAACAGCTGTTTGAGGGTACGTGACAATGGGATGGTGTACAGATTCATTCGGATCCCTGATCTGACGCGGACTGATCCGCCCGGGCCCGCTCCCGCGCGGTACGATGGCCGGCACCGACACGCCAGCAGATCGCCATAAACGGTACTATACCAGAGATTGCCAGGAATACTCCGTACTCAGGGTATTTCTCCGCCAGCCATGCCAGCGGCATCACGTACAGAACATTGACGATCATGATTCCGGATACAACCCGGGCATGTCCGAATCGTCTCGCCAGAATCTGATACGCATGGGTATTGTGCGCTTCATAGGGCGCATGCCCGCGATACAGTCGAACGGTCAGGGTCCAGCCGGTGTCGACAATGAATACCGACAGCAGCAGAAACCAGACCCAGATCGTCAACACCTGGTCCCGAAGACTCATGAGAATCAATATGCCGAACACAAATCCAAGCCAGGTACTGCCGACGTCGCCCATGAATATGCGAGCGGGAGACCAGTTCCAGACCAGAAAGCCGGCGGCAATGACAAACAGGGCCAGCCCCAGCATGGCGTGCAATGGCGACTGACTGCCCGTCAACCAGGCGGAAGCCGCGGCAACAAAGCAGCACTCGGCGGCTGCCAGACCATCGATCCCGTCCATGAAATTGTAGAGATTGCACAGCCAGGTCATGGCCAGAGGCACCAGCAACCAGGCCCACAGACCCAATTGCACGTTGATGCCTCCCAGATAAAGAGGAGGCAACTCACGCAACAGGGAATACGCGGACAGTGCCATCAGCAACTGCATGGCAATACGCCAGCGATGACTCAATGGGCGCCGGTCGTCCACGAAACCCACAAATGCCACGGGCGCGGCCAGCAGAAACAGATACAGATCCGTCGGCAGCAGCGCTCCGGAAAAGCCCAGCAGGGCAGTAAACCCGGTGAAGACCAGGACCAGGGACAGCCCACCGCCGCGAGGCACCGGTTGGCGGTGAGCGCTGCGAGGCCCGGGAACATCAACCAGCCCCATTGCTGGCGCCGCTGCCAGCACCAGCCTGGTGACCAGAAGACTGGCCAAAAACAGCGATGAAAGCACCAGGAACGTATAGTGCATGGCCATGAGAATGGGCGCCCGAAAAAGCGCCCATTCTAACGCAATCGGTCAGTCGTCGGCATCATCCACCCGCAGCCGTTCGCGATTGTTCTCGAGTGTCACGGGACCGACACCGCTTACCTCTTGCAGCTGCTCGATGCGCTCGAAAGGCCCGTTCTCCTCGCGGTAGGCTACAATCGCCTCAGCCCGCGACAGACCAACCCCGTCCAGAGCCAGGGCCAGCGTATCAGCATCCGCAGTATTGATGTTGACCTGATTGACCGGCATTGACTCACCCTCTTCCTCCTGCGCGGCGGCGGGCGCCGCCAGAACAGCCATGGTCACCAGGGCAAGGCACAACTGGTACACTGATCCCGCAATCGATCCTGTTCGATGATTCTGCATGGTATAACTCCTTTTATACACATATATGTTTTGATTTCCCATGGAGGCGGCTGTAGACCGTCACGCGCCCCGGAAAGCGTTCCCGCCCGACGGAGGGGACCACAAACGCTTTCACTGGCTACTGTAGCAGAGATCGGGGAATGCGCCAGCCGGCGCAGTGTGTCAAAGCGCCCCGCAGATCGCGGTGAGGCGCTCCGATGGGTGGGAACTGCGAGTTACAGGACGTCCGATGACGAGATAGTCGCTGCCGGCGCGCATGGCCTCGGCAGGGGTCATGACGCGCTTCTGGTCATGGTGACTGTCTCCCGCCGGCCGTATACCCGGGGTAATCAACAGAAAGTCCTTGCGCAGCAACGCACGGAGTCCGGCGACCTCCACGGCCGAACAGACCACGCCATCCATACCACTGCCCTGAGCCAGTGAAGCCAGACGCTGAACCTGCTCGACCATGGTACGCTGAATCCCCATATCATCGAGATCCTGCTGACCCAGGCTGGTGAGTAAGGTAACAGCCACGAGCAGGGGGTGCCGGTCAATGCCACCCCGGGTCGCTCCTTCCAGGGCACCCTCGCGAGCCGCCTCAAGCATCACACGTCCTCCCGATGCATGAACTGTCAGCATCCACACACCGAGCGAAGCCGCTACAGCCACTGCCTTGCGGACAGTATTGGGAATGTCATGAAACTTGAGATCCAGGAATACTTCATGCCCCAAGGAGTGGAGCTCCTTCACCAAAGCCGGGCCGGCGGCCGTAAAAAGCTCCTTACCGACCTTCAGGCGACACAATTCCGGGTCCAGCAATCGGGCCAGCGACAGAGCCTGATCCGGCTCATGTGTGTCCAGCGCAATGATGACGGGACTGCGGTCATGGTGTCTCATGAACGACTCAGTAGCCTTCTTCCATGCCGGCATTGACCCGGTCACGCAATTCCTTGCCAGGCTTGAAATGCGGTACATACTTACCGGTGAGCGCTACCGGCGCCCCGGTTTTCGGATTGCGTCCGATCCGGGGCACTCGATAGTGGAGGGAGAAGCTGCCAAAGCCCCTCACCTCGATGCGACCTCCTTCCGAGAGAACCTGGGACATGTACTCCAGAATCGACTTGACGGCAAATTCACAATCTTTTGCCGACAGCTGCGTCTGCCTGGCAGCAATGCGCTCGATCAGTTCTGACTTCGTCATATCCGTGTTCCCTGTGTGTCGCTCCGCTTCTTGCGATTACTTCTTGTCCATTTCCGCCTTGATCAGATCACCGATGGTGGCCGGAGCGGACTGCTCCTGACTCTTGTGATCCTGAATGGCGGATTTTTCATCATCCATTTCCATGGCCTTGATGGACAATTGCAATACGCGGTTCTTGCGATCCACGCTGACCACCTTGGCTTCCACTTCATCGCCGGCATTAAGCACGTTGCGGGCATCCTCGACCTTGTCACGGCTGATCTCGGAAGCACGCAGCACCCCTTCAACCCCTTCCGCCAGAGAAATGGTTGCCGCCTTGGCGTCCACTTCGGCAATCTGGCCCTTGACGATACTGCCTTTCTCGAACTGGCCGACAAAGTTCATGAACGGATCGTCGGACAGCTGCTTGATGCCCAGCGAGATGCGCTCGCGCTCGGGATCGATGGACAGGATGACGGTCTCGAGCTCGTCGCCCTTCTTGAACTCGCGTACGGCTTCCTCGCCCGGTTCGTCCCAGGAAATGTCCGACAGATGCACCAGACCATCGATGTTGCCTTCCAGTCCGATGAAAATACCGAAGTCGGTGATCGACTTGATGGTGCCGGCAATCTTGTCACCCTTGCGGTACTTCTCGGCAAAGGCATCCCAGGGGTTCTGGAAGCACTGCTTGATACCCAGGCTGATACGACGACGCTCCTCGTCGATATCCAGGATCATCACCTCGATCTCGTCGCCGATCTGCACGATCTTGGACGGATGGACATTCTTGTTGGTCCAGTCCATCTCGGAAACGTGCACCAGGCCCTCGACGCCTTCTTCCAGCTCGGCAAAGCAACCGTAATCGGTCAGATTGGTTACCGTGGCCTTGACCCGAGTGCCTTCCGGATAGCGCCGCTTGATGTCGACCCACGGATCCTCGCCCAGTTGCTTCAGACCCAGGGAGACGCGGTTGCGCTCACGATCGTACTTGAGCACCTTGACTTCGATGTCGTCACCCACGTTGACGATTTCGCTGGGATGCTTGATGCGCTTCCAGGACATGTCGGTGATGTGCAACAGGCCATCGACGCCGCCCAGGTCCACGAAGGCACCGTAATCGGTGAGGTTCTTGACCACGCCCTTGATGGTGATGCCTTCCTGCAGCTTGGCCAGCAGTTCCTCGCGCTCCTCGGAGGTGACCGCTTCCAGTACCGCGCGACGGGACACCACCACATTGTTGCGCTTCTGATCCAGCTTGATCAGCTTGAATTCCAGTTCGTGACCTTCCAGATGGGTGGTGTCGCGGATCGGACGGATATCGACCAGCGAACCCGGCAGGAATGCCCGGATATTGTTGAGGTCGACCGTGAAGCCGCCCTTGACCTTGCCATTGATGACACCCGTGACCACTTCGCCTTTCTCGTAAGCTGCTTCCAGCTCCATCCAGGATTCGGCACGCTTGGCCTTCTCGCGCGACAGGCGCGTTTCGCCCCAGCCGTCTTCCACGGCTTCCAGGGCCACCTTCACTTCATCGCCAACATTCAGCGTGAAACTGCCATCCTCGTCGAGGAACTGGTTTTTGGGGATGATCCCCTCGGACTTGAGTCCGGCATTGACTGTCACCCAGTCTGAGTCGATATCCACCACGGTGCCGATCACAATCGAACCGGGGGTCATATCAACGTCATTCAAACTCTGTTCAAATAGTTCAGCGAAGCTTTCTGTCATGTCAGGTCCTGTATTCCGTGCTCCGGTCAACACGGTTCTATGAGTATGAACCCTGCCGACGACCATGACCGGGGTCTGTCGTGCAGGGGTCTCGCCACTGTCATCCATCACCTGTTGCCACTCAGACAACTACAGACAGGAAAATGCCGACTACAGCCCCTCTCGAGCCGCCAGCGCCAGCACCCTGTCCACCACCTCCTGAATCTCCAGCTCGGTGGTATCGATCTTGATCGCATCCCTGGCGGGCACCAGCGGCGACAAGGCCCGGGTGCTGTCGCGCTCGTCGCGCGCCTTTATATCCGCCAAAAGGGCCGAAAGGTTACCATCAATCCCCTTCTCCATCAACTGCTTATGACGTCTTCTGGCACGCTCTCCGGCACTGGCGGTGAGGAACACCTTTACATCGGCGTCCGCAAACACCACCGTGCCCATGTCCCTGCCATCCGCCACCAGGCCCGGCGGTTCCCGGAAGTCCCGCTGTCGCTGCAACAGCGCACTCCGGACCGGGGCACTGCCGGCGATCACCGACGCCGCCCGACCGCACTCTTCACTTCGCATCCGGTCAGCCACGTTCTCTCCATCCAGCCACACGGCCCCTGACGTATCAAAGCGCAGCGGCAACGAGGGCGCCAGCGCAGCCACAAGGTCACCGGCCTCCAGATCGACGCCGGCGCGTAACGCGGCGAGCGCCAGCACACGATACATGGCTCCACTGTCGAGATAATGCCATCCCATTCGATCGGCAACCAGCGTACTGACGGTGCCTTTCCCGGCTCCGCCCGGTCCATCGATGGTGATTACGGGTACTGACACCGGTCAGACCTCCCTTGATCGGACATCGAGGCCAACCCGGTTGGCCAGCGCCACGAAGCCGGGGAATGATGTGCTGACATTGGCGCAGTCGCGGATCACGACAGGCCCGGTGGCCACCAGCGCCGCGACCGCGAATGACATGGCGATACGATGATCACCGCCGCTGTCGACCTCGCCGCCGGATATCGCGCCCCCACTGATGCGGATCCCGTCGTCATAGGTCTCCAGCGACACACCCAGTGCCGCCAGCCCGTCGGCAGTCACCTGGATCCGGTCGGTTTCCTTGACCCGCAACTCTTCGGCCCCATGCAGCACGGTATCCCCGCTGGCACTGGCCGCGGCCACGAACAACACGGGAAACTCATCGATCGCCAGGGGAATCAGCCGGGCCGGTACGTCAATGCCCCGCAACGGCGCGTGGCGCACACGGATGTCCGCCACCGGCTCTCCACCCGCTTCACGCTCATTCTCCAACGTGATGTCCGCACCCATCAGACGCAGCAGATCGATGATGCCGGTACGGGTTGGATTGACACCGACATGCTCCAGCAACAGATCGGAGCCCGGAGCAATGGTGGCTGCCACCATGAAAAACGCCGCTGACGAGATGTCGGCGGGTATATCAATCTGCGCGGCCTGCAGCACCTGTCCGCCCTGCAATCGCGTGACCAGCCCATCCTCGCTCTTGCCCACTCGACATCCGAACCCCTGCAACATGCGCTCGGTGTGATCCCGGCAGGGCTCGGGCTCGACCACGGTCGTTTCTCCTTCCGCGTACAGCCCGGCCAGCAACAGACAGGACTTGACCTGCGCGCTCGCCATCGGCATCTCATACCGGATTCCCTTCAGGGAGGCGCCGTGAATACGCAACGGCGGTCTGCCACCCTCGGCCGTATCGATGTCGGCCCCCATGGCTCGCAGCGGCCCGGCCACGCGTTCCATGGGGCGCGAGGACAGGGATTCATCGCCGGTCAGTTCAGTGTCGAAATCCTGGGGCGCCAGCAGACCCGACAACAGACGCATGGCCGTACCGGAATTGCCCAAATAAACAGGCCTGGCAGGTGCCGCCAACCCTCGCATTCCCACACCGTAGATGGTCACCTCGCCCTGCTCGGGGCCCACGATCGGCACTCCCATGTCGCGGAATGCCTGTAGCGTATGCAGCGCGTCTTCGCCCTCCAGAAAACCGCTGATCCGGGTGGTGCCTTCCGCGATGGCGCCGAACATGATGGCACGGTGGGAAATGGACTTGTCTCCGGGTACCCGGCACTGTCCCGTGACGGACCCGCCCGGCCCGACTGTGTAATCCACGCGAGCTGAACTCATGGCTGTACCTGTATCTCCTGTCGCCTCGAAACGGCGAATAAAATGATCACGGGCCTGCCTGGCCCGACTGAAATAGGCCTGCATACGGGCCCCTTCTCCGGCAGTAATGCATGCGCGCATGCGATCCAGCTCCTCCCGGAAGCGATCCAGCACCTCCAGCGTGGCCTCGCCGTTGGCCAGGAATATGTCCCGCCACATGACCGGGTCACTGGAGGCGATGCGCGTGAATCCGGCAAACCCGCCAGCCGCATAGTCGAATATCTGCCGCGTCTGTTCTCCCTGCTCCGCCCGGGTACCAATGTCGGACTGGCCGTCCCGCGCCAGGGTATTGATGAGTGTATAGGCCAGCAGATGAGGAAGGTGGCTGGTGGCGGCGAGCACGGCATCATGACGGGTCACGCTCATGCCATGCACATCGGCTCCAAGGCCATGCCACAAGGCGGTCACGGCCCGCACGGCATCCGCATCCGTGCCCTCTGACGGAGTGATGATGACCTTGCGCTGCCGGAACAGTCCATCCCTGGACGCGGCAAACCCGCTCTGCTCGGAGCCTGCAATGGGATGTCCGGGCACAAAACGATTTTTCATCGGCCCCAGCATCCTGTCCGCTTCGCGGGTCACCTGCCCCTTCACGCTGGCGACATCGGTAATGACCACACCGGGCCGGGCATGATCGCGCACCACCCGCAGCACCTCGGCCACCGACAGCGTGGGCACGGCGATCAGGACCATGTCGGCCCGCGCCGCCAGCACCGCCAGATCATCACCACCGTCATCGATCACGCCTTCGGCCCTCGCCTGATCAAGGCCCGACAGATCCCGGTCACAGGCCAGGACCGTCCCGCACAGCCGCTCGCGACGTACCGCGCGCGCCACGGAGCCCCCAATCAGGCCAAGGCCCACCACAAGCAGTGTGTCAGGCAAACCCTTCATCATTCCTCGTCACGCCTGTGCTGGCGCACGTGCGCCCGGTTCGCTGTCGGCCATCGCATACGAACCCAGATAACGGATCTGGACCGTGCGCTCCTCGAGCTCCGCGAACACCCTGGCCACCTCGCTGTCATCGCGATGTCCTTCGAAATCGATGAAAAACACATAGGCCCAGATCCCGTCCCGCGATGGCCGGGTCTCGATCCTGGTGAGGCTGACCTGATGTCGGTCAAACGGCTCCAGCACCCGGAGCAGTGAGCCCGGGCGATTTTCCGTGTAGACCAGTATGGAACTCTTGTCCCGTCCCGTCGGTGCGGCGGGCTCATGACCCAACACCAGAAACCGGGTGGTGTTGTTGCTACGGTCCTGTATACCCGCATGCAGAATCCGCAGATCGAATGCTTCCGCGGCATGATCACCGGCAATCGCCGCCACCCCATTTCCCGACGCAGCCTGTCGTGCCGCCTCCGCGTTGCTGCTTACCGCCACCTGCTCCATGTCAGGATAATGTTCGCGCAGCCAGTGACGGCACTGTGCCAGCGACTGGCGATGCGAGACGATGCGGCGCACCGCCGATTCCCGCGTACCCGCCAGTACCAGCAGATGATGGGTGATCGGGAGGTAGACTTCCCCGCAGAGACTGAGCGTGGTATCAATCAGGCACTCCTGCGTAATGGTCACGGCCCCCTCCGTGGAATTCTCCACCGGGACAACGCCGTACTGCACACGCCGCTTCTCCACCGACTCGAATACATCGTCGATGCCAGTCACCGGCTGCTTCTCCACGCCGGCCCCGAAATACCGGTCCACGGCCAGCTCCGAGAACGTGCCCGGAGGCCCCAGATAGGCCACGGTCACCGGAGCATCACTCATCGGACCCGTCGCCCTCTTCGTGGCCATCGCCGGGCTCGGTCACCTCGGCCAGGCCAACCAGTCGCTCGTCTTCCTTCAGGCGGATCATGCGGACACCCTGGGTGTTGCGACTGAGCACCGACACCTCGTCGACCCGCGTACGCACCAGTGTGCCACGATCAGAAATCAGCATGATCTCCTCACCATCGGTCACCTGCACGGCTCCGACCAGACGGCCATTACGATCACTGGTCTGCATGCCGATCACACCCTGACCGCCACGGCCATAGACCGGGAACTCCGCGACATCGGTGCGCTTGCCGTAACCGTGCTCGCTGACCGTCAACACCTGATGCTCTTCCCTCGGAACGATCAATGAAATCATTTCATGACCGTCGGCCAGGCGGATGCCACGCACACCCCGGGCCGTCCGCCCCATGGCGCGGACACCGCTCTCGTTGAACCGGATCACCTTGCCGCTGCTGCTGAACAGCATGATGTCCTGTTGCCCGTCGGTGAGCGCGGTTCCCACCAGGCGATCATCCTCGTCCAGCTCGATGGCTCGCAGACCGACACTGCGCGGCCGCGAGAAGTTTTCCAGCGGCGTTTTCTTGACCGTGCCCAGTCGGGTGGCCATGAAAATGAAATAGCCTTCTGTGTATTCATTGACCGGCAGCAGGCTGGTGATCCACTCGCCCTCGTCCAGCGGCAACAGGTTGATGATCGGTTTTCCGCGGGAGGTCCGCGAGGCGACCGGAATATTGAACACCCGGATCCAGTAGACCTTGCCGCTGCTGCTGAAGCACAGCAGGGTATCGTGGCTGTTGGCCACCAGCAGATGCTGAACGGCATCCTCGTCCTTGAGGGAGGCGGCGGACTTGCCCATACCCCCGCGCTTCTGCGCCTGATAATCGGACAACGGCTGCGACTTGGCGTATCCGCCGCGGGAGATCGTCACGACCCGCTCTTCACGGGTGATGAGATCTTCCATGTTCAGATCCAGCTGCGAACCGACGATCTCGGTGCGTCGCTCGTCTCCGTAGGCGTCCCGAACCTGTTCCAGCTCTTCGCGAATCACCTGGAACAGGCGTTCATCGCTGCCCAGAATATCCAGGTAATCCGCAATCTGCAGCAACAGCTCGCGGTAATCGTTGATCAGTTTCTCATGTTCCAGACCCGTCAGTCTGTGCAAGCGCAGATCCAGAATCGCCTGGGCCTGTGCAGGCGACAGGTAGTACTCATTACCCTTCAACCCGAACTGCTCCGGCAGTTCGTCCGGGCGACAGGCATCGGCCCCGCTCTCTTCCAGCATGGCCAGCACACTGTCGGACTTCCAGCTGCGCGCCAGCAGTTTCTCCTTCGCTTCCGCGGAGGTCGGCGAACTCTTGATCAGTTCGATCACGGCATCGATATTGGCCAGCGCAACGGCCAGTCCTTCCAAAATGTGACCCCGTTCACGCGCCTTCCTCAACAGGTAGATGGTGCGCCGGGTCACCACTTCGCGACGATGGCGCAGGAAACACTCGAGAATTTCCTTCAGGTTCAGCAGACGTGGCTGACCATCGACCAGTGCCACCATGTTGATGCCGAATACCGACTGCATCTGCGTCTGGGCATACAGGTTGTTGAGCACCACCTCGCCGACCTCGCCCCGCCGCAGCTCGATGACAATACGCAGACCATCCTTGTCGGACTCGTCGCGCAGTTCCGAGATCCCTTCAATCTTTTTCTCCTTGACCAGCTCGGCAATGCGCTCGATCAGACGGGCCTTGTTGAGCTGATAGGGAATCTCGGTGACGATGATGGTCTCGCGGGACGTCTTGGGATCCACCTCGATGTCCGCACGCGACCGCAGGTAAATCCGTCCACGCCCGGTCCGATAGGCCTCCACGATACCGGCCCGGCCGTTGATGATGGCCGCGGTCGGAAAATCCGGACCGCTGATATGCTCCATCAGGCCGTCGATAGTGATGTGCTCGTCATCCAGCAGGGCCAGACAGCCGTTGATCACCTCGGTCATATTGTGCGGCGGAATGTTGGTGGCCATCCCCACCGCGATCCCTGACGAGCCATTGACGAGCAGGTTGGGAATCCGCGTCGGAAACACGTCGGGAATGGACTCGGTGCCATCATAGTTGTCCGAGAAATCGACCGTCTCCCGATCCAGGTCCGCCATCAGGTCATGTGCGATGCGGGCCATGCGGATCTCGGTGTAACGCATGGCCGCCGCCGCGTCTCCATCAATGGAACCGAAGTTGCCCTGACCGTCCACCAGCGGGTACCGCAGCGAAAAATCCTGCGCCATGCGCACGATGGTGTCATAAACCGCCGAGTCCCCATGCGGGTGGTATTTACCGATCACGTCACCGACCACGCGGGCTGACTTCTTGTAGGGTTTGTTCCAGTCGTTGTTGAGCACGTTCTGGGCAAAGAGAACCCGCCGGTGCACCGGCTTGAGGCCGTCCCGCACATCGGGCAATGCCCTGCCAACGATGACGCTCATGGCATAGGCCAGATACGACTCCCGCATCTCGCTTTCCAGCGAGACCGGCAATACCTGCTTGGCTGAATCAGTCATAATGTAACCAGATCCTTATTATGGACGTCCCTGGACGCTCCGGTTGATCTCCGGATTTCTCTCTGACGTACAAAGGCAGAATTGTCCCCTGACATAAACGGCTGATTTTAGCACAAAGCGACGCCAGGCACCGCCAATTTCGTTATAATCCCGGCCGTCCGACACCGGATACCGGTGGATCCGGACGATCCACGCAACCGGACAACTGCAAACGGATTCCCCGATGCCCAGTCAGAATCGCAAGACAGATACACAGCATGCCGACAGGCCACTGGACACCGTGCTGCACGCCGACTGGATCATTCCGGTCAATGATCGGGATGAAGTGCTGCACCAACACACCATTCTGATCCGGGATGGCCGGATTGTGGACATACTGCCGCAACATCTGGGGCGCGAGCGGAGCGCCGCCGAAACTCTGGAGCTGCCCGGACAGGCACTGATCCCGGGCCTGATCAATGCCCATGGTCACGCTGCCATGTCTCTGCTGCGGGGCATCGCCGACGACCTGCCGCTGCACACGTGGCTGGAAGAGCACATCTGGCCACTGGAAGGCGAATGGATCAGTGATGAGTTCGTGCACCAGGGCTGCCAGCTGGCAATCGCCGAGATGCTGCGGGCTGGCACCACCTGCTTTGCCGACATGTACTTTTTCCCGGAAGCGACGGCCCGGGCTGCCACCCAGGCAGGCATGCGGGTCCAGCTGGCTTCCCCGGTCTTCGACTTTCCGTCGGCCTGGGGCCTCGACGCCGACGACTACATCAGCAAGGCCACCCGGCTGCACGATGAATACCGGAACAGTCAACTGGTCAGCCTGGCCTTCGGCCCGCATGCTCCCTACACGGTATCCGACCGTCCCATGAACCGCATCATCATGCTGGCCGAGGAACTGGATATCCCGATCCACATGCATATTCATGAAACCGCGCGCGAAGTCACGGACAGTCTGCGTGACCACGGCAAACGGCCACTGCAACGCCTGACCGAGCTGGGCCTCCCAGGGCCTCGATTGCTGGCGGTGCACGCCACCCAGTTGACCGACGACGAGATTGCCATGCTGGCCGGCACGGGCTCCCATGTCGTGCACTGCCCCCAGTCCAACCTCAAACTGGCCAGTGGCTTCTGCGAAGTGCAGCGCCTGCTCAAGGCCGGCGTCAACGTGGCTCTGGGCACCGACGGAGCCGCCAGCAACAATGATCTGGATCTGTTCGCCGAGATGCAGACTGCCGCCTTGCTCGCGAAGGCGGTAAGCGGTGACGCCAGTGCCCTGCCTGCGTACCAGGCACTTCGGATGGCGACCATCAATGGCGCCAGAGCCATGGGCCTGGATCAACGGATCGGCTCACTGGAACCCGGCAAGCAGGCGGATCTGTGCGCCGTCAACCTGGATACCCCTAACAACTGGCCGGTCTATCACCCGGTCTCTCAACTGGTCTACAGTACCCGTTCGGATCAGGTCCGCCACGTCTGGATCAACGGCGAACGCGTACTGGACGACGGCAGGCATCAGACCATCAACATCACGGCGCTCCGCGAGCACGTCATGCGCTGGCATGATCGACTGAGCGCCTCCTGAACATACTCATCAGCAAAGGAATCGAAACCGTGACCAATCGCAATGTCGACGAACAGGAAATCCGCAAGTTCGAGTCCCTGGCAGCGCGATGGTGGGACCCGGACAGCGAATTCCGACCCCTGCACGAGATCAACCCACTGCGGGTGGGCTTCATCAGCGACCGGGTCAACCCGGCCGGCAGCCGGTGTGTCGATATCGGCTGTGGTGGCGGAATCCTCAGCGAAGCATTGGCCCACCACGGCGCCGACATGACCGCCATTGATCTGGCTGAAGCCTCTCTGGCCGTGGCGCGGCTCCACCAGCTGGAGAGCGGTCTGGATATTCGTTACGAGCACCTGTCGGCCGAGGCCCTGGCGGAACGCGAACCGGAGCAATATGACATCGTCACCTGCCTGGAGATGCTCGAACACGTGCCCGATCCCGCCGCGGTGGTCGAAGCCTGCGCTCGATTGGCCCGCCCCGGTGGCCACCTGTTCTTCTCCACCATAAATCGCAACCCCAAGGCCTGGCTGTTCGCCATCGTCGGCGCCGAATATGTGCTCAATCTGCTGCCACGCGGCACCCACGAATATCAGCGCTTCATTCGCCCGTCGGAACTGGACGCCTGGTGCCGGGATCACAATCTGAGGCGAGGAGACACGATCGGACTGGGCTACAACCCACTGACCCGCCGCTATTTTCTCCAGAAAAACATCGATGTGAATTATCTGGTGCACTATCGCAAGCCAACATCTTCCGGGGATCATTTCGACGAGGCTGCACGATGAGGCCGGGGCACTCCAGGATGCCAGCCTGCGTCCTGTTCGATTTGGATGGCACGTTGCTGGATACGGCGGCGGACTTCGTTGCCGTCCTGCGACAACTGGCACGGGAAGCAAACACCACGGCACCGGACAAGGAGCAGGTGCATCACACCGTATCAGCGGGAGCCCGGGCACTGGTTACACTGACACTCGGGCTGCAGGTCGCGGATCCGGGATTCGACCAATGGCATCAGCGACTGTTGGCGATCTACGGAGATCACATAACGCGCAGCCAGGCCCGCCTGTACCCCGGAGTGGAACCGGTGCTGCGTCGACTTGAGCACCTGGACATTCCATGGGGCGTGGTCACCAACAAGCCGGACCGATTCACTCAGGCCCTGATGCGAGTCCTGTCATTATATGATCGCAGTGCGGTGACAGTCTGCCCGGAGCACGTACAGCACACCAAACCTCACCCCGAGCCGCTGCTTCTGGCCTGCCGGCAGCTGGGCTGCTCAGCCAGCGACAGCGTTTATGTGGGCGACCATCCCCGGGATATCGAGGCCGGCAATGCGGCCGGCATGCAGACCGCCGTGGCGGCGTGGGGCTATCTGCCCGCTGGCGCCAACCCGATCGACTGGAACGCGCAGCGCATCCTGACCCATCCGGAAGAACTGCCTGACTGGCTGAACCTGAACCTGAACGAATCACAGGAAACAACATGAACTTTCCCAGACAATCAGCACTTCCCGCCGACCTGCTCAAAGATCGCACCATCCTGATCACCGGCGCCGGGGACGGCATCGGCCGTGCAGTGGCCGAGGCGGGCGCAGCCCATGGTGCCCGGATCATTCTGCTGGGCCGCACCCAGGATAAACTCGAAGCCGTCTATGACGCCATTGTCGAACGTGGTCATATCGAGCCTGTGATTCATCCGCTGGATCTGGCCACCGCCGGCAACGATGATTACAGCGCAATGGCCAACGGAATACTGGACCAGTTCCCCGCACTGGATGGCCTGCTTCACAACGCCGGTGAATTGGGCACCCTGACCCCTCTGCAATATACCGAGCCGGAACAGTGGATGAAGATCATGCAGGTCAACGTCAATGCCGCATTTCTGCTGACCCGCGCACTACTCCCTTCTCTGCAGGCTTCGTCCGATGCCCGTCTGCTGTTCACCTCATCCAGCGTCGGCCGGGTCGGGCGCGCCTACTGGGGTGCCTATGCCGTCAGCAAGTTTGCCGTGGAAGGCATGATGCAGGTCTTCGCCCATGAACTGGACAGAACCAGTGCCGTGCGGGTCAACAGCATCAACCCAGGAGCCACCCGGACCGCCATGCGACGGGCTGCTTATCCCGCCGAGGACCCGGCCACCCTGCCAGCCCCCGAATCCCTGACACCAGCCTACCTGTACCTGCTTGGCCCGGACAGCCGGCATCATCACGGTCAAGCACTGGACCTGCACGATCTGCCAGGCGCTCCGGGACAATGAGCCGTCCACGGGCTGGCAATAGTTGCCGCCGCTCACCGCGGATATAACGGATTATTGCCGCCCGGGACCGGTCAGGGACGGATACCGTCAGCAAGCCGACACTCCCGCCTCACAGACCCCGTCTGTTTTCCATTGTGCTTTCATGCACTTGCGGAATATCAGCCACTACGAGTCTTTTCTGGCACGACCCTCGCATTACCCGTGGCATGACCGACTGACAGGAGATGCCATGGTTACGCCGCTGAAATCAGCGAATACCATTGACTTCAACAGAGCCCGGCAGGAAGTGGTAGCCAATCGCCCGGAGACACCGAGGGAACTGGACGATGAGCCACTGCGGTATCGGCTGCTGAGCCAGTTGCAGTCGACCCTGCAGCTGGAAACCATCATCCGCCTGTTCCACACAACTCTGCGGGAGATGATCACTCTGGAAGGCATTCGCTATCTGCACGAAGCCCGTTCATTGCAGGTGAAGGAGGGTGACAATGCCTCGCACAGTTGCGGTTATCGTCTGCATACACGACAGGGAGACCTGGGTGAGATCGTCCTCTATCGCTCGCGACGCTTCACGGACAGCGAACTGTCCGGGATCGAGTCACTGTTGACGGCTTTGGTCTATCCACTTCGCAATGCCTTGCAATACCGTGACGCACTGGACGCTTCGGTCACCGACCCGTTGACCGGCGCCGGCAACCGCGCCGGCCTGGATCAGGCACTGGAGCGCGAAATGGCTCTGGCCAGTCGTCATTCACAACCGCTTTCGATGTTGATGATCGATATTGACCGTTTCAAACGCATCAATGATCAGTTCGGTCATAGCGCCGGGGACGGGGTATTACGTGAAACGGTGCGACGCTTGCACGCTGAGCACCGAAGTACTGACCTCTGTTTCCGGTATGGGGGAGAAGAATTCGTCATTCTCCTCAATCGCACGGATCAGCCCGGGGCCCTGGCTATCGCCGACCGCATACGCGGCCGTATAGCTGATGCTCCATTCCACCTCCCGGAAAACTCTCTGCAGATCACGGTCAGCATCGGTGTTTCCCAATTTGCCGGGGCCGACACCATGGACTCATTACTGGACCGTGCCGACAGAGCGCTCTACAACAGTAAAAGGGAAGGCGGCAACCAGGCCGCCTGTCTGTAAAGAGGCAGCTTCATGACCATACAGCAACGCCAAGGCGAAGCAGCGGAAGCAGCGGACCAGATGGTCCCGGTCGCCCTGGAACAGAGCGAACGGCTCGCCATACTGGAACAACTTCAGGTGTCGATCGATCTGGAGCAGCTGATCCGGCTGATTCACGAACAGACTGGCCGGCATCTGCCGATCGACGGGCTGGAATACCGGCACGAGAACCTGGGGCTGTCCGTGATGTCGGGGCAGAAAGCGGCACACAGCTGCGGCTATCGACTCATGGGCCGTGATGAACACACCGGAGAACTGGTCTTCCGACGCCATCAGAAATTCCGCGCTCGGGAGCTGGCGCAACTGGAAGCGCTCATTCCGTTGTTTTTCGCCCCGCTGCGCAACGCCCTGCGTTTCCGTCTCGCCATGGATCACAGTTTCCGGGATCAGGTCAGTGGTGCCCGCAACGAACGGAGTCTTTGGCAGATTCTGCCTCGCGAGATTTCCCTCTCCCGACGCCATAACCGACCGCTGAGCGGCATTCTTGTCGATATTGATGGTCTGCGTCGGATCAATCATCAGTTCAGCACGGCCGCCGGGGATCATGTACTGAAGTCAGTGGTGACCCTGGCTGACGCTCTGTGCCGGGACACCGACATGATTTTCCGTGTCGAGGACGATACGCTGCTGGTGCTGCTGCAGGAAGCCACTGAGAATGGTGCCGCCCTGTTGGCGGACCGGCTGCTGGAAGCCTGTAACCGACATCACAGCGTTTTCCGGGGACAACGGATACAGGCCGCCATTCGACTGGCCTGCGTGACAGCCAGCGGCACCGACTCGGCCGACAGTTTCATCAACCGGGGACTGGATGCGCTTCAGCGCCGACCCTTCCGTGGCCGGTGCGTGGACGAGCGGCGCAGTGGTTGACGTGCCGCCGCGGGAGCGGCCGGCATCTTCAACCCGACCAGTTCATAAAGTTCCGACACTTCCTTCGGATTGAATTCGTAGAACTGCCCTTTCTTGACCTGGCTGGGGATAAAGGCCGGTCCGTAACGCACCCGTTTCAGGCGGCTGACCTGCACCCCGAAACTCTCCCAGATGCGCCGCACTTCCCGATTACGCCCCTCCATGATGACCACATGGTACCAATGGTTTGCTCCCTCTCCGGCAAAATACTGGATGTCAGTGAAGCGACACAGGTGCCCGTCGATTTCGACCCCCTTTTTCATGGCCTCCAGCATTTCATCGCTGACCTCACCTTTTACACGCACCGCGTACTCACGGTCTATGTTGGCCGATGGATGCATCAGTCGATTGGCCAGTTCTCCATCCGTGGTAAACAGCAGCAGGCCGGCTGTATTGATGTCGAGCCGACCAACCGCCACCCAGCGGGCATGCACCACGTCCGGTAACCGGTCGTATACCGTAGGACGCCCTTCTGGATCCTTGCGACTGCTGACTTCCCCTTCCGGCTTGTTATAGAGAATCACACGGGGCGCCAGCTTCCTGCGTGACGACAGCTGTACTTTCTTGCCGTCGACGGCAATCCGGTCCTCTTCACTGACGCGATCGCCCAGCGTGGCCGGTTTGCCATTGACAACCACGCGGCCCTCCTTTATCCACTGCTCCAGCTCGCGGCGCGACCCGAATCCCGCCCGTGCCAGTACTTTCTGAAGCTTTTCATCAGCCATGGGTGCCGCCATCAATCCCGTTCTCCATCTTTGTCGTCACTGCCGTTGTCGGACGGCTGTCCGTCTTCAACTTTCTCATCCAGATCAGGATTCGACAGGATGTCATCCAGTGGCCGTCGGGCCAGCGCCATGGCTTCCTCTTCATCAGGCAGTTCATCCTCGGACCACTCGGGACGAGTCTCCCCGCCCTCAACATCACCCTCTTGCTCGTCATGTCCAGGCGTGGGCTGCCCGCCATCGTCTTCATCATCCGGTAACTCCAGCACGCGTCCGTCCCCCGCACCATCATCCAGGTCCAGCTCGCCGTCCAGCTGGTCCAGGTCCCGGATCTCCGACAGGGGTGGCAATTCCTGCAGATTCCCGAGGTTGAAATAATCGAGGAACGTGCGGGTGGTGGCAAACATCGCCGGACGCCCGGGCACATCACG
Source organism: Gammaproteobacteria bacterium (assembly GCA_041685555.1). GTDB lineage: Bacteria > Pseudomonadota > Gammaproteobacteria > Pseudomonadales > Pseudohongiellaceae > PWQG01. The sequence goes on along the minus strand of JAWLFN010000006.1, from coordinate 8,632 downwards.
GTGGCCAACGACCCGGATCCACTCTCGGTCCAGCAATGTACGGATGATGGTAGAGCTGACCCCTACGCCCCGGATCTCCTCAATGTCACCGCGGGTGATCGGCTGCCGATAAGCGATCAGCGCCAGGGTTTCCAGCATGGCCCGGGTGTAGCGCTGTGGTTTTTCGTCCCAAAGTCTCGATACCCATCCGCTGAGCGACTCTGGCACCTGGAAACGGAAACCCGACGCTACCTCCTTCAGCTCGTATCCCCGTCCCTCGCAGCTTTCTGCAATCCGGCTCAATGCAGCGCGCAACTCCTCCCTGGTGGGCTTCTCTCCCTCTTCGAAGATGGCCTGCATGGCTTCCAGTGACAGGGGTTTGCCGGCCGCCATCAGCAGCCCCTCGAGTATCCGCCGGAGGGTGTCCTCCGGAATCGAGGCGTGCGCGCGCGGTTCGTTGCCTGCCGACTCTTCCTCCCGGAACTCTTTCGTCGACTGTTCATAATCCTGTTCGGTCATTCCGTGCGTGCCTTCAGGTGTATGGGTCCGAAGGGTTCGGTCTGAACCACCTCGACCAGTGAATCCTTGATCAGTTCCATCACGGCGAGAAAAGTCACGACCACGCCCAACCGGCCTTCCTCGCGCATCAGTAACGAAACCAGCGGAACGAACCGGTCGGCGTTCAGCCGCACCAGTATCTCCGACATTTTCTCTCGAGTGGACAGTGTCTCCCGCTGCACGTGATGATGCTCGAACATGTCGGCGCGACGCAGCACCGCAGCCAGTGCCCGCAAGATCTCCTCCAGCTCCACCACGGGCTCGGCGATGGGGCGTTCAAACCCCTGGTCCTGGGCGACCGCCGGAAACAGGTCCCGCTCCAGACGGGGCAAGCCGTCCAGGTCCTCCGCCGCCTTCTTATAGCGCTCGTATTCCTGCAGACGGCGTATCAACTGCGCGCGGGGGTCTTCCTCATCCTCTTCCTCGTCACGGGTCCGCGGCAACAACATCCTGGATTTGATCTCGGCCAGCATGGCGGCCATCACCAGATATTCGGCGGCGAGCTCGAACTGGTGTGCTTCCATCAGCTCTACATAGGCCATGTACTGGTCGGTGATCAACGCCACATTGATCTCCAGAATGTCGAGATTCTGTCGCTTGATCAGGTACAACAGCAGGTCAAGCGGGCCTTCAAAGGCTTCCAGAAAGACTTCCAGGGCATCCGGCGGGATATACAGATCCCGCGGCAGTTCCGTTACCGCCCGACCCGCCACATACGCGAAGGGCATTTCCTGCTGTGCCCCGGTCTCGCCTGTTGTCTCTGCCGCTTCCGCGTTCATCGGTTCATCCGGTCAGTGCCATCATCAACGATTGTAGTTCAGCCCCATGGCCTGACGCACTTCCTGGATCGTCTCCCTGGCCGATTCGCGTGCCACGTCGCAGCCCTCGGCGATGATCGAGCGAACCACGTCCGGATCCTTCTCGTACTGGCGCGCCTCCGCCTGGATGGGCTCCAGCTCCGCGATCACCGCATCGACCACCGGCTTCTTGCACTCCAGACAGCCGATGCCGGCACTGCGACAACCAGTTTGCACCCATTCACAGGTCTTTTCGTCCGAGTAAACCTCGTGCAGCTGCCACACCGGACATTTGTCCGGATCACCCGGATCGGTGCGCCTGACCCTGGCCGGGTCAGTGGGCATGGTGCGGATCTTCTTCTCCACATTGTCGACCGGCTCGCGCAGGGGAATGGTGTTGTCGTAGGACTTGGACATTTTCTGGCCATCGAGTCCCGGCATCTTCGCCGCCGGCGTCAGCAGTGCCTGCGGCTCCTGCAATATCATCTTGCCGCCACCTTCCAGGTAACCGTACAGACGCTCCCTGTCTCCCAGGGAAATGTTCTGCTGCTCTTCCAACAGTGCCTTGGCGCGTTCCAGGGCATGGATGTCGCCCTGCTCCTGATAGGCCGTGCGCAGCGAATTGTAGAGTCTGGCGGTTTTCTTCCCCATCTTGCGGATGGCGGCTTCGGCGTTTTCCTCAAAACCCGGCTCGCGGCCGTACAGGTAATTGAATCGCCGCGCCACCTCACGGGTCAGCTCCACATGGGCGACCTGGTCTGCTCCCACCGGCACGTGGCCGGCCCGATAGATCAGGATATCCGCGCTCTGCAACAACGGATATCCGAGAAATCCGTAGGTCTCCAGATCCTTCTCCCGCAGCTTTTCCTGTTGATCCTTGTAGCTGGGGACGCGCTCCAGCCAACCCAGCGGCGTCATCATGGACAACAGCAGGTGAAGCTCGGCATGTTCTGGAACCCGCGACTGAATGAAGATCGAGGCCGAGCCGGGATTGACACCTGCCGCCAGCCAGTCGATCACCATGTCCATGACATTTTCCTCGATGACCTGTGGCGTGCTGTAGTGCGTGGTCAGCGCGTGCCAGTCGGCCACAAAAAAGAAGCACTCGTACTCATGTTGCAGCTTGACCCAGTTCTTGAGGACGCCATGGTAATGGCCCAGGTGCAGCTTGCCGGTAGGGCGCATGCCCGACAACACCCGTTTCTGTGAATTGATGGTAGACAAAACCTGCTCCGAGTTCAGGGAATTTCCGTGATAAACGCTGTGATCCAGAGGCTGCATTATGGCAAATGCCTCGGTCGAATTCGACGCTTTTATCCGCCGAACGGCGTCGGATCCCCCTTGCCAGGGCGCAGTACCGAAGGGACCCCCTCCGACAGATCCACTACAGTGGTCGGCTCCAGCCCGCCGGCCCCACTCTCCAGAATCAGGTCAACCAGGTTGGCCATGCGATCTTCCAGTTCATGGATCTCTGACAACGGATGCTCTTCATCAGGCAGGATCAGGCTGGTACTCATGATCGGCTCACCGAGCCCGGCCATCAGCGCCTGTGCCACGTTGTTGTCGGGCACCCGGATACCGATGGTCTTGCGCTTTGGGTGCATCAGGCGGCGCGGCACTTCCGGCGTCGCCGTCAGAATGAAGGTGTAGGGCCCGGGTGTATAGGCCTTCAACAGCCGGAATGCCGTGTTATTGACCCTCGCGTACGTGGCAATCGAGGACAGATCCGGCACCATCAACGTGAAATTGTGCTTGTCATGCAGCTGGCGGATCCAGCGGATCCGGTCCAGCGCGGCCTTCTCCCCGATATGACAACCGAGCGCATAGGTGGAATCGGTCGGATAGATGATGATGCCGCCTTTCCGCAACACATCCACTGCCAGCCTGATCAGCCTTGGCTGTGGATCTTCGGGGTGGATGTTGATGATCTGTGCCGCCATAATGCCTGTTTTCGAGAACCGGATTGCAAATGCCCGGGCTGCCGTGCTGGCCCGAAGTTGCGCACGATAACAGGCGCGCCGGTATCAAGTCGACAGAAACACGCCAACCATCAACCCGGCGCACCCCGAACAATGGAACCAGACAGAAGGAGACCATTCACCATGCTCTACGCAATCATCAGTGAAGACGTTGAAGACAGCCTGCCCCTGCGCGCCGAAGCCCGGCCGGCCCATATCGAACGCGTGAAGAAACTCGCGGAAGAAAAGCGCCTGATCATCGCCGGCCCGCATCCGGCCATCGACACCGAGGAGCCGGGCGATGCCGGGTTCAGCGGCAGCCTGATCATTGCCGAGTTCGACTCACTGGGTGACGCACGAACCTGGGCGGAGGCGGATCCGTATGTGAAGGCGGGCGTCTATCGGCATGTCACGGTGAAGCCGTTCAAGCGGGTTCTGCCCTGAGACCCTTCCGCACTCCGTAGCCCGGTCGAGGCATGGGCGGTGGGGCGAGCGGGTCGAAGACGGAGACGGGATCGGCCATTGTCCGGCCCCGGAAATCGGACTCCCAAGCGCGGGGAGCCAATGCCTCGGCGACTGCCGACCCGACGGCGCCAATCCGGCTCGTGCTACAAGGTGATCACCGAACAGCAACCGCAAGAACCCGATGCACGCGCTCCATCCCCTCGGTGAGGACCTCGCGGATCGCCTCCATCGAAATCTCTTCATCGCCGAGCCCCGCCGCCCGGTTCACTGACAGGGCAATACTGGCATAGGCCAATCCCGCTTCGCGGGCCAGGGCGGCCTCGGGCATGCCGGTCATGCCGATCATGTCACAGCCGTCGCGTTGCAGACGCCGGACCTCGGCGGCGGTCTCAAGCCGTGGCCCCTGAGTGGCTCCGTAAACACCGCGGTCAAGAATCTCCAGTTCGCATTGTCGGGCCGCCGCGAGCAGGCGCTGACGCATGGGCTCGTCGTAGGGTACGGTGAAGTCGATGTGCTCGACACCTTCATCCTCACCATTGAAGAAAGTGTGTTCTCGATCATGGGTGTAGTCGATGATCTGGTCAGGTACGGCAAGTTCTCCCGGACCCAGTTTTTCATGAATGCCGCCAACGGCATTGACCGAGATGACGCCACTGACCTTCAGCCGTTTCAGGGCGCCGATATTGGCGCGGTAATTGATCCGGTGAGGGGGAATGCCATGCTCCGCGCCGTGACGCGGCAGGAAACAGACCTGTTGTCCGCCCATTTCCCCGATGCTGACCAGGACAGAGTCCCGGGCATACGACGTCCGGACACCATCCGTGTAGCTTTCCGTGAACCCCGGCAGTTCGTACAAACCGGTACCTCCGATGATCGCCAGCATGGCGTTCCTCCTGTGCCTGAAATGGTGCCACCACGTATACTGTCACGGTGTGGTTGCAGTTTTCCACGTTGTCGCCGCCATTATACAGAGGGGCAGACGCCTGCAGAGGATGATGAGCGAGATGACAACACAAAAGCAGCGGGCCCGTGTACTGGCGGTCACGAGCGGCAAAGGCGGGGTAGGCAAGAGCAACATCAGCACCAACCTGGCCATCGCCCTGGCCAGGGTTGGTCATCGTGTCTGTGTGTTCGACGCCGATACCGGCCTGGCCAATATCAACGTGCTGCTCGACCTGCGCCCGGACCTGACGCTGGAGCACCTGCTGAACGGTGACGCCGATATCGATGACATCATCGTCAGGGCGCCAGGGGGTATCGATATTGTTCCGGCGGCCTCCGGCATTGCCGCATTGACCAGGCTGGACATGGCCGAGCAGGCCCGGCTGCTGGACGCCCTGCATACCCTGGAATCACGCTACGATTTCCTGGTAGTGGACACCGCCGCGGGCATCGGCAGTACCGTCACACTGTTCCTGCATTCCGTCCAGCACTGTCTATTGATCGTCACACCCGAGCCGACGTCCCTGACTGACGCCTTTGCGTTGCTGAAGGTGCTGCACCGCCAACGCTGCGACACCACGGTGCATGTGTTGACCAACATGGTGGAGGGCTACCGGACCAGCATCGACGTCTACAAACGCCTGGCCAATGCCTGTGAACGTTATCTGGGCACCCGCCCCGAGTATATCGGCTATATTCCGGCGGACGAGTACCTGCGCAAGGCGGTGCAGCAGCAGAAGCCGGTCATCACGCAATGGCCCGGCGCGCCCTCCAGTCAGAGTTTCGTGGCGCTGGGGCGCAGTCTGGGAGACCTGCTGGAGAGAAAGCACCGGCCCGGCCGATTCACCCGGTTCTGGGAAACCCTGCTGGAGCGACGGCGGGAACGGCCACTGGCATCCGGCAAGGGCGCGGCGCTGGCGGCCAATCCGACAGCCGGTTCCGGTCGCATACGGGACGCCTCCACGGAAAAACCGGCCGGCCCGGCACCATTCACCAGACCGGCGGTCATGCGCCTGCAACAGGGCATGGTCCGGCTGATCCGCAGCCGCGCCCTGCCACGCGCCGCCATGCTGGGACTGCTCGGCTCGCTGCTCCGTGCAGCCCGCCAACAGTACCCGGAGATCGGCGAGGAAGAACTGCAGGCCCTGTGCCGCACGCCGGACAAGCCCCGCCAGCGGCCGATATCGACAGGGAACTGTGCAAGGGAAGAGAAGCCAAAGCGGTGATAGCTCTGGGCGGCTGAGCCGGAGACAGCCTGATGAGCTGGGGATTGATGAAGTAATTTCTCATTTTCGGTAGTTATTGAGAGGTTACTTAAGGGAATTCCCTTATTGTCTTTCCGGCTGCGCGAGGGAGACACTGCAGTCATGCTGCTTTATCAACGAAGGAGGCTACCATGCGTATTCCATCAAACCAGAAGAGAGCTATGTATCTTGCGTCGCTCATCGCAGCGGCCCTGCTGACCTCGCCGGCATCGGCGCAACAACAGCAGGATGCCGATGAACAACAGGAAGGACCTGATGAGATTTTCGAGATCCTGGTGACCGCACCCAGCGTGGAGGTCCAGGAACCGCGAACCCCCTGGGGTGGGGGATCTCGTGTTTCGATGAGCCAGACGGTCAGCTTCGAGGATCTCAATCTGGACACCACAAGCGGGCGCAACGAGCTTGAAGAGCGCGTCAGCGAAACCGCCAACGAAATCTGTCTGCTGTTGGCAGATCGCTACCCAGGGACCATTACCCAGGTGCCACGCTGTACGCAGCAGGCCATTGATGATGCCATGTCCCAGGTACAGGCTGCCGTCGAGGCCCACTAGTGGCTCTCAGCGAGCACCTGCTGCCAGAACAGAGGCCAGGTGCTCGAAATACCCGGAAATCTGGTTTTCGGAATTGTAGATGTAAAGTCTGGAGCTTCAATTACTCCAAACCTTACACCCGTAACGACAAACACTGCCACTTGGCTGAAAGGGCTGTGTCAGTCCTTTTCCATGACCTGCGTCAGCTCTCGCATACCTGCCTTGAATTCGCCCCAGGCGACCGCAGGCCACAGTTCCGTATGACAGCCACCGTAATACCGGACCAGTGTAGAGGTTTTCAAGGCGGTTTCCATATCGGGGGCCTGAAAGACGTCCAGGTAATCCCAGGGCCCCAGAATGGCATAATCAGTGACCCATACCACCTGCGGGCAGTATTGTCTCACTTTCTCCTTTATTTTCATCTCCTTGCTCTGAATAGTAAAAGACGGGGTGACTTCCTCGCTGATCAGGCGGGTTAGCATGATGAATGTCTGCATGATGATGACTCCCGACAACACTTGTAATACATCAGCCTACCCGACCGTAATGCTCATGAATTGACTCGGAGCAATCAATGGCGATTCACTCAGGGGAACCGCGGGCCGGTAAATCACGACGGTCACCCTTTGCAGCCGTGCCCCTGAGCAGTTTCCCTTGCTCTCGCCAGCTTGCCGACGTTACCGCAGCTTACCCCTTGCCAATCCGTTCGAGTTGCTCTTGCAATATGATCCGGCGCAGACTCATGCTCGGTGCACATGCCTGATCAGCCAGATTGTCGGATCGGGTACAGAGTTCGATGACGCACCGGTTCATGATCCAAGAATCTCCTGGCACATCATGGGTGTACCGTTCATAGAGAGTGTGATGCGTGAATACTGATGGCAGACTCCGGTGGCGCGCCAACCGCACGGCCGTCAGTCCCAGCAGGAACGGGTGCTGGGAGTGCACCAGATCCGGTTGGAATGCATCGACCGCCTTGCTCAATTTCGGGTGTATTGGCAAGGCCACTGAGCAGTCACTGGCGTTGAACCGACGCAGCGCATGGACCCGATAGACCCCTCCCCGTGGTCCGGCTGACCTTCGAATTCAGGCGCGATGATCATCACCCTGTGGCCAGGCTGCCTTGACCTTGAAGGACGGGTGTACAGGAAGGGATTGTAAGGCTTTGATTTAATGGCGCGCCCGGCAGGACTTGAACCTGCAACCCTCGGCTTAGAAGGCCGATGCTCTATCCGGTTGAGCTACGGGCGCAGGGCCGGTCTGACGCGTTCAGAAAATGGGGTGACTGATGGGGCTCGAACCCACGACAACCGGAGTCACAGTCCGGGGCTCTACCAACTGAGCTACAGTCACCATAAACCGGGTCAATCTGGTCGGGGTAGAGAGATTTGAACTCCCGACATCCTGCTCCCAAAGCAGGCGCGCTACCAGACTGCGCTATACCCCGTTACAGTGTATCCGTAATCGGAGGACGGCATAATACTCATGCCGCCCTCTCCCGTCAATGATAAATCGGAAATACCGCAAATTACTGTCGCTCGATCCGCCAGCTGCTGCCTTCCGCTCCGTCCTCGACCACCACGTTCATTGCCGTGAGACGATCCCGGATCTCGTCGGCCAGTGCAAAGTCCCGGTCCGCGCGGGCCTGTCGTCGCCGCTCGACCAGGACATCGATCTCCGCCGCGTCCGGGGCGTCCTCTGCACCGCCCTGCTTCAGGAAGGCATCCGGGTCGCCCTGCAACAGCCCACTGACGGCGGCAAGACGTCGCAACAGACGGGCCAGCTGGGTCGCCCTGCCCGGATCAGTCTCCCGCTGACGATTGATCTCGCGGGTCAGATCGAACAGCACACCCAGCGCCTCGGGCGTGTTGAAATCATCATCCATGGCTTCCCGCCAGGCTTTCTCGTACTCGCTGTTGACCAGATCCGGAGCATCGTCGGTATCCAGCCCCCGCAACGCTGTATAGAAACGCTCCAGCGCCTGCCAGGCCTGCTCCAGACTCTGGTCGGAATAATTGATCGGGCTGCGGTAGTGACTGGACACCAGCAGATAGCGCACCACTTCGGCGGGATAGCGCTGCAGCACATCACGCACGGTGAAAAAATTACCCAGCGACTTGGACATCTTCTCACTGTCC
>JAWLFN010000136.1:0-7433 GCA_041685555.1 Gammaproteobacteria bacterium | reverse complement strand
AAACCTGCATGGCTTCGCGGATTTCGTCCTGGCCCGGGAAAGACGGGGCCAGGCGGATATTGCTGTTGTCCGGATCCCTGCCATAGGGCCAGGTGGCGCCGGCGGGCGTAAGTTTGACGCCGGCTTCGGCGGTCAGTCGTACGACTTCGCTGGCCAGGCCCGGCTGGGTGTCGAACAGCACGAAATAGCCGCCTTGCGGGCGCTTCCATTGTCCCAGGGGACTGCCGTTGATCTCCTTGTCGGCCAGTCCGGTCTCCAGCGCCTCGATGACCGCATCGAATTTGGGTTCCAGGATCTGTCGGTGCTCCCGCATCAATGCCTGCAATGTGGGCATGTCTTTCAGGAAGCGCACATGGCGCAGCTGATTGACCTTGTCCGGGCCAATGGTGGAGATGGTCATCTGGGAAGCGAATTGCTTGAGATTTTCCGGTGAGCTGGCCAGAAAGGCAATACCGGCGCCGGCAAAAGTGATCTTTGAGGTGGAGCCGATCACCACGGCGTTGTCCAGCGTGCCCGCTTTCTCGCTGAGCGTCAGCAGGTTGGCCAGCTGGGGCGGGTTGTCCACCAGATGGTGGGCCGCATAGGCGTTGTCCCACATGATGCGGAAGTGTCTGCCGGCGATATGGCCCAGTTGTGCCATGCGCTCCACGACCTCGTCGGAATAGACCTCCCCGGTCGGATTGGAGTACTTCGGCACACACCAGATACCCTTGATGCGAGGGTCGGCTTTCACCAGGCGTTCGACCTCGTCCATATCCGGTCCCTGCCCGGTCAGAGCCACCGGGATCATCTCGATACCCAGCGTTTCACAGACACTGTAGTGGCGGTCATAACCGGGTGACGGGCACAGGAATCGTATCGGTTCGTCCGGTGTGGCTTCGTGGATCCAGGCACTGTCCGGGCCGCGCACGCCGTGGTAGTGGGCATTCATGACGTAGTTGTACATCAGTTGCAGAGAACTGTTGCCACCTACCATGACCCGCTCGGGCACGGTATCCAGGTAAGCCGCGGCAAACTCCCTGGCTTCCGTGATGCCCATCGCGCCACCGTAATTGCGACAGTCGGTGCCATCCCGATCACGGTAATCACCCGCCAGAATGCCGTCGAGGGCGTCACTGAGCGCCAGCTGTTCTGTGGAGGGTTTGCCGCGGGTCAGATCCAGGGACAGATTGCGTGCCCTGATGCGTTCATGTTCGTTTCGCAGGGTGTTGAGGCGTTCCTGTACCTGTGCGTCGTTCAAGTATCGGCTCCTTGCATGAGTATTGGCTGGTCGTCGGTCAGGGTGTGCCAGGGCTTGTCACAACAGTGGTTGCAGCGCATTTTCGATGCGCTGCAGATCGCCGTCCCGGTACCCCTCGTGAACCATCCGGATAGTGCCATCCCGGTCCACAAGAAACGATGTCGGCATGCCGCGGACGCCGTAGGCATCCATCACATCGGCATCGGTATCGGCGGCCAGTCTGTAATCCAGTGGTGTGTCCAGTTCTTCAAGAAATGCATTGGCATCCTCGATCGGATTATCGATGGTGATGGCCACCACTTCGAAGCCCTGGTCATGATAGTCATCATACAGCATGCTGATTTCCGGCAAAGATCGCACGCAGGGCAGACACCAGGATGCCCAGAAATCTACATAGACCACCTGGCCGCGCAGATCAGACAATGTGATGGTCTCGCCGTCGCCGCCCAGCGTCGGCAGTGTGAAATCCGGCGCCGGTTCGCCTTCCTCCAATGCCAGAGCAGGCCATGAGAGCAGCCATAGTACGATGATCATAAGGGCAGGGCGGACATTCAGCATGCAGACACCTCCGTCGTCTAGTGGGGCATGCGGATATTACCGTATTATCCGCATGGCTCACCAGTCACTTTACGAGCCGGTCATTGCCGGTATGTTGGAAAAGTTCTCCAGCAGCTCACGCCAGCGTTGGCGCTGCAGTTTGAGACGGTATCGGACTTCACGATAACTGTCCCGCATTCGCAAGTGCTCCCACTTTTCGTGGAGTGCGTCGGCCCGGGCTTCATACCATTCCTGACGATGATTGGCCCAGAGCTGAAGGGTCTGTTTCAGTTGCTCATATTCCATTTCCAGGCGTTCACGCCATTTGTCGGCGTTGGCCAGGGCGGAGCACTGTTCGGTGGCCTGTTGGTACTGCATCTCCAGACGGGCAGTCTCGATCGCCAGCGGGGAGACGCGCTTGAGGTCGCGGGTCAGTCCCACCCAGCTGCAGGCCCGGATCAGCCACTTGGTCGGATCATAGTGCCACCAGCGTATGCCGTTCCGATAGTCCCACTGGAAGGTGTGATGGTAGTTGTGGTAGCCCTCACCGTAGGTCAGCAGCGCGATGACCGGGTTATCTCGGGCCGAACTGCGCGCGCTGTAGGTCTGTCGGCCCCAGGCGTGGGCCAATGAGTTGATCAGCCATGTCACATGCTGACTCAATACCAGACGGAGCAGGCCACCGAGTAACAGCCCGCCCATGATGCTGCCTCCGAGGTAACCCAGGAATGCCGGTAGCGCGATGTTCATGAGCAGAACGAGCAACAGGTAGTGGCGGCTCTGCCATTGCAGAATCGGGTCGCGTTGCAGATCCTTGATATTGGAGTAATCGCCCCTGCTGCTGTCGTAATAGCGCAGCATCCAGCCAATGTGTGAATACCAGAGGCCGCGACCGGCCGAGTACGGGTCACGGTCATTATTGTCTACAAACGCATGATGACGGCGATGGTCGGAGGCCCACGAGAATACGTCACTCTGCAGGGCACAGGCGCCGCCTACCGCGAACAGCGCGCGTAACACCGGATGTGCCTTATAGGCCTTGTGCGACCACAGCCGATGGTAGCCGGCGGTGATGGAAATGCCGCAGTAGCCCATCAACAGGACAAAAATGGTCCAGTCCCAGGCGCTGTAGCCATAAGTGAATCCGTACCAGGGAACCAGGGTGACGGCCAACAGGCCGGTGATGCCAAACAACAGGGTGTTGGTCCAGTTGATCGGCGGTTTTTCTGCGGGGACTGAAGAATACAAGATGGGCGACTCCGGATCGGCATTGAAAGATTACAATGCAAGAGACATACAATTCCCCATGATTATTGCACGAAAGGCGGAACAGTAAAAAGAGCCCGCCCGTACCGCGTGCCTCAGAGTACGGTCACATCATCGGCCTGTGGCCCCTTTTCCGCCATGGATACGGAGAACTCCACGCGCTGTCCGTCCTTCAGAGTGCGATGCCCCGTGCCCCGGATGGAGCGGAAATGCACGAACACATCGTCACCGCTGTCGCGGGTGATGAATCCGTAGCCCTTGGCCGTGTTGAACCACTTTACCTCACCACATTCGCGGATCGGGTCCGGGGTTGAAGGCGACCTGGCGTCCCCGCCCGGAATCTGCCGCCGAGTGGTTAGTGCGGCAGCCGCAAACGTGGCCAGAAACGTGGTGCCCAGCAAGGCGGGAAACGCCATGGAGGGGTTGCCGCCAGTCGGCCGGGTCAACAGGAAGATGGGGATGGCGGCGGCTAACGTGGCGATGATGGAGGAAACAATCGATCTGATGAGCATGATGGATCTCTATTGGCTGAATTTATTGTAATTTTTGTCAACAGACTGTCAGTTGTCGGGTGGCAGTCTGATGTCAATGATTGTACCGTTTCTCCTCTGCGGTTCAAGGCATGAGTCAACGGTAGCCCCCATGGACCGGCGTCGCAGGTTCCTTCAGCTTCGGTTCAGCCTGCCACTGTTACTGTGCGGCCGTGGGTGAGAACAGAACTGAGGAGGGTCCGGAAATGAGAAAAACCATGTTGACCATCGTGTTACTTGCTGGCGCATTTGCTGCGTCTTCGGTGCTGGCCGGCAATGATCGTCGGGGTGCTGGCGATTACGACTATGCCACGGTGATTGAATCGCGTCCGGTATACCGTCAGGTCCAGGTCAGTGCGCCGCGCCGTGAGTGCTGGAATGAGCGCGTCCGTACCTCTGATCGTGGCCGCTCCCATGACAGCCGCACGCCGGAACTGGTCAGTTCCGTGATCGGTGGGGCCATCGGCAATGCCGTCGGCACCAACAAGTCCAGCCGCCGGGTCGGGGCTGTGGTCGGCGCCGTATTGGGGCACTCCATCGGGCGTGATATAGTGGCGGCCAACGACCGCTCTTCCGCGGACGTGCGATACCGCACGGTACGGCAGTGTGAGACCATCGAGGATTACCGGCACGAAGAGCGACTGGTCGGATACGATGTACGGTATCGCTACCAGGGCCGGGAGTATTCGGTGCATACGGATCATGATCCCGGCCATCGTATAAAGGTCCGGGTCCATGTCGAACCGGTATTCTGAACCAGTGACCATGGAGATCGGCATTGAAATCGGTGAAGATACAGCGCGGGAGCCCGCGGGCGATCCGCGGGCTATTGAGAGATCTGGTATTGCTGCTGGTGCTTTCCGGCACCGGAACTGTGTTGCAGGCTCAGCCTGTCGATGGGCCGGACACCGACCAGTCCACGCTGGAGGCCGAGGCGCCCGGTCCCGTTACCAGAAAGCAGGCGCTGGATCGGGTTCGCTACCGGTTTGCCGGCGAGGTGATCAGCCTGTCCGAAGTCACGGAGAACGGGACTGTGCGATACCGGGTGCGACTGGATAATGATGGCAACATCTTCACCGTCTATGTGGATCAGGCAACTGGTCGCGTAAGTCGCGAATGATTCCGGACAGGGAGGGTGGCCGGTATGCGCCTGCTGGTTGTAGAGGATGAAAGCCTGTTGCGTCAGCAGCTTGTACAGCATCTTTCGCGGGAAGGGTATGTAGTCGACGACGCGGCCGATGGCCGGACAGGGCTGTATCAGGCCACTGAGTTTGAATATGACGCCGCCATCATCGATCTGGGTCTGCCGGAAATGGATGGCCTCGCATTGATCCGCCGCATCAGGGAGCAACAGCTCACTTTCCCGGTATTGATCTTGACTGCCCGGGATGACTGGCAGGACAAGGTGAGTGGTCTGGATGCCGGCGCCGATGATTATGTGGTCAAGCCTTTCCACATGCCAGAGATCATTGCCCGGCTCAATGCGCTGCTACGACGGGCGGCGGGCTATTCAAGTCCGCGGGTCGGGGTCGGCCCGCTGATCCTGGATACGGGACGCAAGCGCCTGACGGTAGGGGGTCAGCCAGTCGAACTGACCGCCTATGAATATCGTCTGCTGGAATACCTCATGCTGCATCCCGGGCAGGTCGTTTCCAAGGCGGAGCTGACGGAACATCTGTATGCCCAGGACTACGATCGGGACAGCAACGTCCTTGAAGTGTTCATCCGTCGCCTGCGTCAGAAACTGGATCCGGAACAGACGCTGAAGCCCATTGAGACCATCCGCGGGCAGGGTTATCGCCTGCGCGAGATGTCCTGAATATGTCTGCCTCGTCCCGGACGCGTGATTATTCCCTGCAACACCGTTTTCTGGTGGCATTCACACTGATGCTTGCTCTTTTCCTCGGTCTCACTGGAGTGGTACTGGACCGTGCTTTCCGGGACAGCGTTGAGACCGGTGCGGCGGAACAGCTACGGGTCCAGATCTATGTGCTGTTGGCCGCTTTCGAGGAAGAGGGAGACAGGTTTTACCTCGGTGATGGTGTGCGGGAGCCGCGTTTTGCGCAGCTCAACTCCGGGTTGTATGGGCTGGTGTCCGATCAGGAGGGAGAGCTGTTACGTACAGCTTCGGCTCTGGATCAGCCGATCAGCCGCGAAGCGGTTCCCGCCGACCTGACGCGAGGCGAATTCCGCTTTGAGCAGCGGATGCTGGGTGGCGAGGAATATTTCGTCATGCATTATGCCGTGGTCTGGGAGGATCGCGGCGAACCGTTCGTATTCACCGTGTTCGAGTCGATGCAGTCCTACCTGGCCGAGGTGAGTCGTTTTCGAACCAGCCTGTGGTCCTGGTTGGGTGGAGTGGCTGTATTGTTGCTGGTGGCGCAATTGCTGCTGTTGCGCTGGGGGCTGGCCCCCCTGCGACGGCTGGCCGGCGATATCAAGCAGATTGAAAGCGGAGACAGCGAAGTATTGTCTGAAGGTTACCCCAGAGAATTGGGTGCAGTGACGGACAACTTCAATGTGCTGATCCGTGCCGAGCGCAAGCAGCAGGGCCGCTATCGTACTACCCTGGCCGACCTGGCCCACAGTCTGAAAACCCCGTTGGCGGTGATCCGGGCCGGTCTGCATGACCTGCGTCAGTCGGGGGGCGAGATATCCGCCTCGACCGAGCAACTGTCTTCCATGGAGGAGCAGGTCGAGCGCATGAATCAGATCGTGCGCTACCAGTTGCAGCGGGCCGTCCGCAGTGAGCGCGGAACCGCCCTGCTGGCGCGGAGGGTCGACGTGGCACGGGTGGTGCGTCGGGTGGCGGCGGCGCTCGCGAAAGTGTATGCCGACGATGACCTGGACATCCGTTGTACCCTGGATGAGCGTCTGCGTTTCCTCGGGGATGAACGTGACCTGATGGAGGTGGTGGGCAACGTGATGGACAATGCCTGCAAGTACGGTGACGGTGTCATTCACGTCTCAGCCAATGTCAGCGATGCCCCCGGGCATCCATTGTGTCTTGTCGTGGAAGACAACGGGGGCGGTATACCGACCGCCGACAGGGAGCGTGTGCTTGACCGAGGGGCGCGTCTGGATACCCTGCCACGGGGCCAGGGCATCGGTCTGGCGGTGGTGTCCGATATCGTGAGCAGCTACGGTGGACAGGTGGATGTCGGTGACAGCACTCTGGGAGGTGCCAGGGTGGAACTGGTTTTCACCAATGTGGAAGTGGTGGAAGACTGAGTCCGGCCGCTTCAGAACACCATGGCCGCGATGCTGGCGCAGACCGTCATCAGGAACAGGAACCATTTGATGGTGGTCTGACTGACGCGAAGCGCGAAACGCACACTCAGATAGGCTCCGCTCATCGTCCCGATGGCCAGTACGAGTCCGGGGATCCAGGCGACCTGCCCGAACGCGACGAAGATCACCAGCGATACCCCGGTAAAGGCCAGCGTACAGGTCATTTTCAGCGCATTGGCGCGCACCAGGTCATAGCGCAGTACCCCAGCCAGAGCCGCTAGCAGTATGAAGCCCACGCTGGCCTGCACGAATCCGCCGTAGATGCCGGCCAGGAACAGCATCCACCAGCCGACGCGGCTGTCGCTCACGGAAACTACGGGCGTGCCGGGCGGGGGTGTGATGAATCCGGGGCGGAGCAGGATAATCAGGGACATGGTTATGACCGTGCCCAGCAGTAGTGGCTTCAGGGTCACGTTGGGCAGCAGGGCGGCCGTCAGCGCGCCGACCACCCCGCCCAACAGGTTGGGTACCAGGATGGGCAGAATGGCCGCGGTATCCAGTTTGCCGTAGTGATTGAATCCTCGGACCCCCACCATGCACTGGAGAAATACCGCCACCCGGTTGGTGCC
>JAWLFN010000135.1:0-7565 GCA_041685555.1 Gammaproteobacteria bacterium | reverse complement strand
CCGCGGCAAGCCCTGCAGGCGCCTGACCAGTACCATTGAAGCCGTGATTCCACTACACTGGGCAGTATCCAGGCAATCATGGCAAGTCTCGGGATGTCTCGGCGTGGCATCCCCAAATCGTGTACAGGAAGAGAACTTCATGAAGTATGCATTGATTCAGCGAACCTGCTCCACAGCCTGTCTGCTGGGGCTGTTGTTGGCCCTTTCCCAGGGGCTTTCCCATGGTGATCGTGGCGTGGTCCACGCTCAGCAGGGGGGCAGCCGGAGCGCGGATACCGAGCTGTCGATCCGGCATTACCGCCGCGGCAACACCTACAACAATCAGGAAAGGTATGACGAGGCCATCAAGGAATACGAGCTGTCCGTCGCGGCCGACCCGGAAATGTTGGATTCGTACCGGAACATGGCCAATATCCACTACAGTCAGGGTCGTTATGACGAGGCCATCCCGAACTTCATCCGGTTCGTGAATCTGTATGACGGGGCGCCGGACACCGCCTTGCGCAGCGCACTGGCCAATCTGGGCCGGCTGCTACGCGACCGGGGCGAATATGACCGCGCCATCGAATTCGACCTGCGAGCCCTGGAAGCAGACCGGGACAACGAATCCCTGGTCTACCTGACCGGCAATGACTACCTCAATGCCGGTGAGTCCGACAAGGCCTTGCAGGTCTATGAAAAAGCGGTTGAACTGCAGCCGGACAACGCCTTCCTGCACCGCACACTGGGACGTATATACGACGATCAGGGCGAGCTGGAAGTGGCGCTGAGACATTACCGCAAGGCTGCCGAAATCGACCCCGGCAGCGACTTCTACCAGGAACTGGTCACGACGACGCAGGATCGCATCGAGTGGGAGGAACAGGAGTGACGACGGAAGACTGCTCCGCTTCCACCGCCAACCGGATCATCCGGGAGTCACGCTCGTCCGTCTCAAGACCGGCGAGCGTCTCAACGGCGTCCAGAAACACAGCCCAGTCATCACCGGCCTGCTCCATCAGCAACGCGAACGCCGGCACCCAGTGATTATAGGCACCCACCGTGGCCAGCTGGGCATTGTTCAACGGTCCCGCAAACCAGTCACCGTATGCGTCAACGCCCCAGCAGGACCGTAGCACGGCGTATTCTTCGCGTAACTGCTGACGTATCCGCTCACGCGCCGCCGCGGCCGCACGAGCGTCCTCTACCTCTGCGTACAGCTGCTCCAGTTGCGCGGTATGACGACCAACCAGATCCACAAAATCAGTTTGCCTGCGCCGGGCCCGACGCCACTCGCCCAACGCCCGGGCATCACCCGGACCCGCCTCGTGCCAGCGCCGCAGACCAGCCTGCTCGATGAACGTCGCAAAACTTTCATTGAAGACCGTGTCACCGGGAACGTAAACCCGCTGATGGGCCAGCTCATGGAACAACAGCGCGGCCAATGCCCAATCCGGCCGCTGCAGCATCGGAGTGGTCAGCGGATCATCAAACCAGCCCAGTGTGGAATAGGCGGCGACACCGCCCACATAGACGTCATAGCCGAGCCCATCCAGGCGTTCAGCCTCGCGGTGAGCAGCGGCTCTGGAAAAATAGCCGCGGTATCCGACACAACCGGCGACGGGAAAACACCACTCGCGCAGCTCCAGGGAATCCGACGGCGCGGCAAACACATTCCAGACCACGTACGGATGATCCAGAGATACATAGTGGCGATAACTGCCAGACATTTCCAGGCCTAGCAACTCACTGGCGAATTCGCGCACGGCACTGGCCTGCTGCAATGCCGCGCGGACTCCGGGAGAAACCCTGTCATCGGCCAGCACTTCATCGACCGGCTCTCTCTGCATCAACAGTCCGAGTTGCCCGGTGACGGCCTGACCATAGTACCCCAGTGCGCGACAGCCACTGAAAGCCGCTAGCACCGCCAGAGCCAGCATGAGATGCCAGGCGCGTCTCACGGCCGTGGCGCGTCCCCGGAGCGCTCGGGACCCAGAACCTCGATCTCGAACAGGTGTCCCCACAGCTTGCCGGTCACGAACAGTCGCTCCTCGTCCGGATCCCAGGCAATGCCATTCAACACCGAGTCCGCACCCTCGGTGGTGGTCTGCTCCGACAGTCCGGAGAGGTTGACCAGACCGACCACTTCGCCGCTGTCCGGATCGATGCGGACAATGTAGTCACTCATCCAGACGTTGGCCCAGACCTCGCCGTCAATGTACTCCAGCTCGTTGAGTCGATGGACCGGCTCGCCCTCCAGTGTCACCGGCACACGCCTGATCACCGAAAAATCATCCGGACGAATGAACTGCAAACTGTCTGATCCATCGCTGAGAATCAGCGACTCGCCATCATGGGTAAGCCCCCAACCTTCACCGGGATGATAATGTGATGTCTCCGGCTCCAGCGTATCGGCATCGTAGACAAACACCAGTCCGGACTTCCAGGTCAACTGGTACAGGCGGTTGTCAAAAATCGCGATCCCCTCGCCGAAGTACTGCCCTGGCAGAGCCCGATGGTCGAGCAGCCGCCCTTCCTCCAGATCCAGCCTGGCCACGCCCGAACGGCCATATCGCCCGGTGCCTTCGTACAACACGCCATCGCGGACCAGCAGACCCTGCGTAAAAGCCGTGGAACGGTGGGGAAAACGCTCCACCACCTGGTAGCCGTACTCTGTCGGAGTAGCCAGCGCTGACGCCGGCAACCACCCGGGCAGGAACAACAGCAGGATGGAGACCACCGCGGCCAGGTGCCTCCCGACGGTTTCGCTTGAGACGGAATGGCAGCCACGGTCTGAGACCGAAAATCGCAGTATCACCAGTGATATTCCTCTTCTCCTGACGTAGAATCGAAACAACAGTCCGAGTCTATGGAGGAACTCCGAACATGGCAAGCGAATGTCTGTTCTGCAGGATGCTGGAAGGCGAAATTCCGTCCGAGAAGGTATTCGAAGACGATCAGGTCTATGCCTTCCGCGATATCAACCCGCAGGCACCCACCCACATTCTGGTCATCCCCAGAAAACACATCAGCAGTCTGGATGAACTCACCGAGGCTGAAGCCCCGCTCATGGGGCGCCTGATGACAGCGGGAGCCAATATCGCGCGTCAGGAAGGACTTTCCGATAAGGGCTACCGCAGCGTCATCAACACCGGCGAGCATGGCGGGCAGTCGGTCCATCATATTCATCTGCACATTATGGGAGGACGTCCACTCAACTGGCCCCCGGGGTGACGAGAAGGCCGCGCACGCCGGCCACGGAAGCTTCAACCACGCCCTGCTCGGTGATCAGGCCGCTGACCAGCCTGGCAGGAGTCACATCAAAGCCCGGGTTGGCGGCCCGCGCCCCCGGAGGCATCACCCGCGCTGCCGTGGGACGGCCATCTCTGCCGGCTCCCGTCACCCAGCGCACCTCGTCCGGATCACGCTCCTCGATGGTGATGGCTCCAACTCCCTCGGCGAGATCAAAGTCGATGGTCGAAAGCGGCAATGCCGCGTAGAACGGGACTGTGGTGTCCTGTGCCGCCAGGGCTTTGAGATAGGTGCCGATCTTGTTGCATACATCGCCATTGGCAGCGGTGCGATCACTACCCACCAGGCAGATATCCACTTTGCCCGACTGCATCAGATGCCCTCCGGCGTTGTCCACAATCACCGTGGCGGGCACGCCAGCCTGATCAAGCTCCCACGCGGTCAAGGCCGCTCCCTGAAGCCGGGGACGAGTCTCATCCACCCATACATGAACCGGTATACCGGCCGCATGCGCCTTGTACACGGGAGCCAGGGCGGTTCCCCAATCAGCAGTGGCCAGCCAGCCGGCATTACAATGGGTGAGGATATTGAGTGGTCGTCGCAGACGTTCATGCAGGGCCTTCAACAAGAGCAGGCCATGGTCGCCGATCTGCTCGCAGGCAGCGGCATCCGCGGCCAGTAGCTGTTGCGCGCTGTCCAGTGCCTTCCGTGGTTGCTCAGAGGCTGGCACGTCATGCAAGGCAAGCCGCAATCGCCGCAGAGCCCACTGCAGATTGACGGCGGTCGGCCGCGTGGCCAACAGCTGTTCACAGGCCAGTCCCACGGACACCGCGCCACGTCGCAGCGCGAAATACAGACCGAACGCGGCCGTGATACCGATCAGTGGCGCGCCCCGCACACGCATGCTCTGAATCGCCTCGCAGGCTGAATCCAGAGAATCCAGCTCCCGATACGTCAGTTGATGGGGCAGCCGGGTCTGATCAATGATCCGCAGGGACGCGCTCTCCTGCCGCCAGACGATGCTGTTCAGGGTCCTGCCATTCAGTTCCATGCCTGTCTCGATGCCCCCATATTACCGACCGCACAACGAAAAACGCACCCTTACGGGTGCGCATTCGATCCACTTCATCGGTCCGGCGGCTACGGCTCAACGATGGATATGTCAAATATGCCTGCTTCCCGCGCCGCATCCATGACCGTGGTCAGCGTCTGGACATTGGAGTCGTTGTGAGGCTGCACGATCACACTCGCTTCCGGGTTCTCGGCCTTCAGGCGGTCGATATTGGCCCGGACCTGCCCTGGTTGTACGGCCCTGGGTGCGCCATTGAAGCGGATCTCGTTATTGGCCCCCAACTCGACCAGAATATTCCGATCCTCTGGAGGCTGCTCTGGTGGCGGCTCGTCGCTACTGTCGCTGCTGGCGGCGTCAATGGCCGTTTCCGAGAGAAATGTCGCGGTCACCACGAAGAAAATGAGCAGAATGAAGACCACGTCCAGCATGGGCGTAAGGTCGATGCTGCTTTCGTCTTTCTTTCTGTTGCCTGCCAGTTTTTTCATGTTATGTTCAACCCGTTCCTCAAGTACTTGATTTATCTATTTATTTTAGGTATTCCGTAACCCGCTCCGGCAATACGGCGCGGGCTATCGTTGCGTTCATGACACCAAGTATACCTGATATGTAGCGGGCCACAATACCCATGCCGGCCCGATCCGGGCTCACTGCAGCGCTCGGACGGACGCCTCAATGACCGCCTGGAGCTGTTTTGGCGGCCGGCCTTCCCGAGAGGCGACGCGGACTCCTGTCAGCGTGTTCATCAGCATGTCCGCAGCCAACTCCGGCGTGAGTCCGTCAGCCAGCTGCCCGGCAGTCCCGGCTTCCCTGGTGCGCTTCAGGAACGCCTTGCGGATGTTGTTATGGTAGGACTTCACCACTTTCTGCAGCTCCTTGTCCCAGTTGATACTTTCACAGAATGAGTTTACCAGCAGGCAACCCTTGACGCGGCGACGGGCCGGCACGCCCAGCACGGCCAGCTGGAAATATCGACTGATGGCGTCCCACGGTGCCAGTTCATCATTATTGAGCGACGCATCCAGGTCCCGCTGCACCAGTTCACTGTAATGCTTCAGACAGGAGCGGAAGAAAGTGTCCTTGTCGCCAAACGAGTTATACAACGTGCCCCGATTGATGCCGGTGGCATCCAGCAGCTTCTGTACCGAACTGGCTTCAAAGCCCTCGCTCCAGAACTGCTCCATGGCATTGGTCAAAACATCTTCATACACAAACTCGACTGGTCTCGCCATAATGGATCATTACCTGTTACTGCTGAATGGAAAAGTCCGGGGAACGCATTCCCGAAGGGCGCGCATTCTATCGGAATGCGGTTCTTTTTACATCTATTGATACAAAATACTACATTTCCCGGAAACCACGGGCGACTCAGGAAGCGAAACTGAACAGCAGTCCCAGCACCCCGCCGAAGATGACGCCCCACACCACGAGCCAGCCCAGGTGCCGACGGATCATTGACTGCACGATATCGCGCACCATGATCGGCGTCAGTTCGTCCAGACGCTGATCAACGATCCGCTCAACGAATCGCGCGATATTGTCCGGATCACCGATTTCGCGCAACGCTTCCTGTAACAGCTCATTGAATGCCGGTTGTTCCAGCATGGCTTCCAGGTGGCGACGCATCCGTTCCCGAAAGGGGGCACGAAGACTCTCCAGCGCTTCGCGCCCACCGAACATGCCCATCATGTTTCCAAACGATGAGTGCAGTATGGCCTCCACGAGCGAATCAAAGGCACGATCGAAGTCCATTTCGTTCACCAGCTGATGAAGAACGGCATTGATGCGATCACCGGATACCAGCCCTGCCTCCGAGACCCGCGCAATGGTGGCGGGGCTGAAGAACTGCTGCATGACCAGACGTCTTATTCCCGCCTTGAACTCGCGAAAATGCAACGGAATGACTCCGGAGCCATACAGACCGGGCACCCGGTGAAACAGCATATGCACGGCCAGCCAGTTGGTCAGCCCACCGGATAAGGCAAATGCGCCGGCGTGCAACAGCGGCGCGCAGGAAAGCCACGCTCCCAGGATCAGCAGGGCCAGTGCCAACAGGTTGGCCACCAGACTCTTGTCGAACACCCCGTCCCGTTCACCGGGCAGGCGTGATACTCCCTCACTCACACCACATCCCCTTCACCACCGGAAAGACGTCGATGGCTGGACACCGGCATGGCGGCCCTGACGCGCTCGACCGACCGCGGCTCGATGCTGGCGATCGCGACGCCTTCCCCCTCTTCATGCTGCGCCAGCACGCCTCCCCAGGGATCGACGATCATCGAATGCCCCCAGGTGGCCCTTCTCTCATTGTGCTGACCACCCTGCCCGGGCGCCAGCAGGTATACCTGGTTCTCGATGGCCCGCGCACGCACCAGCACCTCCCAGTGCGCCTTCCCGGTCACCGCCGTGAACGCCGATGGCGCGGTGATCAGCGTTGCCCCCAAGTCTGCCAGGGATTCATAGAGACGGGGAAAACGCAGGTCATAGCACACACTCAATCCCATCCGCCCGAAAGGCGTGTCCGCCACCACCAGGCGATCACCTGGCTCGAAGGTGGCCGACTCGCGATAGCGGGACTGGGCATCCTCCACATCCACATCAAACAGGTGAATCTTGTCATAGCGGGCCTGACAGCGACCTTCCGGATCAAACAGCAGCGAAGCGGGCCGGACACGGCCATCCTCCAGCACACCGCCACCATCGGGTCGATCCAACAGCGGGATGGTACCCCCCAACAGCCAGATGCCATGACGCGCTGCCTGCTCTGCCAGGAACCGTTGCAGCGGTGCCTGGTCATCTCCGTGCCTTTCACCATGCTCTCCGATCGGCCCGCTGTCGAGCACCGCAAAGTTCTCGGGCAACGCCACCAGGTCGGCGCCCTGTTCCACCGCACGCTGGATCAGGCGTTCCGCGGCCATCAGGTTTGCTTCCACATCCGGAACACTGACCATCTGCACTGCCGCAGCTGTCATTTCCCTCACTTCAGGGCTCTGTCGCGGGCTCATTACCTTCCTCCTCGTCTCCGGTTGTGAACGCCTGGGTCAATCTGGGCTCCAGCGTCTCCCAGGAACCCTGCAGGCTGTATTGGGCGCTGGTGAGGTTATCCACCTGGTCACCGAAAATCTGGTCCAGAACGAAAACGCCGACCGCCACCTGCCAGTTGATCAGGTTGTTCAACGCTGCAAGACCACTGACCCATGGCAGGTTGTCACTGACCGGCAGGGTGATATACAGGTTGCCGTCAATGGTCTGCTCGGACAGGTTC
>JAWLFN010000134.1:0-7590 GCA_041685555.1 Gammaproteobacteria bacterium | reverse complement strand
GCCAACCGCATCAGCGAGTACCTTTTCGCGCTGATCGGCAGTCCCCTGCTCATTCTGATCTCGGTCGGCATGGCTTCTGCCGTGAACACGAGTTTTGTGGTCGAATACCTCGACAGCCTCTCTTTCGGCGCGTGGATCCTGCAGTTTATCGGCTTCCTGATGCCACTGGTGTTCATGTCGCTGGCATTCGCCTTCGCATATCGTTTCATTCCCAATACGCGGGTGCAATTCTCCTCGGCAATCATCGGCGGCATAGTCACAACCATCGCGTGGAAACTGCTGGGCTGGGTCTTCAGCAATTTCCTGGTCGCCAATTCCGCCAATGCGGTCATCTATGCGGCTTTTTTCGCACTGATCCTGTTGATGCTGTTGCTGTACCTGGGCTGGTTCGTGCTGCTGATCGGCTCATCGGTGGCTTTCTATCACCAGCACCCGTCACGGACCCGCAATGGTCGCAAGCCGCTACGTCTGGCATTACGTGATCAGGAAGAAGTGACGCTGACGGTGGCCGCACTGATCGTCCAACGTTTCCTGGACCGCCAGCCGCCCTGGAGCATTGATGAAATCGTGGATCATACCGGCATCAACTCTCAGATCGTCGAAGTCGCACTGAGCACACTCGAGCGCATCCGTTTCATCGCGGCCACCGCCAATGATCCATCCCGGTACCTGCCCATAGGCGATGTCAGTACGTTGCCCGTCCAGCAATTGCGTCAGCGGATCCGCCGGATGGCACCGGATCCGCTCACCATTCGCTCACGTTGCCCGCAGCAGCAGGCCATCGCCAATTGGCTGGAACGGGTGGATACAACCGTGGAACAGCAATTGGGTGAGACCCGCTTTGCCGACCTCGCCCCACCGGAAAGGAATGACACTGACACATGAGTCCCGACGACAACACAAACCGCTACGTTCTGGTACTGTACTACAGCCGCTACGGCGCAACAGCCGACATGGCCCGTCACATTGCCCATGGCGTGGAGCGCATCGACGGCATGGAGGCACGACTGCGCACCGTGCCCCCGGTGTCCCCCGACCATCGGCAGAGCCAGCCGGCCGTGCCCCGGGAAGGGGCCATCTACTGCAGCGAGGAAGATCTGTTGCACTGCAGTGGCCTGGTGCTGGGCAGCCCGACCCGATTCGGCAACATGGCCGCGGCACTGAAACATTTCCTGGACGGCACCGGAGCCCTGTGGGCCAGCGGTGCCCTGGTGGACCGGCCGGCCGCGGTGTTCACATCCACTTCCAGCCTGCACGGCGGACAGGAAAGCACCCTGCTGAGCATGGCCCTGCCACTGTTGCACCACGGCATGGTACTGACCGGGATTCCCTACAGTGCCCCTGCTCTGATGAGTACCAGCAGCGGTGGCACACCGTATGGAGCCAGTCATTTTGCCGGCCCGGACAGCGATCGCCCGATCAGTGACGAGGAGCGCCAGCTCTGTGAGGTACTGGGCCAGCGTATCGCCACACTGGCCACCCGGATTCAGGAGTCACGGACATGACGGTCGATGCACCGCAACACCATGACACACCAAAGAGTGTTACCTGGTCCTGGCGCGCCGTGGTACTATCCTACGGAGCCCTGTTGGTGCTGTTCACCATCGACGGGTTTCTGACCTGGATGCGCGGCGCCCCGGTGGCGGTGGCCTTTGTATTATGGGCCCTGCGGATCATCCCTCTGTCGATTTTCCTGCCGGGGCTGCGGCGCAGGTCCCCCCGGATGGTGACCTGGCTGAGTTTCGCCATCCTGTTGTATTTCATTCACGCGGTGATGACCGCCTTTGTTCCGGGAGAAGCCCTCTATGGTACGGTCTACGCCCTGCTCTGCGCCGCCATTTTCACCTCGGTGATCGTCTGGATACGGCAGATGCGCAAACACTACCAGATCAGTCTGCAAAACCCGCGACAGTGATCGTGAGCAATCACCAGCCCATCAGGGAACGAATCAGGGGAATGGTGACGCGGCGGCCGGTTTCCAGCGAATAACCATCCAGCTGCTCCAGGATCGCCAACAGGTCCTGCATGCCGCGCCCGCTGCGGGACAACAGGTACCTGGCCTCGTCATCGCCCAGTGTGAAGCCGCGTTGACGGGCACGTAGCTGAAGAGCGCCGCGGCGATCGTCGTCATCCGGCGTCCGCAGGCGGAAGACCGCCGCCGCCTGCAGCCGCGAATGCAGGTCCGGCAGTGCCAGTGGCAGATCCGCGGGCCTGACAGCGGCCGCCGCGAAAAGCCGGGTCTCGCTTTCGGCGATCCGGTTGTAGAGATTGAACAGCGCCCGTTCCCAGTCCGCCTCACCGGCCACCGCGTCGATGTCATCCAGACACAGGATACCCATGTGCTCCAGCCCATCCAGCAGGTCCGGATGCCATTCGCGATGCAGGGACAGCGGCAGATACTGGGCCGGAATACCAAGTTCGTCGGCATGATGGCATAACGCCTGAAGCAGGTGGGAACGCCCGGATCCACTGATGCCACACAACCAGGTGAAGCGACGCACCACCGTGCCCGACGAGGCCGGCACATTGTCTCCGATCATCGCCAGCTGTGCCCGGAGATGAGCCACCACGGGCCGGTTGGTCTCATTGACGTGGAAATTGTACAGCGTGGCATGCTGATCCAGCCGGAACGCCAGTGGCAACTGCCTTGCCGTCTCGCCACTGCTCATCAACGCGACCAGCGATAATGCAGGACATCTGACCCGGCGTCGGGGTCCGCGGGCTGCAGGTCCCGGTCCAGACGGATGAACTCGCCCAGTCTCTCAGCACCACCGGCCACCCTGAGCGTCATCTCCATCCGGTCTCCATCCAACAGACTGGTATGTACGCTGTCCACCACGGAAAGGCCGCCGACATAGTCCAGCAGGGAGACGTAGGCATCCAGGGCCCGCACGTTATCCACTTTTACCACCAACTCCTCTTCCCGAGCCAGGTCCTCGCGTGACAGCGCAAAATATTCAGCCATGCTACGGGTGGCCTGTTGCAGTGGCTGACTGATGAAAGGTGCCACTTCAGCATCAATGTGGTCGAATGTCTGCGTGCGCCCGCGGAACTGGAACTGCCAGACACCGACATACTCGCTGTCCGCGGTTTCCAGCAGTCGACCGGCCAGCACCGCACTGGCGCCGTAGCGGGCACTGGCCTCGCGAATGGCCTCCGCGTTCAGCGCCCAGGCCTGACTGACCGGCAGGGCACGACGATCGGCAAGGTCCAACAGCGGAATCTGGAACGGCACCGCGCGCTCTCTGGAAAACTGCTCCATCACCGCCAGCGCCGGATGGTCGCTGTCAGAGGACAACATCCGGCGATCGCCATCGGCATCCTGCACCACCAGCCACAGCAGTACCAGCGGACGATTGCGGTCCCAGACACCAGCGCCGGTGTCCAGCAGCAATCGTTCCACGTCACTTTCCGACAACCGCAGACTCACGAAGTCCTGCTGCACCGGTGCCGGAGTAGGCTCCCCGGGCTCGGGAATCGGTGTGGTCATTGCCGTCCGATAGCTGACCTCCTCGACGAAATCAGCCGCACGGCCCAGCGCGGACTGCACGGCGGGGTGATCCAGCACGACCGGCTGCCCGGACACCTTCAGCAATACCTGCGTGAGCCCTTCACGGTATGCCCGATTGCGCTCGGACTCACTCTGTCCGCTGACCGGAATCTCGGCCTCGTACAGACCATCCACCGGCACCGCGTGCAGCAGGGAAACCGGGAACAGGGTCAGCAGAAACAGGATGGACAATGCAGGCAACTTCATCATGGCCGCGATAATACTCGCTGACTGCACTACGGGCAAATGGTAGAATGGCGGCCTGTGAGGCAGGCCCGGTCCGTCCGCCTGTGCAACTGCGCCAACACAACAGAGATCCCTATGACCCGATCCCGCGATCCACTCACCTACAAGGAGGCTGGCGTCGACATCGATGCCGGCAATGCACTGGTAGAGAACATCAAAGCCGTCACCGCGCGTACCCGGCGCCCGGAAGTCCTGTCCGGCCTGGGCGGCTTCGGTGCCCTGTGCGAGTTACCGGCCGGTTATCGCCAGCCCGTGCTGGTCTCGGCCACCGACGGGGTCGGCACCAAGCTGCGGCTGGCCATCGAGGCGGGCCGGCACAACACGGTCGGCATCGATCTGGTGGCGATGTGCGTCAACGACCTGATCGTCTGTGGCGCCGAACCACTGTTTTTCCTGGATTACTACGCCACCGGTGGACTCGATGTCAGTGTCGCCGCCGCCGTGGTCAACGGTATCGGCGAAGGCTGCGCCCGGGCTGGCTGCTCCCTGATCGGAGGTGAAACGGCGGAGATGCCCGGCATGTACCAGTCCGGAGATTATGACCTGGCCGGCTTCGCCGTCGGCGTCGTCGAGAAGGACAGCATCATTGACAACAGTCGCGTGCGGCCCGGTGACCAATTGATTGCGCTGCACTCCTCCGGCCCGCACTCCAATGGCTACTCACTGATCCGCAAGGTGCTGGAGGTGAGCGGCGCCCGCATGGACAGCGACCTCGACGGCCGCCCGTTGATGGACGTGCTTCTGGAGCCGACCGAGATCTACGTGCGCGCCCTGCAGGCGGTGATGGCACACAGCCCGGTTCATGCCATGGCCCACATCACCGGCGGCGGTATTCCGGAGAATCTGCCGCGGGTCCTGCCGGAGGGTTGCCGCGCC
Source organism: Gammaproteobacteria bacterium (assembly GCA_041685555.1). GTDB lineage: Bacteria > Pseudomonadota > Gammaproteobacteria > Pseudomonadales > Pseudohongiellaceae > PWQG01. The sequence goes on along the minus strand of JAWLFN010000134.1, from coordinate 2,918 downwards.
GTGATCGACACCGATGCCTGGCAGTGGCCGGCCGTTTTCCACTGGCTGCGTGAGCAGGGCAATATCGCCATACCGGAGATGTACCGCACCTTCAACTGCGGCGTGGGCATGGTGATCTGCGTGCCCGCCGACCATGCCGACCGGGTGTTGAAGACCCTGCAAGCGCACAATCTCGGAGCATTCCGCATCGGCGAAGTCGTTGCCGGGCAGGCTGCATCGGCCCCTTCCGTGACCATGTCGGGCGCCCACGGCGAGGCGGCGGGAGCCGGCGCATGAACAACACCCGTTGCCCGGTCGTGATCCTGATCTCCGGTAATGGCAGCAATCTGCAGGCCATCATGGATGCCAGCCACGACAGCGCCTACGAGGTCGTCGGCGTGGTCAGCAACCGACCCGAGGCCTACGGACTGCAGCGCGCCGCTAGCGCCGGTGTACCCGGCGCCGTGGTCGACCACCGTGAGTATCCCGACCGCGAGTCCTTCGAACAGGCACTGGCCACGACCATCGACACCTGGCAGCCGCGGCTGCTGGTGCTGGCCGGCTTCATGCGCATCCTCACCGGCGGCTTCGTGTCCCGTTACAGCGGCCGCATTCTCAACATCCACCCGTCCCTGCTGCCCGCCTATCGAGGCACCAACACCCATCAGCGGGTGCTGGATGCTGGAGAGCGCGAACACGGGGTCAGCGTGCACTTCGTCACCGAGGAACTCGATGGCGGACCCGTAATCTGCCAGGCGGCAGTGCCAGTGACAGTCGGAGATGACCGCGACAGCCTGGCGCGCAAGGTTGCCACTCGTGAACACAGCATATACCCTGAAGCGGTCGACTGGTTCGCCAGAGGCCGACTGGTCATGCGGGACAATGCTGCCTTCCTGGATGGCAGACGTCTGCCGGAATCCGGTGTCCGCCTGGACCCAGCCACTGACTGAACCGGACGTGTCGTGCTCGGGCACTTCGCCCTGGCTGCTGTAGAGGTCACAACGCATGCATCCCGTCGCCACCGCTTCCGCAACGCTACGTCCCATCGGGCGACTTCTGCCGGCGTGTTTTCTGTTGCTGTTATCGGGCTTTTCGGCCTTCGCCGGCGACGAGCAGACGGGGCCTGCCAGCGACGGCATGCTGAGCCCCTATGAAGCCGAGTACGAAGCGCGCTCACGCGGCCTGACCTCCACAGCCTATCGAGTGATGCAGCAATCGCAGACCGATGATGACACCCGGGTCGGCACCTATCGCCTGACTCAAGGGTTGAGCGTCCGGGTACTGGGGGCCAATCTGATCACCATCGAGGAAAGCAGTAATTTTGCCCAGGCCGGCACATCCCTTTTGGCCGGCGCTTACCGGTACGAGCAGACCGGCATAAGCCGCCGTCATGAACATATCCGCTTCGACTGGCAGGACCGTCTGGCCCATGTGTCCACCCGGGATGGCGAACAGACCCATGAGCTGCCCGATGGCGCCCTGGATCAACTGGCCTTCACCGCGCAAATGCGCCTGGATGTCCAGATTGCGCTGGAAAGGGACTCCGGGCGGAGCGACTTCACCTACACCATCATGGATGAACACGGCACGGACGAGCATCTGTACCGCCTGCAGGGCAAGGAGACACTGGAGACCCCGTTCGGCGTGCTGGAAACCCTCCGCCTGGAACGGATCCGCGAACCCGACAGTCCCCGCACCACCACGGTCTGGCTGGCACCGGAAGCCGGCTACATCATGGCCCGGCTACTGCAGACCGAAGAAAACGGCCCGGATACCGAACTGCTGCTTTCGAGCCTGACGTGGACTGGTGACGCCTCGGGCAGCAACGAGTGAACCATGCACCCCCGAAGGGCCGCGCCACAAGCGCCGTGAGCGGCGTTGCACTCGCTTGAATTGGCGACCGCCAGTCCCGCGCTCGCGCGCCTTGCCCACGGTGCTTGTGACGCGGCTGATCATTACCTTATTTCCCGCATGGCCCACTAGCGCTCCACGCCGTATTTGCGCATCTTCTCGACCAGCGTGGTGCGCCGCACGTGCAACCTCTCCGCGGCGCGGGCCACCACGCCATTGCTGTCCTCCAGCGCCTGCTCGATCAGATCCTTTTCCAGGTTCCCCAGGTACTCCTTCAGATCCAGACCACGCATGGGCAGCAGGTTGGTCGGACGGCCACCATTGTCGGTGACCTTCGGTCTCGGTCCGCTGACAGACGGCGCCGCCTCGGCCCCCAGACGCAGCATCTGCTCGGAATCATCCTCCAGCGCCTCGATCCCGTCCTCGTCTTCGTGTCGCATGTTCGGCGGCAGATCGCTGACACCCACGACCTCGTGGGGGTGCAGGATCGCCATGCGCTCCACCACGTTGGCCAGTTCCCGCACGTTACCGGGCCAGGGATGCTGACGCAGCGAGCGGATCGCCGCCGAGTTGAAGCGGACCGAGCCACGCCCGGTGTTCTCCAGCCGACTGATCAGTTCATTGAGCAGGTACGGAATGTCCTCGGTTCGCTCACGCAGGGCAGGCATTTCCATGGGAAAGACATTCAGCCGGTAATAAAGGTCCTGCCGAAAAGTCCCCTCCTCGATCATCTTGTCAAGATTGCGATGAGTGGCCGCCAGGATGCGGACGTCACAGTGACGGGTCTCGACACCGCCCACCCGCTCGAAGGTCTGTTCCTGCAATACACGCAGCAGCTTGACCTGCATGGGCAGTGGCATGTCGCCGATTTCGTCCAGAAACAGGGTACCGCCCTCGGCCAGTTCGAAACGACCAACGCGGGCCGTGATGGCACCGGTAAAGGCCCCTTTTTCATGACCAAACAGCTCGCTTTCCAGCAGATCCGGCGGGATGGCGCCGCAGTTGATGGGTACAAACGGCTTGCCCGCGCGCGGTGAATTCGCATGCAGATTGCGGGCGACCACTTCCTTGCCGGTGCCGGATTCACC
>JAWLFN010000133.1:0-7601 GCA_041685555.1 Gammaproteobacteria bacterium | reverse complement strand
CAGCAGGAGCCGGATCCCGATCCCGCCGATCAACTGCTGGACCGTGCCCATGAGCTGGCGGATCGCGGCTCCTGGCAGGCGGCGGCCGAACTGTATCCATTGGTCAACGATCCGTTGCGGGTGGGGGAGACGGCTGCCGGCGAGGCCCGTGCCCGTGCCGCCATCGGACAGTATGAAGAGGCGGTGGAGCGCCTGCGTGGGCTGATCGGCGACGATTACCTGGAGTGGCCCGAGCAGACCGTCCAGCTGGCGGAGCTGCTGCGGTACACGGGGCAATCCTCCGAGGCACTGACCAAGCTGGAGGAACTGGTCAGCGAAGCTGTAACGCCGCCGCTGCGTGCACTGGTCCAGTATGGCGACCTGCTGATGTATCTGGGGCGTGATGAAGAGGCCGAGCCGTTTCTGCGGCAGGCCATCCAGCGCTACATGAACGGATCCGTGTTCCGGTCCGGGGATGTGGCGATGGTGGCGCTGGCCAACTGGCGCCTGGGCCGTTTCCATGAAGCCAACTCGCTGTTCAGCGAGGCGGTGCGCACCGATCCGGAGAATGTGGAAGCCCAGGTGCTGTGGGGAGAGCTGTTCCAGCAGAAATACAATGATGCCGATGCGGAACAGTCGTTCCGGGATGCGCTGGAGGTGAACCGGCGCTACACGCCGGCGCTGGTTGGACTGGCCCGTATTGGCGATGCCGAACGCCAGCTTCGGGCCGCCCTGGAGGTCAATCCTCGTGATGTCGAGGCACTGACGGTGTTTGCCGACCTGATGTTCCGTAACGAGCGCTATGACGAGGCGCGCCAGTTCCTGGACGAGGCGCTCGCGGTCAATCCGGAGTCCGTTACCGCACTGGCCATGCAGGCAGGACTTGCGGCCCTGCAGGAGCAGATGGAACGTTACGGGGAGTTTGCGCGCCGGGTGGAAGCCTTCAGTCCCGATAACGCGGAATTTCATGCCCGGGTGGCCGAAATGTTCGGACACGACTACCGGTTCACGGAGGCGGTAGAGCACGCCAGACGTTCCATCGAGGCCGACCCGGAGTACTGGCACGGCCGCACCGTGCTGGGCAACAACCTGGTGCGTCTGGGCGAGGAGGAAGAAGGCCGGGAGCATCTGGAGCTGGCGTTCGACAATGACCCGTTCAATGTGCTCACCTCCAATCTGCTGCAGCTCTATGACACACTGGATGGCTATGCCACGCTGGAAACCGAGCACTTCCGCGTCAACATGAGCTCCCGCGATGCCCTGGTGCTGTGGCCCTACATGTCCTCCCTGCTGGAGGAAAGCTGGGATGTGCTGGTCGAGCGCTATGAATTCGAGCCGGAAGTGCCGGTCATCATCCAGGTGTTCGAGAACAGCGAGGATTTTGCCGTGCGTTCAGTGGGTCTGCCCGATATCGGGCCGCTGGTCGGGATCTGTTTCGGCAAGGTGGTCACCCTGATTTCCCCGGACGATCTGGACGCCAACTGGCAGGAGATTCTCTGGCACGAGCTGGTTCATGTATTCACCTTGCAGATGACGGAAAACCGGATGCCGCGCTGGCTCTCCGAAGGCATTTCCACCTGGGAGGAAAGTCAGCTTCGACCGGAGTGGGGGCGTCGTCAGGGGCTGGATCTGGTGCGGGCGGTACGTGACGATCAACTGCTGCACGTCGGTGATCTCAATGCCGGCTTTATCGGTTCGCGAAGCAACGCGGACCTGAGCTTTGCCTACTTCCAGTCGTACCTGGTGGTGGATCATATCGTGGAGGAGTACGGTTTCGATCGCCTGTTGATGCTGATCGATGAGTATGGCGAGATCCGTGATGACGGGCAGCGGTTTCGCAATGTGTTCAATATGGAACTGGATGTTTTTGATCAGCGTTTTCAGCAATGGATCAGACAGCGTGTCGACGACATGAATGTCTACGTCCATAACGAGGATGCGCCGGACCAGGGTAGCGCTCACGGACATGGAGTGCGGGAGAACAGCAGCGCCGAGATGGCCGAGGTGTATAACAATGCGTCCATCAAGCGCTACATGGAAGCACGCATCGAGGAGAACCCCCGCGATTTCCAGGCCCACCTGCAGATGGGTATTGTGCTGTTCCGGGAACAGGACCACGAGCGTGCGATCGAATACCTGCGGCAGGCGCATGAGATCCTGCCGACCTATACCGGCTACCCGAGTCCGGCGCTGGTCATGGCCCAGGTGCACGAGGCACTGGGAAACCACGAGGCCAGGATCCAGTGGCTGGAAACGCTGCTCGAGAACCAGCAACATGATTATGATTCGGCAATGGTTCTGGCTTCTGATGCCTACGAGCGCGATCAGCTGGAGCGGGCCGACCATTACATCGGGCGAGCGCTGGCCATCAACCCCTACCGGCTCGATGTTCACGAGTTGGCTGCCCGTGTCGCGGAACGACAGTCGGAGACCGGACGGGCCGTTCAGGAACTGGAGATCGTGGCGACGCTGGAGCGCAATGATCCGGTGGATGCCCGGACGCGACTGGCCCGCGCCTATCTGAATGACGATCGGCCCGACGAGGCACGCGCGACCGTGCTGCGGGCCCTGGAGCAGGCCCCGACCTATGAGGAAGCGCAACGTGTGTTGTTGGATGCCGTGGAGACGGCGCCATGATCCGGCCTGGCGCGACAGCCATCCTGCTGGGCCTGTGCATTGTCAGTGGTGCCGCGCAGGCGCAGCGCGGGCAGGGACTGGGGTTGTCCGGCGGTCTTGATGTGGAGTCGATTCGGGAGCAGCGCCCGTACCAGTATGAGGAGGCGGGTGAGCCGGAGTTTATCTGGACCCGCGGACGGTATGAGAACCATCCGGGCGGTCGCAGTCGGCGCGGTGGCTGGTGGGATACCGACTATCCCGATGCCGAGGCCAATTTCCTGCGGGGTGTGCAGCGGTACACCCATATCGACGCCAACACCCGGCACCACCGCTGGTTGGATCTCACCGATCCGGCGCTGTACGAACAGATCTTTCTGTATATGACCATGAAACGGGTACCGATCGGCAGTACGCGCAGTGGTCCGGATTTCACGCAGGAAGAGGTCGAGTCGCTGCGGGAGTTCATGCTTCGGGGAGGCTTCGTGATGCTGGATGATTTCTGGAGCGAGGCGCACTGGCAGGATTTCCTGGTCGAGATCACCAAGATCTTTCCGGACCGTGAACTGGTCGAGCTCAGCACCGACCATGAGATTTTCCATATGTTCTACGATATCGATCGGGTGGCCCAGGTGCCCGGCCGCATGGTGACCTGGAACAACCGGACCTTCAATCTGGATGACCCGAACTACCCGCCCTCGGTGCATGCCATCCTCGACGACGACGGGCGTGTCATGCTGGTCGCCAATTACAATTCGGATATGGGCGATGGCTGGGAACATACCTTTGATGAGTACTATCCGACCGAATACAGTAACGAGGCATATCGGCTGGGGATCAATTACCTCATCTATGCCTACACCCATTGAACGCGGCCCGACCGCGCCTGACGACAGGAAGCTGCTATGACTGACACGATCACCGGAGAAATGCCGACCGAAGTGCCCGGACTGGACGATGAGGATGATCTGGCGCTGGTGCGGCGCATGCAGGACGGGTATGAGCAGATTGTCACCGAGATCCGCAAGGTCATCGTCGGTCAGGACGAAGTGGTTGACGAGCTGCTGATCGCTCTGTTTGCCGGGGGGCATTGTCTGGTCACCGGCGTACCCGGTCTGGCCAAGACGCTGCTGATCAAGACCGTTGCGGATATTCTTCAGGTCAATTTCAGTCGAATCCAGTTCACACCGGATCTGATGCCGTCCGATGTGGTCGGTGCCGAGATCGTCGAGGAACAGGAGGGGCAGCGCAAGCTGGTGTTCGTACGGGGGCCGATTTTCACCAATATCCTGCTGGCCGACGAGATCAACCGGACGCCGCCCAAGACCCAGTCCAGTCTGCTGGAGGCCATGGAGGAGCGTCAGGTCACGGCCGCCGGACATACCTATCCGATGGCGAAGCCGTTCTTTGTGCTGGCCACGCAGAATCCGATTGAACTGGAGGGAACCTATCCCTTGCCGGAAGCGCAGCTGGACCGGTTCATGTTCAAGATCGATCTGGGGTATCTGTCCGAGGAGGACGAGGTCAAGGTGGTTGCCAATACCACGCAGGTGGTGGAAAACACCGTGGCCCATCCGTTGAGCGGCGAGGACATCCTGGCATTCCAGCGTATCGCGAGACTGGTACCGGCGGCCACGCCCGTGGTCCAGTATGCCGTGCGGCTGGTGCATTCATCACGCCCGCAGAGCGACCTGGCACCGCAGTTTGTCCGGGACTGGGTCAGTTGGGGCGGGGGTATCCGGGCGTCCCAGAATCTGGTGCTGGCGGCCAAGGTCCGGGCGCTGCTCAAGGGGCGGTATAACGTCTCCTATGGGGATATCCGGGCATTGGCGCCCTCCGTGTTCCGCCATCGCCTGTTGCTGAATTTTCATGCCGAGGCCGAGCGGATCACGACCGATGAAGTCATCCGGCGCCTGCTGGAAACAGTGCCTGAACCGAAGACCGGCCTGTAAGGCCACGCCACCCGGAGTCAGCATGACGCAGAGCAGTAATTTTATTGATCCGACGATCCTGGGCAGTCTGGATAATCTGGAACTGCGGGCCCGTGTCGTGGTGGAGGGGTTTCTGGCCGGTTTGCACCGCAGTCCCAATCGCGGGTTCAGTGTCGAGTTCACCGACTACCGGCATTACCAGCGGGGAGATGACATGCGGCATGTGGACTGGAAGCTGTATGGCCGCAGTGACCGCATGTACATCAAGCAGTATGAGGATGAGACCAATCTGCGCTGCCATCTGTTGTTGGACAGCAGCGCATCCATGGCCTACGGCTCCGGTGGCATGACCAAGCTGGACTACGGTCGTACCCTGGCTTCGGCGCTGGCCTATTTCATCATGAAACAGCGTGACGCGGTCGGACTGATCACCTTTGATGAATCACTGCGCGACTATATCCCGGCCATGGCCCGGCAGCCGCACCTGATGCACCTGCTGCGCACATTGCAGGCACTGAAGCCCGGCACCACCACGGATATCGTCAAGCCGCTGCGGGAACTGGCGCAGAACCTCAAGCGCAAGAGCCTGGTCATACTGATCAGTGATCTGATGGATGGTGAAAAGGAAACCATCGCCATGCTCCGGCAATTACGCGCCATGGGCAATGAGGTCATCCTGTTCCACGTTCTGGACCCACAGGAGTTGCACTTCGAGTTTGGCGATTCGTCGGAATTCGTGGATATGGAAAGCGGTGACACGCATATAACAACACCGGGCGCCATCCGGAACAGCTACCTTGAGCAATTGCGGGAGTATCTCGACTACTGTCGTACCGAATGCCAGCGCGGTGCCGTGGACTACTGCCTGGTGGACACCTCGCAGCCGCTGGATCGGGCGCTCTTTACCTACATGTCGCGTCGAGGCAGGAGTCACTAGGTCATGGGTTTTCTGGCGCCATTGTTCCTGACCGGGCTGCTGGCCATCGCGTTGCCGGTCGCCATTCATCTGATCCGTCGTGAAAAGCCGCCGAAGGTGCCGTTTCCTTCATTGCGCTTTCTCAAGGCCACCAAACGCAAGCGGGTCCTGTTCCAGCAGATCCAGCAATGGCTGTTATTGGCCATGCGGGCCGGGATCATTGCGCTACTGGTATTCGCGTTCGCTCGTCCCCTGTTCCTCCAGGGGGCCGTGGGGCAACTGATGGACGCGGAACCGCGCTCGGTGGTGCTGCTGCTCGATCGATCGCTGATCATGCAACAGGGAGATCGCGATGTCCGTCTGCGGGAGGAAGCCCTGAGGCGGCTCTCGGAACTGAATCCGGGGGATGAGATCGGCATGGTGCCATTTTCCGGTTCCCCCCGGGCGGTCCGTGCCCTGGGCACGGATATCGAAGCCGCGCGCGTCGCAGTGGAAGAACTGGCGTCGCCCGGCTTTCAGGCGCCTCGTTTCGAGCCGGCCTTGCGCGCCGCGGATGATCTGCTGGGTGAGGCCCGCCACTCGCGTCGTGAGATCGTCATGATTTCCGCTTTCCAGCAGAACGGGATGCAGAATGTGGACGGGAGCTGGCGATTGTCTCCAGGAGTCAACCTGGAAACAGTGACGGTGGATGGCGGGGATGTGCGTAATCTGTCGATTCTGGACGTGCGCATTCCCGAGCGGCTGGTTGAGGGCGGCAGTGAACACCAGATACTGACCCGGGTGCGCAGCAATGGCAGTGTACACACGGATCAGGCCAGTGTGAGTCTGTGGCTGGACGGAGATCTGGTGACTCGGGCAAGCGTCTCACTGGATGATCGTTCCGAGGCGGTAGTCGGTCTACCCGTACAGTTTGACAGTGCAGGGCAGCGCCGTGGCGAAATCCGCATTGAGGGGGATGATTTCGAATCGGACAACCGATATCACTTCGCAATGAACGTACAGTCCCGGACCAGGGTCCTCGTGGTAAATGGATCGCCGTCCTCAAACTGGTTCGAGGACGGTGCTCACTGGTTCGGACTGGCATTGGCGGGAGAAGGGCAGGAACTGCCCTATGACGTGACCATGACCACGATGGCGGAGTTCAGCACGGAGAGTCTGTCCGATCACGATGTCGTGGTGTTGCTGGACGCCGGACTCCGGGATGATGATATGGCTGGGGAATTGTCCCGTTTTGTGGAAGAGGGCGGTAGCCTGCTGGTGGCGCCGGGCTCCACGGTGGATGGTGTTGCGCTGTCCGATCGCCTTGGGGTACTGCCCGCTCGATTGCAGCAGACCAATATCCTTGCGGGTAATGACTATCTGCTGTTGGCGGACAGGGATCGGCGTCATCCGGTGCTGGAGCCACTGGATATTGACTGGTCGGCCCGGTTCCACGGTTACTGGCGCAGCGAAGCGACCGGTGACGGACAAATATTGATGCGCTTCGATAACGGCGACCCGGCACTGATAGAAGGATCAACGGGTGAAGGAAAGGTGTTGTTGCTGACTACGGCCCTGGACACCAGCTGGAGCAACCTGCCTCTGCAGGGGCTGTATCTTCCGTTCGTCCATGAAATGCTCGGGTATCTCTCCCGATCCACGCAGGTCCAGCCCGTTCATCTGGTCGGGGAGCGCATTGACCTGTCACCGGCCCTGCCACCTGGAGAACAGACCACCCTGCGGTACGGTGACGGACGCGAGACCACCGTGTCTTCACTGGACCCCGTAGTGGTTGTCGATGAGCCTGGCGTAATCTCCGTGGGCAATGGTGAGTCGCGCCAGTGGATTGCTGTCAACGTTGCCGCCGATGCGGCCAGCATGGATCGGGTGCAGCCTGCCACGTTGCAGGACCGGCTCATCAATCCGGAGACGCGTCCCGCGCAGACCGAGCAGGTGCGGACCGCACAACTGATGGCAGAGATCGAACAGCCACAGCGTCTATGGTGGTGGCTGCTGGTCCTGGTGCTCGGGTTGCTGCTGCTGGAGACGCGGGTCGCGAACCGGACCTATCGCTGACGTGATCGAAGAGTGCCGGACCGGGTCCAGAAAGCAACCAGTGCTGCATGATCAATAGGGGGGGAACAAAGATCCACTTTCCATCCCCGGTGATCCGGCGGTCCGCG
>JAWLFN010000132.1:0-7652 GCA_041685555.1 Gammaproteobacteria bacterium | reverse complement strand
CAGCCTTCACAACTGTTTTCCTGTATCTGCTCAACGACATTGCCTGTCGGCGACCACGCAACCCTCCAGCACATGGTTCGGCCTGCCACTGGCTCCGGGATGCTGGTTCTGATACTTTCACCGGATGAGACAATTTCCAGTGGTATTGGCGTGCGTATTTGTTGTTGTGCTCGCTGCATGCAATGAAGCGCCGGAAGGAAGATATGAGTCGGCGGAGGGCGGCGTGTCGTTCGACGAAGTTCAGGCGTTGACGTTCCGGGCACCGGATCTGGAGATCGTCTATGGCAATGACCCGTTGCAATACGGGTCATTGTGGCTGCCGGAGGAAGCGGAGCCGGGCGGTGCGCCGCTGGTGGTGATGATTCACGGTGGATGCTGGGAAAACGCCTACGGCATCGGCCACGTACGGGCATTCAGTACCGCTCTGGCCGATGCCGGGTTTGCGGTCTGGGCGCTGGAGTACCGGCGCACTGGCGATACGGGCGGGGGCTGGCCCGGCAGTTACGAGGACGTGATCACCGCGCTTACGGCCACGCCCTCGCTGGCACGCCATGCAGTGGACACTTCACGCATGGCCATTGTGGGTCATTCAGCCGGCGGGCACCTGGCACTGCTGGCGGGCGGCCGGTTACCCGGTTTTCAGGGCACGATCGGCCTGGCGGCGATCACGGACATCGTCCGCTACGCGGAAGGGGACAACAGCTGCCAACAGGCCACGGAACCGTTTATGGGTGGTCCCTTCGCCGGCAATGAATCCCGGTACCGGGCCGCCAATCCGGCGCAACAACCGCGCCACGAAGACACGATACTGTTGCATGGCACCGCCGATGCGCTGGTGCCGGTGGAGCACGCGGATCTGGAGCATGCCGATGCCAGACTGGTGAAAGGCGCCGGGCATTTTGACTGGCTCCATCCCGGCACGGCGGCATTCCGCACGCTGACCGACACCCTGGAAGAGGTCCTGGCGGAATGAACCTGGACAATGTGCCGTCCCTGGACGCCACCGACCCGCTGGCCAGCAAGCGGCACGATTTCCTGCTTCCGGACGATGTTATCTATCTGGACGGTAACTCACTGGGCTGCCTGCCGCGCTCCGCCAGGCAAAGAGCCACCGAGGTGGTTGAGCAGCAATGGGGCCGAGACCTGATCACCAGCTGGAACCGCCACCGATGGATCACGCTGCCGCAACGCGCTGGTGAAAAGATTGCACCGCTGATCGGTGCGGCACCGGGCCAGGTCATCTGCTGTGACTCCGTGTCCATCAACCTGTTCAAACTGCTCGGTGCCATACTGCCTCTGCGGCCACAACGTTCCGTCGTATTGTGCCAGGCAGAGAGTTTTCCCACCGACCTCTACATGGTGCAGGGCCTGCAACAGCTGCTGGGCGGCTCCCGTTGCCAATTGCGGACGGTGCCGGATGAGCAGATCGACAAAGCTTTGGTGGATGACGTGGCCGTGGTACTGCTCTCGCAGGTAAATTTTCGTACTGGACGCGCCCATGATGTCGAGGCTCTGACCCGGCAGGCTCATCAACAGGACATTCCGGTGATCTGGGACCTGTCCCACAGCGCCGGCGTGATGCCTGTGGAACTGGATGCATGGGACGTTGACTTCGCGGTAGGCTGCGGCTACAAATACCTCAATGGTGGACCGGGTGCACCGGCCTTCCTGTACGCGGCGCAACGTCATCATTCCAGGTTGCGGCAACCTCTTGCCGGCTGGATGGGTCACTCGGCACCATTCGGATTTGAAACGGAGTACCGACCAGCGGACGGCATCGATCGATTCCTCACGGGCACTCCACCCATACTGTCCCTGAGCGTTCTGGATGCCGCACTGGACGTCTTCAGGGATTGCACCATGCAGCAGCTCAGGGACAAGTCCCTGTCGCTCAGCGGGCTGTTCCTGAAATTGCATGCCGAGCGCAGTGCGCTGCATTGCCTGGCGCCAGCCTCCCCGTCAGAGCCGACACACCGGGGCGGGCAGCTGGCGTTCCGTCATCCGGATGCCTACGCGATCTGCCAGGCGCTGATCGAGCGTGGGGTCATCCCGGATTTTCGTGAACCTGACCTGCTGCGGCTGGGGTTCAGTCCTCTGTACCTGCGCCACCAGGACGTCCGGGAAGCGGTGACCATTCTGGAGGACATCCTCGTCAGCGATGCATGGCGTGATTACCGGCTCTCTGAACGGAATCCAGTCACGTAGACCAGTCGGTGAATACTCCGTAGCCGATCGCATTGGCGCGCACACAGCCAATACCGGGTTGAGGGTCTCAAGCGGCAGAACCCCTTCGCGCGTCAGAATATAGCCTGGCCGAAAGAACGATCGCCACCCCGACAGGCTCACGTGCCCACGATAGCCCGGATGCTGTAGACTACCGGTTGTCGATCCATGACACAGACGGGTAGTTTCATGGCAGTCACTCCCATCATGTCGCGCTATTCACGGCGGCTGATTGTATTCAGTCTGCTGTTTGCCGCACTGACGGCCGTCGGGCTGACCGTGGTATACGAGCAGCTGGCGCAGCGCAGCTTCCGGTTTGACATGCGGCTACTACACCCGGAGACCGTACTCGCTGTCTGCGCCCTGTTGCTGGTGTACTACGCCAGTGATGGACTGCGACTGCATTACACTCTGCGCACATTGGGATACCGCCTGCCATTGACTGTCATCGCGCGGCTGGTATTCATCAACCTGTTTTTCGCCAATATCACCCCCATGGCTACTGGTGGGGGGTTCGCGCAGATCTGGTACATACAACGTCAGGGTGTCCCCCTGGGCCGGGCGACGGCCGCCACTACCATCCGCACCGTCCTGGCCGTTGCATTCATATTTTCACTGGCGCCCCTGTTCCTGCTGTTTCTGGACGTGCTGCAGGGCCGCCCGGTGCTGGATGGTCTTCGCCTGCCTCTGGCTCTGTTTGTCACCGCCTACCTGGCCTTCTTTGCCGTTGTCCTGTTCAAGACCCGTTGGCTTATCATCCCTCTGAGTCGCGTGCTCGCCTGGTTCCGGCGGGCCCATCTGGTGAATGAGGAGCGGCACTGGCGCTGGCAGTTCAGGATGCACCGGGAAATGCTGCGCTTTGCCCGTGGATTCAGCGAATACCTGCGGGGCCGACCGGCCCATGTGGTCCTCTCTGTTTTCTTTACAGCCCTGTTTCTGCTCAGCCTGTTCAGCTTCCCCGCCCTGCTGATAGACGCCCTGGACTACGACGTCAGCTATCCGGTGACACTGGGTCTGATGGTGGTGACAACATTCATCATGTATTTCTCACCCACACCTGGCGCCGCCGGCATCTCGGAAGGAGTTTTCGGGGCATTTTTCAGCGCGATCCTGGGCGGCACACACCTGGTGCTGGTGGTCGTAAGCTGGCGATTCCTCACCATTTATCTGGGAATGATCATAGGGCTGGTGCTGGTCCAGCAGGAGCTCAAGCCACTGCGGAGCGCAGCCGGATGAGGTTCAGGAAGACACTCAAGGTCATTTTCTATCTCAATGTCGCCCTCGTGGTGGCAGTGCTGGGGTACAAAGCCTATCTGAACTACTTTCTTCCCGAGTTTCAGGGCATTCACGCCAGCCAGATCGAGCAGATCGATCAGCGGCTGCAGGACCGTGACCGATTCCGCTTCGCCGTGGTCGGCAATATCAACAACTCCATCGGCATCTTCCAACAACGGATGATTCCGCGGCTCAACAAAGCGGACATCGATTTCGTCGTCTCGACCGGCAACGCAGTCAGTAACGGTGGCGAAGACAAGTATCAGGCTCTGTACGGCACACTCGGGCATCTCCGCCATCCCTACCTCCTGACCTTTGGCGATCACGAGGAAGAACGGTTTGGAAGCTACCGTTTCTATGAACACTTCGGCCCCCACTATTTTACGTTCCAGACCGCCGGCACACGTTTCATCTTCCTGGACAGTACGGGCAAGACGCCCTGGCGCTGGCAAATCCGCTGGCTGCGAGACGTATTGCGAGAGGACTCGGCGCAACACCGGATCGTCTTCATGGGGCACCCGATATTCCCCGCGGGCGATGGAGTACTGTTTGCTGATGAGAACGACTACCTGCAACCGGAGCCCTACCGTGAGGCACTACTGACACTGTTTCGCGAATTTCCCGTGGATGTCGTGTTCTCTTCCAACGTCGCCAGCCATTTTGAGCGACAGGACGGCGAGACCCGCTACATCACCACGGGTGGAGCCGGCGGCCTGCTGCTCAATACGGCGACCAGCTTCTATCATTACATTGATGTAGAAGTATCCGACGCAGGGGTGGAAACCGGGGTCATCAGGATCGAGACAGGGCAACACCCCCTGTTGCGACAGCTCGAGGCCGTCTGGCTCTTTGTGTATTCGCTGTTCCACGTCGGTTACCAGAACTTCATTCTGCTGGTCAGCGCACTCATCCTGCTCGCTTTCTGGCTGCACTCACTGTTGTTCCGGGAGCGGGACTACTATCCGGACTACGACGTGGATACTGCTGCGTGGCTGGAACGATCGTTTCGAGTGGCGATGTTTACCAACAACTACCTGCCGTTTATCGGCGGGGTTCCCATTTCCATCGACCGGCTGCGGCGCGGACTCGAGGACGAGGGCGACCGGGTACTGGTGGTGGCACCGCGATACCCGGACCAGGCTTATCATGACCCGGGAACGGTGCGGGTGCCGGCACTGCTCAGGTTCGGAAGCGGGGAATTCCGCATGGCCAACCTGTTCCTGGCCCGTATCCGCCGCCAGGTCAGAGCCTTTCGCCCCGACCTCATCCACGTGCACCATCCCTTCTGGTTGGGCTCTCTTGGCGTGTGGGTGGCCCGCCGGCTGCGCATCCCGGCCATCTACACCTATCACACCCGGCTAGAACACTATGCGCACTACGTGCCACTGCCCGGCCTGCTGTTCCGGAACCTGATTTCACACGTGCTGGTGAGGCGCTTTGCCAACCGCTGCGACGGCATCATCGTCCCCACGTATTCCACAGAAGAATATCTCCGCATGATCGGCGTCAAATCACACATTTTCATTCAACCTACCGGAATCGAGTATGAGCGGTTCAGCCAGGTAGATGAAGCTGCCATAGTGGCACTGAAGGAGAAGCTGGGGATTGGCAACGAAACGGTATTTATCAGTGTATCCCGTCTGGCCCGTGAGAAAAATATCGATTTCATGATCGACTCACTGCATCTGCTGCGGCAACGCAGCGATCACCCCTTCCGCCTGCTGATCCTCGGCCAGGGGCCCGATCGCAGGCGCCTGCAGAGCCGTATCAACGAGCTGGGGCTGGATACCCGTATCACCCTGGTCGGCGCCGTCTCACCCGATGAGATGGCAATCTGGTACCGTCTGAGTGACATCTTCCTGTTTGCCTCTAAGTCGGAAACCCAGGGCATGGTGATCCTGGAAGCCATGGCGGCCGGCCTGCCGGTGGTCGCGGTAAGATCCAGCGGAATCGATGATGCGGTGCGCCAGGGTCACAACGGCTACAAGACGCCGGAGCGCCCCTCCCTGTGGATCGAACGGGTCCAGAAACTGCTGGATAACCCGGAGTTGCGCCAGCAATTGTCGGGGAACGCGCTGGCCTTTGCCCGGGATTTCTCGGTCAGGCAGTGTGCGCGGAATACCCGCGAGATCTATGCGACCATCCTGGCGGATCACTCCACCCGGCGTTGATGCTCAGACTCATTGGAGAAGCACTTCGTAGCACGAGCCCTGCAAGTAGTACCCCACCCCAATGCAGTAAGCACCCGGACTGCAAGGACCGTGAGCGGTCAGATCGTCGGTCAATCACTGAAATACCCCCTACAGGACTCGTGCTACAAAGTGCCGAATCAGGCAGAAGGCCGAAGAACAATGCGCCCTTGCACCCGCCCGGCCTTGAGGTCGGCCAACGCCTCGTTGACGCTGTCCAGCGGCCGCTCTTCAATGCGGATCGGCTCGATCTTCCCGGCCTTCACCAGCTCCATCAGCTCGCCCATCTCCTGCAGGCTCCCCACATAGGTGCCCTGGATGATCCGGGCGTTCATGGGAAGAAAAGGCAACGGGATGTTCAGCGCGCCTCCGTACAGGCCGACGATGATCAGCTTGCCGCCCTTGCGCAGCGTAGCCAGGCCGAAGTTGACCGAGGCTTCAGCGCCGACGAAATCAATGGCGGTATATGCGCCACCAGCCGTCATTTTCTTGATCTCTTTCGCGGCGACCCGGTCGGAGGAATTGAATACGGCTTTGGCGCCAAGTTGTTTCGCCGTTTCCAGCTTCGCTTCGTCGATGTCGCAGACGATGGGCCTGATGCCTCTGGCCAGCGCCACCTGCAGGGCCATCATACCCACGCCACCGGCACCGATCAGGATCACTTCGTCCCCCTCAACCAGTTCTCCGACCTTTTTCAACGCGCTGTAGGCGGTAAGACCCGAGCACGCATAGGTCGAGGCCAGCGCATCGGGGACATCACCCTTGTCGAACAGGTAGCGGCTGTGCGGCACCATGACATGATCCGCGAAACCACCCTGGGACACGGTGCCCAGGCCACGGCCCGGCGTACACAGATGCTCTTCGCCCCGGCGGCAGACGGCGCACTCGCCGCAGCCGATCCAGGGATAGACCACGCGACGGTCGCCAACCCGGACGCCCTCGGCATCCGGCCCGACAGCCACCACTTCACCGAAAATCTCGTGCCCCAGCACCAGACCGGGTCGGCCTACATCAAGCTGTTTGCCGTTACCCAGGTCAAAATGGCCATCATGCAGATGGATGTCCGAATGACAGACCCCGCAGGCCTCCATTTTCACGAGTACTTCGCTGCCCCGCGGCTGCGGTGTGCCCTCTTCCTTGCGTTCCAGCGGCGCGCCAGGCGCCGCGGTCTGGTAGGAAATCATCAGCGGCACCTCACTTGTTCTCTGCAGCCCAGTCGGCGAAGGACTTGCCTTCCTTCGCCAGCTTCTCCAGCAACGGCGCGGGCTTCCAGTAGTCCTCACCCAGCGTGTCGCGGAACTCGCAGATACGCTCGTATACCTTGTCCAGGCCCACCTGGTCGCCATAGAACATCGGTCCACCGCGGGAGGCCGGGAACCCATAGCCATACAGGTACACGACATCAATGTCACCGGGACGCTGGGCGACGCCTTCCTCAAGAATCAGTGCTCCCTCATTGACCAGCGGGAAGAACAGCCGATCCAGGATTTCCTCCTTGCTGATCTCTCGCTGCTCGATACCCAGTTCGGCCGCCTTCTCCCGGATAAGTTTCTCCACCTCGGGATCGGCCTGGCGCGCCCGGGTCTCGGGATCATACTTGTAATAACCAGCCCCGGTTTTCTGACCCAGGCGATCCATTTCCACCAGGGTGTCGGCAATGATGCAGGTGCGTGGGTCCGGTGTCACATCCTTGCGCGCCTTGCGGGCCTTGTAACCGATATCCAGGCCGGCCAGGTCACTGACGGCCAGCGGCCCCATCGCCATGCCAAATTCCTCGGCGACGCTGTCAACCTGGGTCGGCGTGGCACCGTCCAGCAACAGCATATGGGCCTGCCGGCCATACCCTGTCAGCATGCGGTTGCCAATGAAACCGTAGCAGACCCGCGCCATGACGCACACCTTGCCGATCTTCTTGCCGATCTTCATGGCGGTGGCCAGCACGTCGTCGGCAGTCTTCTCCGCACG
>JAWLFN010000131.1:0-7668 GCA_041685555.1 Gammaproteobacteria bacterium | reverse complement strand
TTGCTCAATGGCAGCAGCGTCTGCACCGAACCCTTGCCAAAACTCTGTGTACCCATGATCACAGCGCGCCCCTGATCCTGCAGGGCTCCGGCTACGATCTCGGCGGCCGAGGCCGAGCCGGTATTGATCAGCGCCACCATGGGGACGCCGCGGCTGGGATCCGCCGTGTCGGCATGGTACTCAGCGTCCGACTGTCGCATGCGGCCATCGGTGTACACGATCATGCCGTCCGTGAGAAAGGCATCAGACACGGCGACAGCCGCCTGGAGCACACCACCGGGATTGTTGCGCAGATCCAGCACCAGGCCCCGAAGCTCGCCGTTCTCTTCATAAAGTTCATCCAGTACACGGACCACTTCCTCGCCGGTATTGGTCCGGAACTGGGAAATGCGCAGATAGGCATAGCCGGGCTCGAGCATCCGCGATCGCACACTGTTGGCGGCGATGATCTCGCGCTCCAGGGAGACATCAATGGTTTCATCATCGCGCATCAGGGTCAGTGAAATCGTACTGCCGGGTTCGCCCCGCAACAGCTCCACTGCATCGTTGATGGACATCTCGCGCACCGGGCGGCCATCAATTTCCACGATCAGGTCGCCGGCTTCGATGCCGGCGCGGTCAGCGGGTGAGTCGTCTATCGGACTGATGATACGGATATAGCCGTCTTCCTCGCCCACCTCGATACCCAGTCCACCAAATTCGCCCTGAGTGCTCTCCTCCAGGGAGTCATAATCGTCTTCGCTGAGATAGTCGGAATGCGGATCCAGACCTTCCAGCATGCCCCGGATGGCATATTCCAGCAGCGTGCGGTCATCAATGTCCTCCACATAGGTTGAGCGGATAACGTCCAGTGCTTCAGTGAACAGGCGCACTTCGCGCACCGGCAGTGGCAATGACTCCCCGGAGGAATCCTGCTCCAGGCGTTCGTCGTCCATGACCGTGAGAGGGCGGTCATTCTCTCCGCCCGGCGTGGGGGCCTGCTGTGCGTGGCCCGGGATCAGACACAGGCTGGCCAGCAGGCCGATCGAGAGAATTCGCAAACGTCGCATCTTGTGCTCCTTTCAGCGTGCCTGTAACCAGCCGGCGGGGTCCAGCGGATCGCCACCATGACGGATTTCAAAATAAACACCCGGGGTGTCCATGCCTGCATTGTTGCCGGCCGTGGCCAGTGGCTCGCCGCGATTGACCCAGTCTCCGCTGCGCTTGTCTAGCGCACCATTGTGGGCGTACAGGCTGATGTAGCCATCACGGTGATCCACCACCACCAGAAGACCGGAACCCCGCAGCCAGTCGGCGAATACCACCCGCCCCTGGTGGATGGCGCGCACCGGAGTTCCCGGATCGGCCTCAATGATAATACCCCGACGGCGCAGATTGCCATCGCTGTAGCTCTCCCGGAAACGATTGACCGGTCTGCCTTCCAGTGGCCAGGGCATGTCTCCCCGGGCCTGGTCGAACGGAACAGCGTCTTCGGGCGCGGGAATATCGACGACGATCCGGTTGATTTCCTCGATCAGCGCCTCCAGTTGCTCCCGGTCGGCCTGCAGCGATTCCAGCGTGGCGGTGCGTTGTTGCATGTCGGCCTGGAGGGCTTCCACCGCGGCATGGCGTTGCTCCCGGTTTTCTTCCAGAGCGACGAGCTGTTGCTCGAGCCGTTCATTTTCTGCATCCAGCACCGTCTGCTGTGACTGGATCCTGGCGCGGGTGTTCTGCAATTCGTCCAGGTCGGACTGCCAGGCCCGGATCTGCCTGGCCCGGGCCTGATTGAAGTCGCCGAAATACCGCAACAGACGGCGACCGCGGCCGGGATCTTCCTGGTTCAGCAACAGTTTGAGCCGAGAATCCCGGCGACTCATCCAGGAGGCGCGCACCGCGCGGGCCACGCGTGCCTGGTCGGACTCGATGTCCCGCCGCAGCTGGTCAGCCCGCTGTCGCAGCGCCGACAGCTCCTGCCGCAGGGTCTGTATCTGTCGCCGGTTGTCGGCGATATCCTGTTCACGTGCGGACATGAGCCGCTGGACACGACGCAGGTGTTGCTCTTCTTCGCTCAGTGTATCCGATGCGACGTCCAGCCAGTGCTCAATCTGCCCGATCGCCTCGTTGACCGCCTCCAGCTGTTCCCGCGGGGGCGTCTGCTGCTCGGCGGCCTGGCCGTCGGCCATACAGGCCAGCAGTACGCTGGTCAGCAGCAGGCATCCCGGCAGTCGCATGGCTCAGCTCCGGCTCATCAATACGGTACCGGTCATTTCCTCTGGAACCGGCATGCCCATCAGGCTCAGCAGGGTCGGAGCGACGTCGCACAGACTGCCTTCACGGTCGAAGCGCCAGGCCGGGTCACCGACGTAGACCAGTGGTACTGGACCGCTGGTATGGGAGGTGAGGGGCTGGCCCGATGTCGGATCCACCATCTGCTCGACGTTGCCGTGGTCGGCGGTGATCAGGCATTGTCCGCCGGTTTCCTCCACCGTCGTCATAATACGGCCCAGGCACTGGTCCACGCATTCCACCGCTTTCACGGCGGCCTCGAAATCACCGCTGTGCCCGACCATGTCGCCATTGGCGTAATTGCAGATGATGGCGTCATACTGGCCCGAGCGGATGGCCTCGACCAGCCGGTCGGTGACTTCCGGCGCACTCATTTCCGGTTGCAGGTCATAAGTGGCCACGGAGGGGGATGGCACCAGTATGCGTGTCTCGCCCTCAAACTCCTGCTCCTGGCCACCGCTGAAGAAAAATGTCACGTGCGCGTATTTTTCCGTCTCGGCAATCCGCAGCTGGGTCTTGTCGTTGGCCGCCAGGTACTCTCCGAGCACATTGTCCATGGCCTGTGGTGGGTAGGCCACCGGAACATCCAGGTCGGCGGAGTACTCGGTCAGGGTGACAAAGTCACTGAGTGCCGGGCGGCTCCCCCGGTCGAAATTGTCGAACTGATCATCGACGAACACTCGCGACAGCTGTCGGGCGCGGTCGGCGCGGAAGTTCATGAAGACCACGCTGTCGTCGTCGCGGATGATGCCGCCATCGGGGTCTTCCGGATCCGTGATCCGGGTGGCCTGCACGAACTCGTCATTCTCGCCACGGTCGTATGCCGCCTCCAGCGCGGCTTCCACATGCTCGAAAGAGAACGGGGCCTCTCCGCGGGTCAGCAGATCCCAGGCGGTTTTGATCCGGTCCCAGCGCTGGTCCCGGTCCATGGCAAAATAGCGACCGATGATGCTGGCAATGCGCCCGATACCGGCTTCGCGTAGCTGGCGGTCCGCCTTGCGCAGCGAGTCCAGTGCGCTGCGAGGCGGGGTGTCGCGGCCATCCAGAAACGCATGCAGATAGACCGGCTCGCCGCCGCGCTGCTCGGCAAGTTCGATCATGGCCCGGATCTGCTTCTCGTGACTGTGGATGCCGCCCGGGGACAGCAGGCCCAGGATGTGCACCGCGCCGCCGTTGATGACCGCCTTGTCCACGGCATCGCAGAGTGGCTGGTTGAGAAAGAAATCGCTGTCCTCAATCGCCTTGTCGATGCGGGTCAGGCTCTGGTAGACCACGCGGCCCGCGCCCAGGTTCATATGGCCGACCTCCGAGTTGCCCATCTGTCCTTGCGGCAGACCCACTGCCGTGCCGGAGGTGCTGATCAGTGTATGTGGACGTTCCGCCCACAGCCGATCCCAGACCGGCGTGTTGCCGACGGCAATGGCATTGGACTCGGTTTCCTCGCGATGGCCCCAGCCATCCAGGATCAGTAACAGCGTTGTCTGGCGGTCATCGGTACTCATGCAGTGTGGTCAACTCCCTGCCCGTGAATGGTGACATGCCGCGACGGCGCCGAAGCCGGCGCGGAAAGGCACTCATTATCTCGAAATACGCGCCAAAGTACCATGTTCATACCTTCTGTAGCGCGTCCGGGCCGTGTATACTTCCTCCTTTTTCGCAAGCAAGGCTTATGGAACAGTTCATCGAATTTATCGGTAATCACTGGATGCTGTCCGGTCTGTGGGTGGCCCTGCTGGCCGCCTTCCTTCTGCACCGCAGCAAGACCGGCGCCAGCGCGGTGAGCCTGCAGCAGGCGGTGTTCCTGATCAACCGGAAGGACGCACTGGTGCTGGATATCCGTGACAAGAAGGAATACAGCGCCGGGCATATTGTCGATGCCGTACACATACCGCTCGGCAAGCTTTCCGACCGCCTGTCGGAACTCGACAAGTACAAATCCCGCCCGGTGGTGGTGGCCTGTAAGATGGGGCAGCACTCCGGGGAGGCCTGCAAGATACTGGAAAACGCCGGTTTCGAGCAGGTCGTGCGTCTCAAGGGTGGTATGGCCGCCTGGCGCGCGGAACAGTTACCGTTGGTGCAATCCTGATCGCTGCAGGGTTGGCGCCACCGGGTCCGATTCACCATCAACATGACTATTACAGGAAAGAACCATGGCAGAGAATGATAATGCGAATGCCCAGGCAACACAGGGCGCACAGAGCAACGAACAGCAGGGGCCCATGTTTGCCCTGCAACGCATCTACCTGAAGGATGCCTCGTTCGAGTCCCCCAAGGCACCGGACGTGTTCAAGGGACAGTGGAGCCCGAAGATCAGCTTCAACCTGAACACCAAGAACAGCAAGCTGGCTGACGGTGTCTATGACGTGGTACTGACGCTGACGGTCGATGCCAAGCAGGAAGAGACCACGGCCTTCCTGATGGAGGTCCAGCAGGCCGGTGTGTTCACCTGCTCCGGGTTCAGTGACGAAGACCTGGAACGTGTCCTGGCCACCGTCTGTCCGAACATCCTGTTCCCGTATGCCCGCGAGACCATCGATGCGATGGTTGTGCGCGGCAGCTTCCCGCCGGTCATGCTGGCTCCGGTCAACTTCGAGGCCGTGTACCAGCAGTCCAAGCAGCAGGCACAGCAGTCCGCTGGCAGCGGCGAGACGGCCACTTCGGGTACTGTCGGCCAGGAAAGTCAGACGCAGCAGTAAAGCGAAGTGTACGTCGGCAGGCACCCCGGTCTATGAGAGACCGGGGAAATCCTGTTGGCGCAGCGCTTCGTACAGTGCGATCGCCACCGTATTCGACAGATTGAGACTGCGACTGTCGTCGCGCATTGGAATGCGCAACCGATGGCGTGGTGCGATGCTGTCAAGCAGTGCAGAGGGCAGCCCTCTTGTCTCCGGGCCGAACAACAGGACGTCATCCGACCTGTAGTTGACCGTATGATAATCCCTCTGGCCCCTGGTCGAAAACGCCAGTATGCGCAGGTCGGCATGCTGTCGTTGGAACTGCTCCCAGTTGTCCCATTCCCGCACTCGCGTCAGATCATGATAATCGAGCCCTGCCCGCCGCAGTCGCTTCTCCTCCAGTGAGAATCCCAGTGGCCGTATCAGGTGGAGCCGGCTGCCTGAATTCGCCATAAGGCGGATGATATTTCCGGTATTGGGCGGAATCTCCGGTTCCAGCAACACGATGTGCATCAAGTCAACGCCTGTTCATGGTGTGTCGGTCACCGCGTGCGTGGCGCCAGCAGTTCGATCTCATAGCGTTGCTGCTGTCCATTGCGTCGCGTCACCACTTCGACCATATCGCCCGCCTCGTGCGATTCCAGCACGGCCAGCAGGTCGTCCTGATTACGGACCGGGACGCCGTCAATTTGTGTGATGACGTCACCCAGAATCAGTCCGCGCGCCGTTTCCTGCAGCCCGCTCATGCCTTCCTGCTCGGGGCTGAGGCCTTCGATGACATCCACCACGATGACCCCCTCGATGCCCCAGCGGCGCTGATAATAGGCTTCCTGCTGAGGTGGAAACATGGCGATACCGAGTCGTGGCGTCTGTACCCGTCCAAACTCGATCAGCTCCGGTACGATACTTTTCACGGTATTGACAGGGATGGCGAACCCGATGCCGGAACTGGCTCCGCTGGGGCTGTAGATGGCCGTGTTGACACCGATCAGTTCGCCCAGCGAATTGAGCAACGGGCCGCCCGAATTGCCGGGATTGATGGCGGCATCGGTCTGGATGACATCACGGATGCGTCGCCGGGTCACGGAATTGATTTCCCGCCCCAGGGCGCTGACCACGCCGACGGTCAGCGTCGTGTCCAGACCGAACGGGTTGCCGATGGCAATGACCTTCCGGCCCACGGCCAATTGTGTGGAGTCGCCCAGTGTGACCGGGTGGAGCTGATCATCCGGCGCGTCAATACGCAGTACGGCGAGATCCTGGTCCGGGGCCACGCCCACCACCTCGGCCTGATAGGTGTCGCCGCTCTGCAGCGTCACATTCAGTCGGGAGGCGTTCTGGATGACGTGGAAATTGGTGACCACATATCCGTCGTCATTCCAGATGAATCCTGAACCGCTACCCTGGGGAATTTCCTCCGGGTTGAGTGTAAAAAAGGACCGGCGTACCAGGCGTGAACTGGTGATGTAGGCCACCGAGGGACTGGCCTGTTCGAACACCTGTATGTTGTTTTCCTCGTCATTGGTGAGGAACGGTTCGCCATGCGGCGGCGTGGCGACCGACTGAGCGCTGGCCGCAGATTGATCGCCGGATCCGCTAAAGCCCGTGAACAGTCCACCCAGTATCAGTGCGGCCGCGGTTGTGGCAATCAGCAGCGGACGGAGCAGGCGGCGGTCGGTGCTGGACATGCGATTTCTCCTGTCACACGAGAGTAATTCTTCATCGGGACAATATGAGGGCGGGCACTGGCTTCTGCAAGTCTGTCATTGGCGGTTGCCATTGCTATAATCGGGGGAAAGTCCTCGAGGAGACCAAAGGTATGACGATCCGTATTGGAATCAACGGCTTTGGCCGAATCGGACGACTGGCCCTGCGCACAGCATGGCCCTGGTCCGGATTCGAGTTCGTTCATGTCAATGACCCGGCCGGCGATGCGGGGGAGGCGGCCCATCTGCTGGAGTACGATTCGGTCCACGGCATCTGGGATCAGGACATTTCCCATAATGACGAAGGGCTGTTGATTGATGGGCATCAGGTGACCTGGTCCCGAGCCACGGACATAAGCGCGGTGGACTGGGGAGCGAAGAATATCGATGTGCTGGTGGAGTGCAGTGGCCGGTTCCGCACCAGCGAGAGTCTGCAGCCTTATCTGGATGCCGGCATTCCCCGTGTGGTGGTGTCCGCCCCGGTCAAGTCGCCTGATGTGCTGAACATCGTCATGGGCGTCAATGATCGCGAATACGACACCATCCAACACAGCATTGTCACAGCGGCTTCCTGTACCACCAATTGTATCGCACCCGTGGTGGATGTGATCCATGAGAGCTTCGGTCTCAGGCACGGCCAGATCACCACCATTCACGATGTGACCAGTACACAGAACATTCTGGACAACTATCACAAGGATCCGCGTCGGGCCCGGGCCGCCGGAATGTCACTGATCCCGACCACCACCGGATCCGCCAGGGCCATCATCGAGATTTTTCCCGAACTGGAGGGCCGTATGGATGGCATTGCCGTTCGGGTCCCTCTGGCCAACGCGTCTCTCACCGACTGCGTCTTCGAGGTCTCTCGCAAGGTCACCATCGAGGAAGTCAACGACGCACTGAAGGAAGCCGCCGATGGCCGCCTGAAAGGCATCCTCGGGTACGAGGAAAAGCCACTGGTCTCTGTTGATTTCAAGGATGATCCCCGCTCCAGCATCGTCGATGCGCTGTCCACCAACGTG
>JAWLFN010000130.1:0-7679 GCA_041685555.1 Gammaproteobacteria bacterium | reverse complement strand
CGACAAGATTCCCCGCAAAGGGGGTCCCGGCATCACCCGCTCCGACCTTCTGATCATCAACAAAACTGACCTGGCTCCACATGTAGGTGCATCCCTGGCCGTCATGGACGAGGATGCTCGAAGAATGCGAGGTGACAGACCTTTTGTCATGTCCAACCTCAAGGAGGGAGAAGGCCTGGGCACAATCGTTGAGTTCCTGGTTAGGGAAGGCATGTTGCCAGCCCGCCAGGCTCTGAGCACTACCGCACCAGAAACAGAGACCGAAACCGAGAGGAAAGCCCTATGAGAGACAGACTGTTGACCCTGATGAGCGTAGCAATTTTCCTGCTGCCCCCAGCTGCCGTCGCTCACCCCGGTCATGGCGTGACCCAGGCAGGCCATGAACTGCAACACATGATCTGGCTGCTTGCCGGAGTCGGTTTCGGTAGTATGCTTCTTGTACTGGCATTGCGTCGCGCCCGAAACAGGCGGTGACACACCTCCCGAATGCCGCGGTCAGCGCTCTGCCTCACCCTCGGCCAGCGCGCTGATCGCGCGTCGCGCGGCCGCTGTCCGATTCTCTACCCCTAGCTTACGGAAGATCTGCTCCAGGTGTTTGTTTACCGTCCGCGGGCTCATACCCAGTATCTGTGCGATGTCCCGGTTGGCCTTTCCGTTACTGACCCATAGAAGAACCTCTGACTCACGCGGTGTCAGCCCGAGGCGTGCGCGAAGCAACTCGTCTCCCGCGGGCCGCCTGTTATCAATCAACTTGAGCAGTTTTTCATCATCGCTCAACGGCTCGACGAAAACCGCCGCAAGCGGGTAACCGATGTGGTTGAACGACAGCTGCTGACTGGGTTCCGGTGTATGAGCGAGCCATTCGCGCAGTTGTCGCGCGAACTCACCTTGATCCGCATCGTTATCCACGCGCGCCCGAGCCAGCAACGCATAGGTCTGAGGTGTCGCCCAGACGGTCTCGCCGCGAGCGTTGATCGAGAACAGGAATTGTCCCGCCGAGTCCAGTGCACTGTAGGCGCTACTGGTCAGTCGAGCATTGCTCAGATGCACCTTCATCCGGGCGACAAGTTCCTCTGGATTGATCGGTTTGGTGAGATAGTCGACTCCTCCGACCTCCAGACCCTTGACGATATTGTCCGTATCGCTCAGTCCGGTCATGAAAATCACGGGAATCGACGCCAACTCGGGAATCTTCTTCAGCTCGCGACACGTATCAAATCCATCCAGGTGCGGCATGACCGCATCCAGCAGAATCATGTCGGGACGGATCCGCTGCGTAATTGTCAGGGCCTGTTTGCCCTCCAGCGCAACCAATACACTGAAACCCGCCTGTTCGAGCGTATCATTGACCAATGTCAGAGTATCCGGCGAATCATCCACCACCAGGATCACATCTCCGCTCTTGCTATTGCTCATCGAACCGACTCTCTATTACTTCAACCAATTGGCGGAACTGCATGGCGTTACTCAATTTCAGGAAGAGGCCCAGGTCATCATCGCTTAGCAGCTCGGCAGCCTCAATCTCACCCAGTTTGCTATCGACTCCGTTGCGATATCCAATTCGCGCGTAGGCGAGTAATTCCCGCAAAAGTGCATGGTCCGGCAACGCTGCGGCATGTCGAGATGGCCACCTCTCGACCCGCTCCGTAACGGCCGGAGACTCGTCCGCGTAACGCCATGTCAGGCCAAGAAGTCGTCGGAGGCGTTCCATAAGGTCGTTAGTGTTGACCGGTTTGACAAGATATTCATCATAGGATCCCCGATCCTTGTACATCCTCTGGGGCTCGTAAGCGTCGGCCGAGAGCATCAGGATCGGTTGATCATAGCCCTTGTCACGCAGTCGCTGGGCCAGCTTGAGACCATCCACGCCGGGCATGTTCACGTCGAGAATGAAGATGTCCGGTGTGGCTTCTCCCAGCACCGTCTCACAATGACGAGCATCCGGCGCTTCCATTACGGTAAAACCCAGCGGTGTCAGCGAATCCGCCATTAGGCCTCGATGTATGGGCTCGTCGTCAACCACCATCACGACGCGCGGCTCACCCCCGTAGCCCACCACTTTCCTATGCGGCAAAGCCGCCTCGTGGGATTTCTCCTTACGTGAAAGCATCAACGACACTGTAAAACGACTGCCCTCGCCCGGCACGCTGGCAACCGTGAGTTCACCGCCCATCACCTCGGTCAGCAGTCGGACGATGGTAAGGCCAAGGCCAGTACCCGGCACATGGGAGAGTTCGTAGTCACGTACCCGCTCGAAAGGATAAAGAATGCGTTCGATATCGGAGTCCTGAATACCCACTCCGGTGTCTACCACAGAGAATGCGGCCACCTGATTGCGATACCGCACGTGGAATTCCACACTGCCCTTTTCTGTATATTTTATGGCGTTGGACAGCAGGTTAATCAGTATCTGCCGAAGTCGTTTCTCGTCGGTGATCACAAGTTCCGGCAGTTGATCCTGCACGCGACTGGTGAAACGGATGCCTTTGGCCTCGGCCTGACCACTGAACATCTCCACCAGCTGGCTGATCAATTCACGCAGCTTGACTTCGTTGCGGTAGATGTCCAGCCGCCCTGCCTCGATCTTGGAAATATCCAGCAGTCCCTCGATCAGGTCACTGAGGTATTCTCCACTGCGCCGCACGATACGCAACGCGTTCAGGTGCCGTGCCGGCATGTCATCGTGCTGACTGAGAAGCTGAGCGTAACCAAGGATGGACTGCAGCGGGCTGCGTAGCTCATGGCTGATACCCCCGATATAGCGGCTCTTGGCATTGCTCGCCTGCTCAGCCTGGTCCTTGGCCTGCTGCAAGGCTTCATCGGTCTCGCGGTGAGCTTCGACTTCCCGCATCAGCCGCTGCGTCTGGCGCGAAGACTCCTGTTGGGCAAACACGCGACTTTCATGAGCCAGCAGGAACAACCAGGAAAGTATTCCCGCTATGATCAGCAATACGAAGTAGAGGGCAAGCATGGCCTGCTGCAGAATCTCGGCTTCGGCGGCAGATTGTGGTCGAAGCTGCATATACAGTAGTGACAGCATCGCCGCCATCGCGAGACTGGACGTGCCCAGTATCCCGACATACTGGGCGAGTCGGGTATCCAGCAGATGATGCAGCGGACGCGGCAACAGTGGCCTGAAGAATCCCATGACCTGATCGGAGAATCTCGCTCCCGGTTTGCAACTGTCCATGCAGCGTGAATCAAGCGAACAACACAGGGAACAGATCGCACCCCGATAGGCCGGGCAGTAGCTCATGTCCTCGGTCTCGAAACTTGTCTCACAGATGCAGCATTCCAGTGTATGGATCCCCGGACTTTCTTCTTGCCACTCGATCAGTTCGGGTGATCGGCGGGCCAGGTAGAACTGACCACCTGTCAACCAGGCTATCGAAGGCACGGTGACAAAGCAGATGGCAAGCGTGATGAAGTGCGCCAGGCTCTGAGCGGCCACGCCGAAACTACCTATGTAGCAAAAAACGCCGACCACCGACGCCAGCAGCATGGACCCGATCCCGACGGGATTGATGTCATACAGGTGCGCGCGTTTGAACTCGACATACGATGGACTCAGCCCCAACGGCTTGTTGATGAGCAGATCCGCCGCCAGTGAACCAAGCCAGGCAACACTGATAATGGCGAACAGGCTCAGAATTGACTCCAGCGAACGATATATGCCCAATTCCATAAGAACCAAAGCGATCAACACATTGAAAACCACCCATACTACCCGCCCCGGGTGGCTGTGAGTCAGGCGGGAAAAGAAGTTCGACCAGGCGATGGAGCCGGCGTAGGCGTTGGTGACGTTGATCTTCATCTGGGAGACGATCACCATCACGCCGGCCAGCATCAGGGCTACCTCGGGTGACTGCACCAGATAATTGAACACCATCTGGTACATGAGCGTGGGGTCGATGGCCTGCTCCTCGGAAGCACCCTGGCTGATTGCGAGGTATGCCAGAAACGAGCCCAGCAGCATTTTGATGACACCGATGAATATCCAGCCGGGTCCGGCCAATATCAGCCAGAACCACCAGCGCTTCCGGTTCTCCAACGTCCTGGTCGGAAGGAAGCGAAGGTAGTCAACCTGCTCGCCAATCTGGGCCACCATGGCAAACAGTACAGAGGACGCCGCGCCGAAAAGAATCAGGTCAAACCCTTGTGAACCGGCCACGCCCGAAGGCGCGTAGCGGGTCCAATCCTCTACCTGTGCTATTTCATTCCACGCCACCACCACCAGTGCCAGACATTGCAATGCCAGCCAGAGCGGTTGTGTGCCGATCTGAAAGCGGCTGATGGCGGTGATCCCGTGGGTGACGATCGGAATTACGGCAAGAGAACAGATGATATAGCCAATCTGAAGAGGAAGGCCAAAGAGTGCCTGCAGCGCGGCAGCCATTATGGCTGCCTCGATGGCAAAGAAAATGAACGTGAATGAGGCATATACCAGGGAGGTCACGGTCGACCCCAGATAACCGAAACCCGCGCCACGTGTCAGAAGATCAATATCCAGTCCATGTTTCGCCGCATGGTACGCGATCGGAAACCCGGTAACGAAAATCACTGCCGCCACCGCAAAAATCGCAAACATGGCATTGGCGAAGCCATAACTCAAGGTAATACCCGCAGCCAGCGCTTCCAGTGCCAGAAATGCAGTGGCACCGAGTGCGGTATGACCTACATCACTGATGCTCCAGCGCCGGGCCTTCTTGGCGGTAAAGCGCAGAGCATAGTCCTCGAGGGTCTGGTTGCCGACCCACTGATTGTATTCCCGCCGCACGCGGAAAATTTCCTGTCTTGCACGCATGAGGACGTTCTCCGCCGATTCACTTTGACAACAGACCGGCCAGCCTGGAAGTCAGCGCCCCATCCTGGTGCCCGACCCAGACGGCGCGTCGAAATGGTGCATATGGTCAGGCTCGCTCTTGACGAATTGCCCCCCACGGCCCTACTGAACGAAGCCCATACTGCCAACCTCCGACGAAACGTCGCCATCCAACTGATTTGCTGAGTGTTGTGACCACTCTTGTCACAGGATCATTGCGATCAACATCAAACAGAGAAAGTCGTTCACGTACTGCCAGTTCTGTCACGGGCAGCGCCTCGGGCAACCTCATGGCAAGAGGATTGCAAGATGCAGTCCAGAACAGCACGGGCAATGCCTGCGCTGAATACTTCGAATGATGGTCATGTTACGTAATCACCTGACCTTGCAGTAATAAGTCATGATGCCCAAGCGCCATGCGTCATTTCACGTATTGTGGCTCTCGAGCAGCAGGGGCAGTATCGGTGTGCAGAATCCAATGTGGTATCGAGCTTGCTTGTGACCTCGTTCAGCAAGCCGCGCCCATGATGATCCCAAGGAGTTCCTGATGAAGTTCCCTATGCCCGTAGTCGCTACTACGCTTGCGGCTTCCCTGCTCGTGATGCAGGGCCTGGCGGCACAGCCATCCGATGACGATTACGAACCTACACAACCTGGCGAAGTCCCTGCCAATATTGATTCGGCCACTCCCGGCCTCATGGAAATTGAACCGTTCAATATACCCGAAGACGTTCTGCTCAAGCTGCAGAGTCTGCCGCCGGAGAAACTGAGCTTCGTGAAACGAGGGATTTCGCCCGTCAGTAGTGATGATATGTGGGAGTTCATTCGCGAGGCGTCATCGCAACAGGAGATTGAACAGTACATCGACGCGGCAATGTCCGTGTATGAACAGCAGCAGTATCAGCCGGGTCGTGATCGCTCCTCCATACCACTGAACACTGAATCGCCCACGTTCAATTCCTGGCGCCTGCGACGCCCCCAGGAACTGAACCCGGAACGAGAGCCGGGACCGATCGAATTGTCACCGTACATGGGAGGCGGCGGCGGATTCTCCACCTTCGCCGGAGCACCCCCGGCCCTGACGCCGGAAGACCTGGAGGCCGGAGAAGTCGATGTCGCCATTGTCGGTGCACCACTGGATATGGGTTCCGGCTGGCGCGATGCCACTCACGGCCCACGCGCGATGCGCATTCTGGGTCGGGGCACTGGCGGTACTGATGTATCGACAATGATCAATCCCGGAAGCGTTCTCAACATCGTTGACTATGGGAACATTGCCATCGATCCGATGAGCACCGAACGCAGCATAAAGGAAGTGCGCGATGTTGTTCGTGAAATCGCGGAAACCGGTACCATTCCCATCATCATCGGCGGTGACCATTCTCTCGAATATCCCAACGTGGCCGGTCTGGCCGATGTCTACGGGAAGGGAAAAATCGGTGTCGTACACTTTGACGCCCACCTCGATACCGGTCGTGGCCGAGTGCACCTGATGTCGCACGGCCAGCCCATCTACCGCCTCATGAAGGAAGCGCATGTACGACCGGAGGACTTCATTCAGGTCGGCCTGCGCGCGCACTATTCGCGTAGCTATTACGAGTGGCAACGCTCTCTTCGCATGCGCTACCACACGCAGGCGGAAATCGAAAAATACGGCTGGGATGCCGTTCTTGAGCGTTCACTGAAAGAAGCCCGTGAGAATACCGACTATCTCTTCATTTCCTTTGACGTGGACGTGCTGGACCCCGCGTTTCAGCCAGGAACAGGCACACCGGTCTCCGGAGGCCTTTCCATGCGCGAGGCGATCCCGATCCTGCGCCGAATGTGTGCTGAAGCCAACGTCATCGGAGCGGATATCGTAGAACTGGCCCCTCAGCTCGATGCCAGCTACAAAAGCGCGCTCAACGCCAATAGTCTGCTGTTTGCCTGTCTGACAGGCATTGCTATGAACAAGGAAGGCATAACCGAACCCAATTTCATGAGCCCACTGACAACAGATCATGGCCAGAACGATTTTCACGAAAACGGAGGTGAGGAATGAGCCGTCCCAAGCCGATATCCAAACTGCGCCGCTCCATTGTGTCGAGAACACTGCCGGCACTGATCGTCAGCTGCTCAGGCCTGCTTGCCTCGATCAACCTGAATGCCGCGGAGGTCGATATTCCGGACTCGGCCCGAGAGCAGGTGAACGCACTGACCGGGACCCAGCGTGACTTCATCAGCGACGAGACCCAACTGCGTCGCTTCAACCTGACGCCGGAAAAGGTATATACCGATCTCAGTCAGCGCAACCCGGAATCTGCCCGAAATTACGTAGAGGCCCTGATAGCGCTCGTCGATGAAGCGCGTTATCAGGGATCATCCGGTCAGCAGTCGGGCGACT
This sequence comes from Gammaproteobacteria bacterium, assembly GCA_041685555.1. Lineage (GTDB taxonomy): Bacteria > Pseudomonadota > Gammaproteobacteria > Pseudomonadales > Pseudohongiellaceae > PWQG01. The sequence goes on along the minus strand of JAWLFN010000130.1, from coordinate 474 downwards.
CGGACATTCCAGAGCCCCTCAACCCGCCAGGCCAGATGGCCTCCATTCCTCTCAACACAGAAGCCGGTACGTTCAATCGCGGCATTCTGCGTCCGCCGATCTTCGACGAACGGGAGCGGGCGCCCGGCCTGATCAACCTGGACCGCTACATGAACCAGACCGACGGCATCCCGACATTTGCCGATGCACCGATCGCGGTGCGTCAACGCGATCTGGTCGCGGGTGATGCAGAGGTCGCATTCGTTGGCGCCCCCGTGGGCCTGAGCTCTGGCTGGAGAGATTCACAGCATGCACCCAAGGTGCTTCGTGGCATGTACGGGATGGGGGGCTATGATACATACGCCGGGATCAACCCGTCCGTAGAAATGACCATTGCCGATTACGGCGATGTCAGCATCGACGACATGGCGCCCGAGCTGAACAACGAGCATGTGCGGATGATGGTCGGCGGCATGGCGGAAGTGGGCGTGGTAC
>JAWLFN010000129.1:0-7727 GCA_041685555.1 Gammaproteobacteria bacterium | reverse complement strand
AGCTGTGGCTGAACCATCCGCAACTGCTGGCCCACTACCAGCGCCGCTTCCGGCATATCCTGGTGGACGAGTTCCAGGACACCAATGCCGTGCAGTACGCCTGGCTGCGGGTACTGGCCGGGCAGACCGGCCACCTGATGGTGGTCGGTGATGATGATCAGTCCATCTACGGCTGGCGCGGCGCCCGCATCGAGAATATCCAGCAGTTCAGCAAGGATTTCGACGGAGCACGGACCGTACGCCTGGAGCAGAACTACCGCTCCACAGACACCATACTGCAGGCCGCCAACACCCTGATCGCCAACAATCAGGGCCGACTGGGCAAGGAGCTGTGGACGGACGGCGTGGAAGGCGAACCCATTTCCCTGTACGAGGCCTTCAATGAACAGGACGAGGCCCGCTTCGTGGTCGACCGTCTGCAGGACTGGATGAACAGTGGACACCGACTGACGGAGGCCGCCATCCTCTACCGCTCCAACGCCCAGTCCCGTGAACTCGAGGATGCCCTGCTGCGGGTGGCGATGCCCTACCGTATCTATGGCGGGCAGCGCTTTTACGAGCGTCTGGAGATCCGCAACGCGCTGGCCTACTTGCGGCTGCTGATCAACCGCCATGACGACACCGCCATGGAACGTGTCATCAACATACCGACACGCGGCATCGGCGCCCGCACCCTGGACATCCTGCGCAACCTCGCTCGGGAACAGGGCATCTCGCTTTGGCAGGCCTGCTGCCAGGCGGTCGAACACAAGGGCCTGGCGGCCCGCGCTTCCGCCTCCGTCGGTGGCTTCATACAACTGATCGGGGAGCTGGACAGCCAGGCGCGCGATTACGACCCGGCGGATCTGGTCGACCTGGTGATCAAGCGCAGCGGTCTGATCCCGCATCACCAGAAGGAAGGTGGCGAAAAAGCCCAGGCGCGACTGGAAAACCTGGATGAACTGATCAACGCGATGCGGGCATGGACCGATGACATCCGCTCGGAATGGCGCGACAGCGAAGAGCCCGCGCCGGACAATCACCAGATGCTCACCGATTTCCTCGACCAGGCGGCACTGGACGCCGGCGACACCCAGGCCGCCGAGCACGAGGATGCCGTGCAGCTGATGACCATGCATTCGGCCAAGGGGCTGGAGTTCCCGCTGGTGTTCATCGTGGGCATGGAGGAAGGACTGTTCCCGCACCGCATGTCGACGGAGAACATCAATGGCCTGGAAGAGGAGCGTCGCCTCTGTTACGTGGGCATCACGCGGGCCATGGAAAAGCTGTACATGACCCATGCCGAATCCCGTCGCCTGCATGGCGATGTGACCATGAGCCGTCCATCGCGGTTCATCCGTGAAGTGCCCGAAGCACTGATCGAGTCGGTGCGGATGCAGTCCACGGTCAGCCGTCCGATATCCGGCGGATCAGCATTTTCCGGAGGCATGGCCGCCGCCGGCGACAAGGTACCGGAGACCGGCATCAGCCTGGGTCAGCGGGTACGCCATGGCAAATTCGGGGAAGGCGTGGTGCTGAACTACGAAGGCAGTGGCCCGAACGCACGCGTCCAGGTGCAGTTCGTGGAAGCAGGCGCCAAGTGGCTGGTGTTGTCCTACGCCCGCCTGGAGCCGCTCTAGTGGGCCATGCGGGAAATAAGGTAATGATCAGCCGCATGGCCCACTAGCCGCCCGCGGGTCCCGGCCGGACCGGGCGCGGGCCGATGCGACGAGTCCGCCCGTTCTCGTCAATGGCCACGAACACGAACTGCCCCTCCCCCACTTTTTGCTGGACACTCTGGGTAATGGAGCTGGCACTCCACACCTCTATTCCAATGTGCATGGAACTGCGGCCGATTTCCAGCACATCAGCATAGCAGCTGACGATGGAACCGACACTGACCGGCGCCAGGAACTGCACATTCTTGATGGCCACGGTGGCAGAACGACCATGCGTGACCTGCTTGGTGGCGATGCCCGCCGCCAGGTCCATCTGGGATACCAGCCAGCCCCCGAAAATGTCTCCGTTGGCATTGGTGTCCCTGGGCATGGCCAGGGTCTGCAGGGCCAGTTCACCGGTGGGTACCGGATCCCGGTCCAGTTCTTCGTCCTCAAGACTCATCAATCTTCCTCAGTACCGTGTTTATTCTTGTCGCGGGCTGCTCCCGCGTCGATCGTGCTCCGCGGTCACAGAACATACATGTAAACCCAGACCGATGCCAACTGCCAGGTGGTGACCAGAGTCGCTGCCGCGATACCGACCACCAGCAATGCCAGCAACCAGTAAAGTGCCCGCACAGCCTCCACTTTCTGGCGCTGCCACCAACTCATGTCAGGTCGTAGTTCCGGCACATCGGCAAACAGCGTGAGCGCCGTGTTGAGCAATAACAGCCATGCAAAGAACAGAATGGCCGGGATCAATGCCTGGTCGCCGTTGCTCCCGCCGGAGCCCGTCAGCGCCAACCACAGTATCACCAGGGGCATCAGCAGACACCCGATCAGTAGCGGCTTCCTCAGCGCCGAGAGGCGGTGGGCAATGTATTGTAATCGTATCAGCATGGGTAAAGTCCGGGTTACAATATCCGGTGTGACACTGTTTTCCGTAGTTAGCGTATCATACAGAGGCCCATATGCTGATTGTCGTCTCTCCCGCCAAGTCCCTGGATTTCGAGACTCCGGTAAAAACCGGCAAGCACACGCAGCCGCGTTTCACGGATCAGGCCGGCGAACTGGTGGACGTGCTGCGTACGTATTCACCCGATGATCTGTCGGAGTTGATGAACATCAGCGGCAAACTCGCCGAGCTTAACGCACAACGCTATATGAACTGGTCTCTGCCCTTCGACACCGACAATGCCAGGCAGGCTGTGTTCGCCTTCACTGGAGACGTCTATACCGGGCTCGATGTCCGTTCCCTGTCGGCAAAGGACCTGGACTACGCCCAGAATCACCTGCGGATACTGTCGGGACTCTATGGCGTGCTGCGCCCACTGGACCTGATGCAGCCCTATCGGCTGGAGATGGGAACCCGTCTGCCCGTGGGCAACGCGAAGGACCTGTATGGCTATTGGGGTGAGCGCATCACGGACACCTTGAACGCGGACTTGAAGGGCGATCGTCCCCGTCTGCTGATCAATCTGGCCTCCAATGAGTATTTCCGCGCGGTTAAAGAAAAGTCGCTGGATGCCGATGTAATCAGTCCGGTGTTCAAGGATTACAAGAACGGGCAATACAAGATCATCAGCTTCCATGCCAAGAAAGCAAGAGGCCTGATGGCCGCATGGTTGATCCGCCACCGGGTGGTCGACCGCGAAGGGCTCACCGGCTTTGACGAGGATGGCTACCGTTACAGCGCTTCTGATTCCACCGCCGACAGACCGGTGTTCCTGCGCCGGCGGGCCTGAAGGACATCCAGCATGAAAGTCCGAATCCTGTTGTGTGATGACGCCAGTTTCATCCGCGACCTGATCAAGCGCGCACTGCGCAAGATGCTGCCACAGTGCGAAATCGCCGAGGCGCCGGACGGTCGTCGCGCCCAGGCCCTGTTAAGCCGGCAGACCTTTGATCTGATCCTCAGTGACTGGGAAATGCCCGACGTCAGCGGCGACGAACTGCTGCGCTGGGTCCGCGCCGAGGAAAGATCCGCCAGCACCCCCTTCATCATGATCACCAGTCTAGGTGACAAGCATCACATCATGACCGCCATCGAAGCCGGCGTCAGCGACTACCTGGGCAAGCCGTTCACGGCGGAGGAGCTGACCCAGAAGGTGCACAAGGCATTGAAGCGGTCGGGCCGGCTGCCTTCCGGAGCGGCACCATTGACCTCCTCCGGATCGGGCGGGGCATTCAGTTCGGCGGAACTGCTCAACACGGGCCGCGACAGCCTGGTGCCGACACCGTCTGCTGATACACTGACCGCCACACGGGGTAACGCCGGTGCCAGGGTGCGACTGACGGGATTGATCCAGGGCGAGAATGACTCATTCAAGTGCATGGTGAAACACATCAGCCTTGAAGAGGCCACGGCCGTCATCAAACGTGAGGGAGGATACCCGGCACTGCTGTCTGGACTGCGTCTGACTCTGGCTTCACCGGGACTCGAGGAACGCGTCGGACCGATCGAAGTCTATGTTCATGGCGTCAGTGCCGTGGAGAAGAACCCCGACCCGGATTTCTTCCAGTTACACCTGCGACTGCGGGACAATCCCGACGATGTCCTGGAGACACTGGCCGATCTCATCCAGCGGTCCGGAAGTTGATCAACAGGAGTGGAACGCATGACCCCCGAACTGCCCTGGAGCCAGGCCTGCGAGAACAACAAGCAGCCGATACTGGACGTCTTGCAACGTCACTTCCAACCACGGCGGGAGCGCCCCGGGATGCCGCAGGGCTGCAGCGCACGGGTACTGGAAATCGGTGGCGGCACCGGCCAGCATGCCGAGTTCTTTTCAGAAAAGATGCCCTGGCTGCTCTGGCAGAGCAGTGATGTGGCCGACAACGTGGACTGGCTGGCCCTGCGTCTGCAACAGGTCGACAGGCCCAATCTGCCGGCGCCGCTGATCCTGGATGCACTGGATTCGCACTGGGCCATGCCGGCCAGCGACTATGTCTTTTCGGCCAATACCCTGCATATCATGTCCGAGGACGCGGTACGGGGACTGTTCCGGCGCCTGCCCGAGGTGCTGGGGAACGAGGCCGTGGTCTGCATCTACGGCCCTTTCCGCTACCGCGGCGACTTCACCTCGTCCAGCAATGCCTCGTTCGACCAGTGGTTGAGACAGCGCGATCCACGCAGCGGCATCCGTGATGCGGAAATGATTGATGAACTGGCGGCCGAAGCGGGCCTGGCGCTGATCGAGGATAATGACATGCCCGCCAACAACCAGTTACGGGTCTGGCGACGCGCTCAGTGACCGCCAGGTTCCTGACGGTACGGCAAGGTCTCCCGGGCCGCTTCCATGTAGCTGTCGACGTAACGGGCCTCTTCCCGGCAGAACCGGTCGATGGCATCGCGGAAACGCTCGTCCTCGATCCAGTGCAGTGAATCCGTGCGCACTGGCTCGAACCCTCGCGCCAGCTTGTGCTCGCCCTGGGCGCCGGCGTCAAAGCGGAGCAGCCCCTGCTCGATGCAGTATTCAATACCCTGGTAGTAGCAGGCTTCAAAGTGCAGCCCCGGGACCTCCACCTCCGCGCCCCAGTAGCGGCCATACAGGCGCTCTTCATCCCGCAGGTACAACGCGCCGGCCACCCATTCACCGTGCTGCTCCGCCATGATCAGCAGGACGGATTCCGGCATCAGACCACCCAGTAATGAGAAGAAGCGCCGACTGAGATAGCCTTGCTGTCCACGCTCGGCATAGGTCTGCAGATAGTAGCGGTAAAAACGGTCCCACAGGGCTTCGTCGATCTGCTCACCGGTGAAACGGTGACAACGGATACCAGCCTGTTCCACCCCGCGCCGTTCCTTGCGCACATTCTTGCGACGTCGCGAATTGAAGCGCGACAGGAAGTCATCGAAATCCTGATAGTCGTGATTGAACCAGTGAAACTGCGAGCCATGACGCCGCAACAGACCGGCCTGTTGTAGTTGTTCCGCCTCTGCCTCCCGGGGAAACAGGACATGCCACGAAGATCCCCCGACCCTGTTCAATGTTTTCCGGACTGCCTCCAACAAAGCTGGCACGGCAGTTTCGACCACATCCTCCGCAGCCAGGATTCGCGGGCCGGTACTGGGCGTAAAGGGAACGGCGGTGACGAACTTCGGGTAATACGACAGGCCAAACCGCGCCCAGGCGTCTGCCCAGGCCCAATCGAAGACATATTCTCCCCATGAATGAGACTTGCGGTACATCGGCACGACCACGGCGGGCTGCCCTTCGCCCCGACGCCACAGCGTGATGTGATTCGGAGCCCACCCGGTTCCCGGACCCACACTACCGCTGTCCTCCAGAGCCGACAGAAACGCATGCTGCAGGAACGGACCCGCTCCGACGGCAAGCCGACGCCATGCTTCGGCGCTGATCTCATTGATACTGCGATGGAACCGGACCTCGTACTCGCTCATGGTCCTCTCGTTTCGGTGGGGTCAATACCTGTTTTCAATGTGCAGCTTGCGGTATATTGGCCGCGGGTACAAGCGACTTTCCGGCCGACATTATGGAATCACAGAATCTGCTGAACAAGATACGGCAGCGCAGGGATGAGCTCCGGAAATCCGAGCGCAAGGTCGCGGATTTCATTCTTGATAACAGTAACGATGTACTGTCCATGCGTATCGTGGACGTCGCCTCCAGGGCCGATGTCAGTGAACCCACGGTGCTGCGATTCTGCCGTGCCCTGGACTTCGAGGGCTTCCAGGCCTTCAAACTGCAGCTGGCGCAGCACGTCGGTGCCAGTGGCAGTTATACCCAGTTTTCCGTCGACGATGGAGACACGGTCGAGGACCTCTGCAACAAGGTCTTCGACTCCACCATCAGTTCCCTGCTGGCAGTGCGCAATGAACTCGATCCGCAGGCTCTGGATCGGGCCATCAACGCGATCAGCAAGGCCCGGCGTGTGGAATTCTATGGCTATGGGGCCTCCGGCTCCGTGGCTTCCGACGCCCAACACAAGTTCTTCCGCCTGCAGCTGTCTTCTTCCGCCTATACCGATCCTCATATCCAGCACATGTCGGCACTCTCGTTGAACGCAGAAGATGTGGTTCTGGCCATATCACAATCAGGCAGGACGCGTGCACTGATTCACAGCGTGGAACTGGCCATGGATGCAGGGGCGACCGTGATCGGACTGGCACCGCAGGATACGCCCCTGACCCGGATCAGCACCATACCGATTCATGTCAATATGGAGGAAGACCTGCATGTCTTTGCACCCGTCTCCTCTCGAATCGCCCACCTGCTGGTCATCGACGTACTGGCCATGGGGGTGGCCCGATACCGGAAACCGGTGCTGAAGGACTACCTGAAAAGAATCAACAAAATGCTTCGCAAATTGCGTACACCACGATCAAATACTGAGGAAGCGGCACCGGATTGAATGCTCTCACTCCACCGTAACGGACTTCGCCAGATTCCTGGGATGATCCACATCGGTACCTTTCAAGATGGCGACATGATACGAGAGTAACTGCAATGGGACCGTGTAGACGATCGGCGCCAGTATATCCGATACACGCGGCACGTCTATTACACGGATATTCTCGTCATTATGGAAACCGCAGGATTCATCGGCAAATACGAAAAGCTTTCCGCCCCTGGCACTTACTTCCGACAGGTTCGACTTCAATTTCCCCAATAGCTCATCATTGGGAGAAACAGCAATCACGGGCATCCGGTCATCCACCAACGCCAACGGCCCATGCTTGAGTTCTCCAGCAGGATACGCTTCGGCGTGAATGTAGGAAATCTCCTTCAGCTTCAATGCGCCTTCCTTGGCCACTGGGTACTGTACTCCCCTGCCCAGAAACAGTGCATGATGCTTGTCCGCGAGGCTTACCGAGAGCAACTGGATATCACGGTCGAGTTCCAGTGTCTTGTCAATGAGGGCTGGAAGCTCATGCATCTCCTTGACAATTTCACCTTCCCGTTCCTCCGCCAATCCGGTCCGCCGTCCCAGAACGAGTGACAGCAACAGCAGTGCGCATAGCTGTGTCGTGAACGCCTTGGTCGACGCCACGCCGATTTCCGGGCCGGCCTGCTGGTACACAACGCCATGGGACTCGCGGGCCACGCTCGAGCCGACGGCGTTCAC
>JAWLFN010000128.1:0-7772 GCA_041685555.1 Gammaproteobacteria bacterium | reverse complement strand
GGCCTGACTGTCAGCGGGCAGATCAGCTCCTTCGAACCGATTCCAGACCGGGACCTGGTCACCCCACCCGAGGAAGACTGGTTGATGTACCGGGGCAACCCGCGGGCCTGGAGTCACAGTCGCCTGGACCAGATCGATCGCGACAATGTCGGTCAGCTGCAGCTGGAATGGGTCTGGAACATGCACGAGGGCGACTCGGAGCCGGCGCCACTGGTGCGCGACGGCATCATGTACCTGATCAACCCCGGCAATATCATACAGGCACTGGATGCCCGCAATGGCGAACTGATCTGGGAACATGCCACGGGGCCGGACACCGGCGAGGACATGCGCAATATCGCCCTCTACCGCGACAAGGTCATCCAGGCCACCACCGATGCCCGACTGGTGGCACTGGAGGCGCGCACAGGCAAGCCGGTATGGGAGGTACAGATCGCCGACCCGGAACTGGGATTCGCCAACTCCAGCGGCCCACTGATCGCCGGTGACAAGGTGATCGTGGGCCTGGCCGGTTGCGCACGCTACATCGAGGAGGACTGCTTCGTCAGCGCCTGGAACGCCGAGACCGGCGAGCCGGAGTGGAAGTTCAACACCATCGCCAAGGCCGGCGAGCCCGGCGGCGACACCTGGGGCGGACTGGATGATATCTTCCGGGCCGGCGGGGAGACCTGGATCACCGGCAGCTACGACCCCGAACTGAATGTCACCTACTGGGGCGTAGCCCAGGCCAAGCCATGGGCTCCGCCCAGCCGACACATGTCCATCCATGACGATGGCCTCTACACCAACGCCACCGTCGCACTGGACGCCGACACCGGCGAATTGCGCTGGCACTTCCAGCATGTGCCCGGCGAGGCACTGGATCTGGACGAGGTGTTCGAGCGGGTACTGATCGACCGCAACGGGCGCAAACTGGTGTTCTCGCTGGGCAAACACGGCATACTCTGGAAAAATGACCGGGAAAACGGGGCTTTCATCGATTACCTCGAAACGGTCTATCAGAACGTGTTCACGGATATCGATCCAGAAACCGGCGCCGTCACCTACCGGGACGACATCATCAATGCGGAACTCGACGAGTGGATCTACGCCTGCCCCAGCAGTGCCGGCGGCAAGAACTGGCACTCCATGAGCTATTACGAGCCGGGTGGGCTGATCATTGCTCCGCTGAGCCAGACCTGTCTGGACAACCGCGCGCGCGCGGTGGCACTTGAGGAGGGCTCCGGCGGACTCGCCTCCAACCGGCGCTTCCACGAGATGCCCGGCACCGACGGCATGGTCGGCAAACTCGCCGCATTCAACGTCGACACCATGGAGGAAGTATGGAGTCACGAACAACGCGCCTCCTTCATCACTGGCGTACTGTCGACCGCCGGTGGCCTGGCCTTTGCGGGGGATCTGGACCGATACTTCCGGGCCTTCGATGCTGAGTCGGGTGACATTCTCTGGCAGACCCGCCTGGGCACTGCTGTTCAGGGTCATCCCGCGACCTTCAGCATCGATGGCAAGCAGTATATCGCCGTGACCGCCGCCAACGGTGGCACCAGTCCCAGAATGGTGCCGCGTGTCGTGATTCCGGAGATACAGCCGCCGCGAAACGGCAATGCGGTCTACGTGTTCAGCCTGCCGGAGTGAGTGGCCAGCCGATCAACAGAACGGCCAGGGTCGTGGCGCCGATCAGCAGGTTCATCGGTATACCGGCCCGCAGGAAATCGGTGAACCGGTAGGCGCCGGGCCCGTAGACCATCAGATTGGTCTGATACCCGAGCGGCGTGGCAAAGCTGGCCGACGCGGCGATCATGATCGCCAGCATGAACGGTTCCGGATTCAGCCCGGCCTGCGCCGTGACGGCCAGCACCACCGGAACCATCAGCACGGCGGCAGCATTGTTAGTGATGGTTTCCGTCAGCAGGGACACCATCAGGTAGCTCAACATCAGCAACAACCACGGCCGACCACCGCTCAGACCCACGACGAGATCGGCCAGCGCGGTCGCCACCCCGGTCTTCTCCAAGGCAACACCCAGCGAAAAGGATGCGGCAATGGTCAGAATGACGGTCAGATCCAGACTTTTCTCCGCCTGACTGACGGACAGACAGCCGGACAGCAGCATCAGGCCGCCAGCCAGCAAGGCCGCATTCATCATGCTGGTCATGCCCGTGCCGGCCAGCGTCACCATAAACAGCAGTATGCCCCAGGCCTGCCAGGCCTTGTCGTGACGCGGCGCCTCGGTGTCCAGATCATTGACCACCAGAAAGTCGCGATTGTATTTCTGTCGTGTCACGAACGCCGGCCGCGCCTCCAGCAGCAGGGTGTCACCCGGCTTGATGATGATATTGCCCAGATTGCCCTCGATACGCTCACCGTTGCGCGCCGAGGCCAGTACCACGGCCCCGTAGCGATCACGGAATCGCGAACTGCGCACGGTCTCCCCCACCGCCGAGCAGGACTGCGACACCACCACTTCCACCAGCCGACGCTCCGCTCTGTCCTTGAAGAAGGAAACCTCTTCCTCTTTTTTACGGACGGCCGCCACGATGCCGTTGATCCTCAACAGATCGGAGATGGCCTCGGTCTCCCCGGCAAATACCAGCCGGTCGCCGCCCAACAGCGTCTCTTCCGATGGCGCAGCCGTCACCACGGTCTCGCCCCGGATGATCTCGACCAGGTAGAGACGGGACAGATCCCGCAGGCCGGCCTGCTCGACGGTCATCCCGACCAGGGGGCCTTCCCGATCCACGGCCACTTCAACGGTAAATTCGCGCATATTGCCGAACGGCTGCTTTTCGCTGCGATCCGGCAGCAGACGGGGCAGGATCAGCAGGATGTACAGCACGCCGACAACGGCGACAGGAATGCCCACCGCGGTGATCGAGAACAGTCCCAGCCCGGCATCTCCGGTCAATACTTCATACTGACTGGCCACCACCAGATTGGTACTGGTGCCGATCAGGGTCAGCGTGCCACCCAGAATGGCACCATAGCTGAGCGGAATCATCAGGCGGGATGGTGCCACCTGTATGCGCCGACACCAGGCGTTCACGGCCGGAATCATGGTAGCGACGACCGGAGTATTGTTGAGGAATGCGCTCAGCGGCATGACCGGAACCAGCAGCCGCGACAATGCGGCCGACATCGAGCCCGGCTTGCCCAGCCAGCGATTGACCAGCAGGTCGATACCGCCAGAGGCGTGCAGACCGGCGGCCACCACGAACATGGCCGCCACGGTGATCAGGCCGGGATTGGCAAATCCCGACAGCGCCTCGGAGGCGGTCAGTACACCACTGACACTGAGCAGCGTCAGGGCGCCCATCAGCACCACATGCGGCCCGAGCCTCGTGACCACCAGCAGCACAATGCTGCCCGCTGTCAGTCCCAGCGATAACCAGGCCTGCCACTCCATAGGGTACTCCGGCGAAATTCAGAAGGTCGCCAGTATACGGCAGGCGTTTTATCGCCAAAAAGAATGATTCCAAATATCGTTATTCCGAATTCGCATTCGAGATCAGCCGGCCGTCCCGGTAATCCCGCATCGCCTGTTCGATTTCCTCATGCGTGTTCATCACGAATGGTCCATATTGGGCAATGGGTTCTTCGATGGGTTTGCCAGTCAGCAGGAGCATCCGGGTCCCGGACCCGGCCGTCAGCCAGATCCGGCCACCCGCGGACAGGCGGCCCAGGCGCGATTTCTCCAATATGATACCGCGATCGCCCACCGAGGCCCGTCCCTCGTAGACATACAGCAAGGCCGTATGCTCCATTGGCGTGTCCAGAGACAACTCACCGCCTTCATCCAGGTAAATGTCCAGATAACCCGGCTCCGTGGAGGCAACCAGTGCCGCGCCCGTCAGTTCGACACCCTGTGCCTTCAATGTACCCGCCACCGCCTTGATCCTGGCGTTTCCGACTTGGTACTCGGGTATAATCGCCGCCGGGATATCCCGCCAGTCGGGTGCCTTCATCTTTTCCCCGGAGGGCAGGTTGAGCCAGACCTGAAAGCCGCGCATGCGACCTTCGCGCTGCTTCGGCATCTCGGAGTGAATGATGCCGGAGCCGGCCGTCATCCACTGCACATCCCCGTTTTTCAGTTCACCGGTATTGCCCATGTGATCACGATGCTCCATATGTCCCTCGAGCATGTACGTGATGGTTTCGAAACCGCGGTGCGGATGCTCCGGGAACCCCCCGATATAGTCGCTGGCCTCGTCCGAGCCGAACTCGTCCATCATCAGATAGGGGTCAAAGCGATGCGCGCTGCCGCCGCCTCCGAACACGCGCTTGAGGCGGACCCCGTCTCCGTCCGCCGCATCACGGGCCACAAGGACCTCTTCCACTTCACGGATCGTCATGTTGTTCCTCCTGCCACCGTCTATTCTTGATGACTGGCAGAATAAACCATAATATTGAATGGTTCATTGCAAATTATCCCGCCAAAAGCACGATATTTTCGATGCATTCCGATCAAGAAAGGGAACCATGATGCGCACACCGAGAATCACACTGGAACAATGGGCTGCCCTCAAGGCCGTGGTCGAGGAAGGCACCTTCGCCCTGGCGGCTGAAGCGCTGAACAAGAGCCAATCCAGCATCAGTTATGCGATTTCACGACTCAACGAGCAGTTGCCCGCACCGGCACTGGAGATCCAGGGCCGCAAGGCGGAGCTGACCCGCGAGGGGCGCGTACTGTACCGACGGGCGGTGCAGTTGCTACGCCAGGCCAGTGAGACCGAGGACGCTGCCGGCCTGCTGGCGCAGGGTATCGAGCCGGAAATCACACTCGCGGTGGATTGCCTGATGGAGACGGGCCTGTTGATCCCGGCGCTCGAGTCTTTTTCGAACGAATACCCGGGGACCCGCATCCGGATGCTGGAAACCGCCCTGTCTGGCACGGAGGAAGCGCTACTGGAGAAACAGGCCGACCTGGTCATCGGTAGCAAGGTGCCGGTCGGGCACCTGGGTACTCCGCTGAAATCCGTGGAAATGATCCCGGTGGCGGTGCCGGAACACCCCCTGTTCAGATTGACCCACCAGAGTGACAATCAGATCAATGAGTGGGAGTTGCGCTCTCACCGACAGGTGGTCTTGCGGGATTCGGGCACACGGCGGGAACAGGACGCAGGCTGGCTGGGTAGCGAACAGCGCTGGACCGTCAGCCACTTTTCCAGCAGCGTACGCCTGTTGCGCTCCGGTCTCGCTTTCGGTTTCCTGCCAAGGGACTGGGTCAGCAATGAACTCGCCAACGGTACCTTGTGCCAGCTACCCCTGGCCATGGGCGCCAACCGCATCATCCCTCTGTACCTGATGATGGCTTCGACGGAGGCCAGCGGCCCCGCCTGCCGATACCTGGCTGACCGACTGCTGGACCTCTTTGCCGAGGAGAAAACTACCGGCGCCGGGCATCCATGATGCGATCCATCAGTGCCCAGTTGTCAGGCAGCAGGTCCATTCCGGGTTTCGGCTCTTCAGCAAACTCCATGTAGTGTCGCTGGTCATTGCGATAGGGCCGCCAGGCAGGCCGTCCATCGGCTTCGGGACGCCCATTGCGCGCAAAGCTCACCCAGTACTCCGACATCGCATCGGCCAGATCACGGTCGACCGTATCAACCTGCCCCCGCAGCGTATGCACATTGTTGAATACGTAGGCGATCTCGGCCGCATGATAGGCGCCGAGGTCGTCCCGGCCTCCCGGCGGATGGTGAGTGAAATAATACAGCCAGGCATTCTGATCCACCTGACGCGTGACATTCGCCCAGGTCACCATGTTCCAGCCGAACGCACTGTCGCGGAATGCATCCAGCATCGCCTGCCTCGGATCATCGGGCGGGTAGACCTCCAGAAACGCATCGGCCAGAGGCCCGTATCGAGTGCGGATGCGCTGCTCATAGGCCGAGGACGAATCGGGCGCATTGGCCGCGGCCCCCAGGGTGGTGCCCTCATCGCTGTTGAATCCCAGCAATACCGGTACCGGATGTTGCCGTCCGGCCACAAACTGTTCATAAGGCTGCTCGGTCAACACCCAGCCATCGACGATACCATCGGTATTGAACCCGGCCTCTTCAGCCGCTTCATGTAGCGCCCGGGCGGGCATTGCCCGCAGCGCCTCCAGGGAAGGCGCTCCGATCATGGATGCCAGCTCGCTGCCGATGGATACCGCGGATGGGCCGGCCGGGGTCCGTCGATCCAGTTCCACGCGCTGATCCAGTCGAGCACCACTCTGTGCGATGGCCTTGTGGAACAGACCTTCTGACAAGGGACTGGCGGTCAGGAAATGCACACTCCAGGCCCCAGCGGATTCACCGAAGACGGTCACATTGTCCGGATCACCGCCAAAGGCACCGATGTTATCCCGCACCCAGCGCAGCGCTTCGATCTGATCAAGGATGCCATAGTTGCCGGCTGAAAAGCTGGGCGACTCCGTCACCAGCTCGGGATGCGCGAAATAACCCAGCACACCGAGCCGGTAATTGATCGTTACCAGGACCACATCCTTGCCTGCCAGCCGGCTGCCGTCATAGGTGCCAATGGCGCCGGAACCCCGTGTCAGCGCACCGCCATGGATCCAGACCATTACCGGCAATGGTTCCTCGGGCTCGGCGGGAGTCCAGACGTTCAGGTACAGACAGTCCTCGCTGCTCAGTCGGGCGGGACGATAAAAAAAGGAGTTTTCCGGATAAGGAGACTGTATACAGTCGGGACCGAAACTGTCCGCCATCCGTTCTCCCTCCCAGGCGGGCGCCGGTTGCGGCGGCTGCCAACGCCGTGCACCGATCGGTGGAGCGGCGTAGGGAATGCCCCGGAATTCATTGATGCCACCATCCGATTCACCAATCAGCGTCCCCTGCGGGGTCTCCAGCACAACCGATGATTGGGCCGAAGCGAGAGCGGTAAACAGGGTCGTGATCACGGCCAGCAGAAACGGGGGCACTTTTCGGGTATGCAATGTACAGAACATGATCCATCATCCAGTGCAGAAATCGACAGGAGCTTCAAACTACCCCTTTTGGTCCAGGCAGGCAAGTTGCCACCGGAGCCGACCGGCCAGCCGCCCCGCTACGGCAAGGCACGCCGCACTGCATCCAGCGTCTCCCGGTAAGTGGCCGCGCGCTGACCGCCAGCGACGACCGCCGCCCTGGCATGGGGCAGCGCGGCTTCCGCCCGCCCGGTCTGTAGCAGCGCATGAGCGAGATTGTTGTGTGCATCAGGCAGGTCAGGGTGCTTGTCCAGCAACCGTCGCAACACAGCGGCCGTTTCGTCATAGCGCTCCTGCCCATACAGGTGATTGGCATGGGCCATCTGTACCAGCGGCTCTTCCGGCCACCTTCCCGAGGCCACACGATAGGCATCACCGACTGCCCCGGTGCCCTGCGCGTCGGCAAAGGCGCTGACCGCCTCGACGTACGCCAGCGGGTCATCATGGACCGGCAGTTCGCCGGGACGCAGCACCACCACTGCCCAGTGTTGCGCTCGGGCCCACGTGCGCTCGAATACCCGTAGCGGTGTCCTGAGCTCACGGCGGGTGCCCGAGCGCAGTATCAGTTCCCGTTCATCGAGATCGTACCCCGCCACCACGGCATAATGCCACTGTGGCAGGGCCGAGAGCCCCAGGTTCTGGAACACCAGCACTGGCCGCCCCGCCCGCACTTCCTCCAGAATCGCGTCCAGGCGTCCAGGAATCACGAGAGGAATCCGTCCTGACTGACGTGCCGCGGCCAGCATCTCTACCTGAAGAGAGCCCTGTCGCTCGGGAATATAGACCAGAGGCACCCTGGAAT
>JAWLFN010000127.1:0-7826 GCA_041685555.1 Gammaproteobacteria bacterium | reverse complement strand
GTCATGGATGCAGTGTTCGAGCTGGCCCGCCATGCACCCTCCAACTGCAACGTCCAGCCCTGGAAAGTCTATGTCGCCACCGGTGCGATCAGAGATCAGCTGCGTGATGCGATGCTCGATCGTCTGGATCAGGGCATCCCGGGAATGCCCGATTATGAATACCGGGGTGACTTTCGGGATGAGTATCGTCGCCGACAGGTCGAGTGTGCGGTGGCTCTGTATCGGGAAATGGGCATTGAGCGGGATGACCGCCCTGGTCGCAAGCGGGCTGTGCGACGGAATTTCGAATTCTTTGATGCACCCTGTATGGCGTTCATCGGCATGGCGCCCGGATTCGGAACGACTGTGGCGATCGACGTGGGCATGTATGCCCAGAACCTGATGCTGGCCATGGTGGCGTATGGTCTGCACAGTTGCCCCATGGGTACCATGCGTCAGTATCCGGATCTGGTGCGCGAGGCGTTCGACATCAGGGATGATACTCGAATCCTGTTCGGTATCGCTTTCGGTTACGAGGACCCGCAAGTGCCGGCCAACCGGACCCGTACCAGCCGGGATCCGGTGGACAGCAATGTCACCATCAGGGATGGAGTGTGACTTTATGTCTGACAGTAAACGGGTGATACTGATTCATGACATTGATAACAGTCTGGTGGATGAAGTGGCGGCAGAGGTGGGATCCGGTGGCTGTTACACTACCATCAATACCTACAATGAAACCCATGCCATGGATGCGGTGCGGCAGTATGAGCGCGGTTTCGGCTGGCTGAACACCGGACTCGATTGCATCATCACCGGCTGGAATCCGCATCGTCGGCCATCCGATCAGTTTCTGTTCCATTTACGCCGGCGAGAACGTCGCAGCCCCCTGCGGCGTCTGACGCCTGTCATACTGATCACCGAGGATCATCGCAAGGATCTGGTGCAGAGAGCCTGCGACCCCTCGGGGGGTGCTGTGTCCGCTTATCTGCACCGTGATACGTTCCGGGAACAGCTGACAGCGGAACTGGATCGCGTTATCGGTCAGAGGAAAACCTGATGTCCAAGTTCGAGTTCATCATGATGTTTGTGTCTGTGGTGGTGGCATTCGCCATGGCTGAACTGCTGATGGGCTGGGGCAAGATGATCCGCTATCGGCACAGGATCTGCAGACCCTGGCTGCTGGCGGGATGGTCGGTGTGGCTGCTGATCATCATGACCTATCATTACCTGGGCTTCTGGGAATATCAGGCCCACGATTTCGTCATGGTCGGACCGATGCTGCTTTTTCTCAGTGCGCCGATCATGATGGTGTTACTGACTTTTGTGTTGACACCGGAGATCCGGTACTACCGGACACTGGACCTGGAAGCCCATTATTTTGCGACCAAGAACTGGTTTTTCGTCATGATCATCCTGTTCCTGATGCTGGCCCGTGCTTCGGATATCCTGCTGCCAAACTTCGAGGAGACCTGGTTCCGACGTTCCATCGGTACGGTGATCATCAGCTTCTCGGTGGTGTGGTTGCTGTTCACCAAGCGTCCGCTGTATCACTATGCGGCAATGGTGTTCAATCTGTCTTATCTGATGCTGACGGCCAGCACCATCGCGGTGCCCGGGCTTCTTGCATTCTGAGCCCGGGCACAGGCGCGTGAGCGGGTCGGTGCCTTTTGATCAGGTCTCGTCAGCCGGAGCATAGGAGCCGTCTTCGCGATGCACTTCCGTGCCTGTCACCGGCGGATTGAACACACAGGCAAGTTTCAGCTCCTCATGGGCCCAGAGAATGTGTTTGTCGTGGTTGTTGAGAATGTACAGGGTGCCGGGAACAATCTGATGTATCTCTTCAGTTTCCAGGTCCTGGATTTCCCCCCGGCCGGACATGCAATACACCGACTCCAGGTGGTGCTTGTAGTGCATGTGGGTTTCTGTGCCCGCATAGATGGTGGTGATATGGAATGAAAAGCCCATATTATCATTGGCCAGCAGCATTCTGATGCTGTTCCAGTTATTGGATTCAACACGGCGGCCTGTCTGTTCGCATTCAGCAATTGATCTGACTATCATGAGGGTACCTTCTTTTGTATGAATTTTTCCAGTCGTGATGGGGTAGGAGCGACACTGGCCGGTTGATGCGCGGGTCGCAACGTCGGTGAGATCAGGATGCTTTCCTGATCTCCTGTTCCAGCACCTTGTGAACAGCAGACTCCAGAATGTCCAACCCCTTGTCCAGATCTTCCATGGAAATGACCAGAGGGCAGAGGCATTTGACGACCTGATCGTCGGCGCCGCTGGTTTCAATGATCAGTTCATCCCTGAAACACAGTCTACAGACTTTCTCGGCCAGGTTGCCCGTCCGGAACTCAAGGCCTCGCATGAAGCCGCGGCCCTTGGCCTTCACCAGAGATGATTGGTAGCCACCGGCAATTGTTTCCAGCCGGTTCTTCAGGTGTTCGATCTTTTCGGCCAGTTCCCGTTCAAGCCGGTCATCCGCCCAGTAGGTCTTCAGTGCCGCCGTTGCGGTAATGAAAGCGTGGTTGTTGCCCCGGAAGGTACCGTTGTGCTCGCCCGGTTTCCAGGTGTCGTACTCGGGCCGGATCAGAGTGACGGCGAAGGGTAGACCATATCCGCTCAGCGACTTGGACAGCGTCACAATATCGGGCTTGATGCCGGACTCCTCGAAGCTGAAGAACTGGCCGGAGCGTCCGCAGCCAGCCTGGATGTCATCCACGATCAGCAGCATGTCGTGTTCCCGGCAAAGCCTCTCCACCTGTCGCAGCCAGTCAGCGCGCGCCGCGTTGAGTCCGCCTTCCCCCTGAATGGTTTCCACGATCACGGCGGCCGGTTTATCGAGACCGCTGGAGGAGTCTTCGAGCAGGCTCTTCATCAGTGCGATGGTGTCGAGATCCTCTCCCATATAGCTGTCGTAGGGAATGTGTGACACACCGCTCAGCGGTATGCCGGATGCATCGCGGTGGTGGGAGTTGCCAGTCGCGGCCATGGCACCCATGGAGACGCCGTGGAAACCGTTGGTGAAGGCGATGATGTTGTGGCGGCCCTTCACGTTGCGGGCAATCTTCATGGCGGCCTCTACGGCGTTGGTGCCCGTCGGCCCGGTGAACTGGACCACGTACTGCAGATTTCGGGGCTTGAAGATCAGCTCGTTCAGTGCTTGCAGAAAGTGTTCCTTGGCCCGGGTATGCATGTCCAGTCCGTGGGTGATGCCATCACGCTGGATATACTCTAGCAGGGCTTTCTTCAGGATCGGGTTGTTATGCCCGTAATTGAGTGTGCCGGCACCCGCCAGGAAATCCAGATAAGCCTTGCCGACCACATCGTACAGGTAGGCACCCTGCGCCCGATCGAAAATCACCGGGCAGGCCCGGGCGTAGCTCATCACTTCCGATTCAATATCGTCGAAAATCGTGTCTTCCTTCATGACGTGTCTCCTCACTGTTCCTTGTTGCTGTTGTCGAACGGCCCGATGCGCAGCTTGTACTCCGTGTCGTGGAGGTTCAGGAAGTGCCTCTGCCGATCGAACATGACTTCCTCGTTGATCTCACAATCCAGCTTGCGGGCCAGTGAGGAGAACATGGCACGTGATGCCTGGTTGTCGCTGGTTACCGTAGTCTCCAGGAAACGGACAGCGCGACCGGCATCGCGGTCCAGAATGTGACGCAGCATGCGACCCGCCAGACCGCGTTTCTGCGCTGGCGTATCCACGGCCACCTGCCAGACAAACAGTGCGTCGGACTGCTCTGGTGGGGTATAGGCTGTCACCACGCCAACCAGGTCATCACCCATGGTGGCCACGACACTGGTCGAACTGAAATGTGTCGCGATGAGCAGATAGCAGTACAGTGAATTATCGTCGAGAAAGGCGCTCTTGCGGATCAGGTTATGAATCGGGGCGCCGTCCTCCGGGACAGGAGCGCGCAGGGAGATATCTTCGTCAGTCTGAGGTCTTTCTTGAAGCGCTGGCGCTTCCTGGAAAGTATTCATGATGATTGCGTTGGATCTCTGTGTTGGTTCTCTTCGATGCCCCCGGTCGATACGGAAGTCGAAAAGAGTGGCTTTGGTGTTGCCCTCGGCATGATCGATGACAACTCGAGGTCATCTATCATAGCAAAAATGCCGGTATTTGTCCAAGATGCTGTTTTGTATAGAAAAATAGCGCCATCTGAGTCGAAACGAAAAAGGCCGGAACCGTCTGTGACGATTCCGGCCTTCGCCGTTCCGCGTGTGGCGGATCAGTCCGGGAGTGTCAGAGCTACCAGGCTTGGCGTGGTGCCACGCCCACTGACTGCCATGACGATGTATTGCTGGTCATCGATCATATAGGTCATTGGTGTGCCAGTCTGCGATGCCGGCAGCTCGATCTCGGCCACGATTTCTCCGGTGGCCTTGTCATGCGCGCGGAAAACCGGATTGCCACCCTGGCCCTCGCCGGCGAACAACAGGCTGCGGGTCAACAGCAGTCCGGCACGAGTCGGAATGCCGGTGCGCTCGATGTCCACACCTTCCAGCAATGGATGGTTGCGGATGTCCTCCGGCGTGTCCGCGTTGGCGACCTGCCATTCAAGGTCACCTTCATTGAGATCGATGGCGGTGATGCGGCCCCAAAGGGGTTTTACGATGGGAATGCCATCCACGGTCGGCGCCCGGGCCGGGCCCTGGATCCAGTCGACAGTGGAGACGTCCCCGCCGGGGACCAGCGCCAGTACGGCGACGTCCGTGCGCGACGGGACGTATAGCATGCCTGTTTCCGGGTCATAGGCACTGCCTTCCCAGTTGGAGCCGCCCAGTGTGCCTGGCAGACTCAGCGTGCCGCGGTTATCGTCGGTGGTCACGGAGGCTGGCTCGAACAGCGGACCGGTCCGGTATGGCCTGATCGCCTCGCGGGCCCGCTCCAGGATCTCGGGTGTGAAATCCACCAGATCCTCTTCACCAAACCCCTGTCGATCATAGGCCGGCGGCGCGGTCGGGAAGGGCTGGGTATCGGCGGTCCACTCACCGGGTACGTCCGTCTGTGGAACCGGCGTGTCCACCATGTCCCAGATGGGTTCGCCGGTTTCGCGATCCAGTACATAGGCAAAGGACTGCTTGGTCATCTGCGCCAGCACCTTGCGTCCATCGGGCAGATCGGCGAGTACAGGCGCCGAAGGTGTGTCGTAGTCCCAGATATCATGGCGGATATGCTGGAAATGCCAGCGGTATTCACCAGTGCGGTAGTCCACCGCGACCACGGAACTGGTGAACAGGTTGTTGCCCGGACGATCGCCGCCGTAGCGGTCCCCGGTGGCGGATTCCACCGGGAGGTAGACCAGACCCAGTTCCTCGTCAAAGGACATGGCTGTCCAGACGCCGCCGTTGCCGGTGTACTCGGCCGAGCCGTCCTGCCAGGTTTCGTAACCCTTTTCGCCTTCTTCGGGTATGGTCTTGAAGGTCCAGAGATGCGATCCGGTGTGGGCGTCATAGGCACGAATGTCGCCCTTCACATTGTACGGATAGGGGGGGCGCATGCTGACGGTGTGCGCCGCGCCCACAACGATCACATTGTCGATGATGGTGGGCGGAAAGGTCAGCGTGATATCGACGTCATCACGATCCTCGCTGACACGCAGACCTTCGTGCAGGTCCAGCTTGCCGTTCTCGCCAAAGCTGTCCACCGGCTCACCGGTCTCAGCATCCAGTGCCACCAGGTAGTAGCCCGGTGTGACATAGTAGATGACTTCCTGCTCTCCATCCGTCCAGTAGGCCAGGCCCTTGCCGGAGTTTTTCCGGGGAGATTCATCGAAGCGGTCGCCTTCCCGCGGGCGATACATCCACAGCGTCTGGCCGGAGGTCGGATCGATGGCCACCACGTTGCGGGTGGCGCCGGCGGTTGCATACAACGTTCCGTTGACCATCAGCGGTTCAGTCACATAGGTGCTTTCCGGTCTGGGGCCGAAATTGGCGGCACTCCATTGCCAGGCGATTTCCAGCTCTCCGGCATTGTCGGCATTGATCTGTTCCAGCGGGGAATAGCGCGTGGCGGATGGGTCGCCGTTAAAGTGCGTCCATGGGAAATCGACGCCCTGGCCATCATCGTCTCCGCCTACTGCCACATTGATCCGTGACAGATCCTCTCGTGATACGACACCGGTCAGCGTCTGTGCATTGCCCAGGTCCATGACGAAAGCGGTCACATCCAGATAGGCCTGCTCATCCAGTACCCCGGGCGTGTCGGCCGGCATGGTGGTCTGGATGGCTTCGAACAGTTCTTCGGCGGAACGCCCATCCCAGTCATTGCGCAGGCGCATCTCGATTTCGGCCTGAACATGGCAGCGGGCGCACTGGGACTGGAAAACAGCTGAGCCGTCACTGACAGATGATTCCTGGGCATGGCCCACCATGCTGAACAGCAGGCCCATGGCTAGCAGCGGTATTGCTTTGATCACGCTTTTTCTCCCCTTGACTCGACTTCTGGAGGTTGTGTTGCGATGGTAAACCCGGTAAGTGATACGTACTGGCAGGCCCAGGCGGATCGCACAGTGATGCTGTGAGGGCCGCGGGCCTTCCGTCAGTCCGTGGTTTCGGAGGGTTCCTACCGGTAGCAGACCGCGATGTTACCGTTTTTATTGGCGCCGAAAAAGCCGGATCCGGGTTTCAACTGTTACGTTGTGTGGCCTGTCTCTCATCCGTTTCCGTGATATGTTCTGTATTCCGTATCGGTTTCAACAGCCTGTGGAGGTGAGCTCATGGTTCAATCGGAAAGATTCGCGGCGGGTGTGACTGTCGTGCGCCGACTGCCGGCGCTGACCGTGGTATGGGCCGCGTTGTTGATGCAGGCCTGCGCCGTGAATCCCGTGACCGGGGATCGTGAACTGGGTTTTGTCTCGGAGCAGCAGGAGGTCGCCATCGGGCAGGAGAATTACGGCCCCATGCAACAGAGCGAGGGCGGCCGTTTTGTTGTGGACCCGTCACTGTCGGCCTATGTGGACGAAGTGGGACAGCGCCTTGTCGAGGTCAGCGACCGGGATCTGCCCTACGAGTTCGTGGTGCTGAACAATGGCGTTCCCAATGCCTGGGCGTTGCCGGGAGGAAAGATCGCCATCAATCGCGGCCTGCTGGCGGAGATGGGCAGCGAGGCGGAACTGGCCGCCGTGCTCGGACACGAGATTGTGCACTCGGCGGCCCGCCACGGGGCCCAGTCGATGGAACGGGGAATGTTGCTTCAAGGTGCTCTGGTGGCGGCCAGCGTTGCCGCTTCGGACAGCGAGTACGCCGGTTTCATCGTGGGCGGTGCCCAGGTGGGTGCACAGTTGATCAGTCAGCGATACGGTCGCGATGCCGAGCGCGAGGCCGATCGCTACGGCACCCGGTATATGGCCTTGGCCGGGTATGATCCGGCGGCGGCGATCAGGCTGCAGGAGACCTTTCTGCGCCTGTCTGAGGGCAGGCAACAGGGCTGGCTGGAAGGGTTGTTCGCCAGTCATCCCCCCTCGGCTGAAAGAGTGGAGAACAATCGTGAACTCGTGGCCGGATTGCGCGAGGAAGGGTTTACCGGCGGAGAGCTGGGCGTCGACCGCTACCGCGAGCAGACGGCTTTCCTGAGAGAGAACGACGAAGCCTATGAGATGCTGGATGAAGCCCGACAGCTGGCGGTTGATGATCAACTGGACGAGGCCATGCAGCTCATCTCGGAGGCCATCGACAGGGTGCCCGAAGAGGCCCGGTTCCATGGTCTGCGTGGAGATATCCTGCTGTCGCGTCAGGCGTATCAGGAGGCGATTCAGAACTACGATGAGGCCATCCGCCGCCATGATGGCTACTACGACTATTACCTGGGGCGGGGAATGGCACTGTCC
>JAWLFN010000126.1:0-7832 GCA_041685555.1 Gammaproteobacteria bacterium | reverse complement strand
ATTATGTAGAGGCCTTCAACGTCTTCCGGGAACGCAAGGCCAAGGGCAAGGTCACGCTGGAAATCCGCCGCGAATGAGCCGCGACCTGCCCAGATGAAACACAGGGCAGGACGCGGCCCACCTGCCTTGATTCCGGATAACCGGCACGTATAATGCGGGCTTTTCCCGCACCCGCACAGAAGAGCATCCCATGTTGAGTTCCGAGGAAATCGAAAGAGACCTGGCGAAACTGCGTGACATCGTCATCGCCCACCAGGGCCCTGGAACGCCGATGGAAACCACCACCCGGACCATCAACGGCGTTGAACAGAAAGTGTTCGCCAGCGTCGAACGCAATCTGAGGGAGGTCTACCAGCGCGGTCTGCAGGCCGCGGACCGGGATTTCCTCGTCTACCAGAACGAGCGCTTCACGTTTCGCGAATCACTGGCCGTGGCGGAAGACATGGCCCAGGTATTGCTGCAGCGCTACAGCCTTGAGAAGGGAGACCGGGTGGCGATCTGTTCGCGCAACAACCCGGAGTGGTGCATGGCCTACATGGCGGTGACCATGATAGGCGCCATCGTGGTACCGATGAATTCGTGGTGGCAGGGGGCGGAAATGGTTTACGGACTGCAGGACAGCGGCACCCGCCTGTTGTTTGCCGATCAGAAACGCATCGACCATCTCGCCGAGCACTATGATGAACTGGAACTGGACCTCATCGCCATCCGACCGGAACGCGACGGACAGGATTTCCCGGAGTTCCACGAACTGGCACGGGAAGGAAGAAGTGGACCGCGGAGAGATCTGGACAGCATCGTGATCGATCCAGATGACGATGCCTCCATCATGTACACCTCGGGCTCCACCGGATCACCCAAGGGCGTATTGTCCACCCACCGCAATATCATCAGCGCCATTTACACCTGGCTGTTCGCCAAGGAAGTCACCGACATCCTGAGACCGGAGCTGGCGGACGACGAATCGGAACCGGGCATTTTGTCCAACGTGCCACTGTTTCACGTCACCGGCAGTCACGCACAGTTCCTGCTCAGCTTCCTGTACCTGCGCAAGTTCGTGATGATGTACAAGTGGGATCCGGAAGAGGCACTGGCGTTGATCGAAAAGGAACGACTGACGGTGCTGCATGGCGTACCCACCATGACCTGGGAGGTGATGAATGCTCCCAGCTTCGACAGCACCGATCTCAGCAGCCTGCGTATCGTCCAGAGCGGCGGCGCCGCCCGACCGCCCGGCCACCTGAAACTCATGCAGGAAAAGTTCGATGAGGTCGTGCAGCCGGGTCTCGGATACGGTCTGACCGAAACCAATGCCATAGCCGCCACGATAACAGGACCATTCTATCTGGCCAAGCCGGACAGCACGGGCAGACCCACTCCGCCGGTCACGGCCATCAGGATCATTGACGAAGAAGGCAATGAACTGCCAAACGGTGAGATCGGCGAGATCTGCGTCAAGGGTGCCACCGTCATGAAGGGATACTGGAATCGTCCGGAAGACACGGCCAGGGCCCTGCATGATGGCTGGTTCCATACAGGCGATATCGGACTGCTGGATCAGCACGGCTTTCTGGTCATCAAGGACCGGGCCAAGGACATCGTGATCCGGGGTGGCGAGAACGTGGCCTGCGCGGAGGTGGAGTATGCTCTTGCGGAGCATCCCGAAGTCCATGAGGCAGCGGTCTACGGCCTGCCGGATGAGCGTCTCGGGGAGATCGTTGGCGCCACTGTGATGATCACGCCGGGAGCCAGCGTCAGCGAAGCCGACCTGCAGGCCTTTCTCAGGGACCGGATTGCCACTTTCAAGATCCCCACCCACATCCGCGTCCAGACCCGCACGCTGGAGCGCATTGCCACTGGAAAGATCGCCAAGAAGGCCCTGCGTGAACAGCATGCGGAAACGATGGAACGAAACTGACCCGCCCGGAGTGTCTTCAGAAATTCACGAATATTCGATTGCATTCTCTGAAATTGGCCGCATAATCCGCGTCGAGGATCTCCTCAAACGCGTGTAGTATTCGTTGGGCTTGCAGAGAGAGTGCAATGATGAAAAGCCATGCCTGGGATGAACTGAATGACAGCACCAAGGATTATTTCGATTCCGCCGGCCTGATACCGGATACAGGGATTGCGAATGATGTGGATGACAAACGATCGCAACGCCGTCGACTGACAGAACTGCGTCGTCGGGCGGAGGAGCGCCTGGACTGGAAACGTGCCTATGGCGACCTGCAGTTCGATGACCTGGAGCACTTCGACGAAACGGATGATGACCGCCATTCTGGCGACCGGTACCGGTTCGAGGATTCCCCTGACCCAGGCCAGCCGGACAAAGACTGAAACGCCGGTTCGCGGCCCCTGTCCACCGGCCGTCATCAGGACTGCCGGTGGGACTCTTTCCCGCTCTGCCGCGTCATCCGGTTCCCTTGGCAGACGTTTTACGATACCGTAACGCCTCGCCTGTAACGAGCTTTCTTCATGACCTATTGTGTAGCCATCGCCGTTGATGCCGGCATCGTGTTCTGTTCCGACTCCCGCACCAATGCCGGAGTGGATCAGGTCCGCACCTACAGCAAGATGTACCGTTTCGGCATCGACAACGAGCGTCAGTTCGTCATCCTCTCGGCCGGCAACCTGGCCACCACCCAGGCATGCATCAACCGCATCAAGCGCGATATCCGTCAGCAGGCACCTGTCAGCCTGCTGTCCGTGCAGAGCCTGGGGGAAGCGGCAGACTATCTGGGCGCCGTCTCCAGCAGCGAGCAGGAGAAACATTCGGGCAAGGGCAGCGGCTTCGAAGCCAGCTTCATCATTGGCGGGCAGGTCGCCGGCTCCCGACACCGCATCATGCTGGTCTACCCGGAGGGCAATCACATCACCAGCTCCCGGGACACACCCTATCTGCAGATTGGCGAGAGCAAATACGGTAAACCCATCCTGGACCGTATCCTGTCGCGGGATCTCAACCTGGACACCTGCGCGCTGTGCGCGCTGGTCTCCATGGATTCCACCATGCGCAGCAACCTGGGCGTTGGCCCGCCGATAGAGACCCTCGTCTACCAGACGGACTCCCTGACCCTGGGGGAACCACTGCGCTTTGACGAAGACAGTGAATTCCTGCGCGAGATAAAGCGAAACTGGGATATGCGGCTCAAGGAAGCCTTCCGCCAGATGCCTCCCTTCGCCTGGGCCTCGAGCTGGGACCGTAATGCCCGCGACCACGACGCGGAGACGCCCTACTGAGTCGCGTCCTGGGCGATTGCCGGCTGCAGCCAGGTCTGCTCGATGGCTATATGAATGGTGCCGATCTCCTGTTGCAGAGCATCAATATATTCGGTCAGTGCCCGCCCCGACTGCACGTTGACGCGGGTGTCACCGACACGGCGCAGCGCTCCTGCCACATCCCGCAGGACCCGGTCATTATGCGGCAGCGGTTGCAATCCCTCTTCCAGTCGGTTCAGGCAATGTAACACGGATCGGGGAAACAGTGGATCCTGCAGCAGGAAGGTGACCACGTCCTCCGCATTGACCCGGTCCTGCACATGCTGCCGATACATCTGGTAGGCACTCGAGGAGCGCAGAATACTCATCCAGATCAGATTCTCGTAGGGCTCTACAGCGGCTGGCTCCCCATCCTCGGGGACATTGTCGGGCAGCAGATTCGCAGAGCCGGCGTGCACGATCCGGGTGGTCATGTCCGCCCGCTCGATGGAACGGGCCAGCTCGATAAAACGATAGCCACTGTTGTGACTCATCGCGCCCTCGAACAGCCCGGTCAGTTGCTGGCAGCTGCCGATGACCTGCTGCAGCAGGTCCTGGCGTGGCCCGCGAGCCACCGAACGTCCGGCACTGTCGCGCACCACCAGGTACAGGTTGTTGATCTGCTCCCAGGCCTCGGCCGGTATGATCTCGCGGGTCGTCCGGGCGTTCTCCCTGGCCAGCACGAGGGTACTCAGCAACGAGCCCGGATATCTGGCGTCGGCGAGCAGATAGCGGATCACGGCACGCTCGTCGGTTATCTGGTGGGACTGCTGGAACTCCTCCATACTGCCGGTGATTTCCAACAGTGTGTGCCACCCGATACGTGCCCCACGAGGCAGATCAAACAACAGATTGGAATAGACCGTCAACAGCCTGGCCAGATTTTCGCTCCGCTCCAGGTAACGGCTCATCCAGTACAGCCGTTCGGCAACACGCGACAGCATCAGCGTCCCTCCCCGTCGGACACGATCCAGGTGTCCTTGCTGCCACCGCCCTGTGATGAGTTGACGACATAGGAGCCACGGGTCATCGCCACCCGCGTGAGCCCACCCGGAGTGACCCAGGTGTTGCGCCCCTGCAGAATGAAGGGCCGCAGGTCGATGTGCCGGGGCTCCACGCCCTTTTCGCCCAGGACCGGGGCGGTCGACAGCGACACCAGCGGCTGGGCAATGTAATTGCGCGGGTTGGCCTTGATCAGTCCGGCAAAACGTTGCCGTTCGCGCTTGCTGGCCTGGGGCCCCATCAACATGCCATACCCCCCGGACTCGTTGACCGGCTTGACCACCAGCTCGTCGAGATGTTTCAGCACATGGTCGCGTTGCACGGGATCATTGCAGAGGTACGTCGGCACATTCGGCAGCAATGGCTCCTCCCCGAGGTAATACCGGATCATGTCCGGCACATGGGCATAGACGGCTTTGTCATCGGCCACGCCGGCGCCCGGCGCATTGGCCAGCGCCACGTTGCCTTTCAGCCATGCACGCATCAGCCCTGGCACGCCCAGCGCCGAGTCCCGTCTGAAAACCTCCGGGTCCAGGAACAGGTCATCCACGCGGCGGTAGATGACATCCACTCGCGAAAGGCCGTGGATTGTGCGCATGTAGACCATTTCATCCTCGACCACCAGGTCACTGCCTTCCACCAGCTCCACGCCCATCTGTTGTGCCAGAAAGGAGTGTTCGAAGTAGGCGGAGTTGTAAATGCCCGGGGTCAGGACGACCACCTCCGGATAGTCCAGCGGCCGCGGTGAGATGGCGGCCAGCGTATCGAACAGCTGGGCCGGGTACTCGGTCACCGGCTGGATCAGATAGTTTTCGAACAATTCCGGCAGTACCCGCTTGGTGACCTTGCGATTCTCCAGCATGTAGGAGACCCCGGACGGTACCCGCAGATTGTCCTCCAGCACATAGAACTGCCCGTCCCCGTCACGCACCAGATCCGAACCACAGATATGCGCCCAGACTTCCAGGGCGGGCTGCATGCCGACACATTCCCGACGGAAATTGTCCGACTGCGCCAGCAGCGCCTCGGGAAAGACTTTATCCTTGATGATTTTGCGCGCATTATAGATATCGTGGATAAAACAGTTAAGTGCCGCCAGGCGTTGCTGCAGCCCGGCACTGGTTTTCAACCACTGCTTTTCACTGATGATGCGGGGAATGATATCGAAAGGCCATTCACGATCGATGTTGCCGGCTTCGCTGTAGACGGTGAAAGAGATACCCAGCGTCTTGATCGCCAGTTCGGCGGCAGCCTTGCGTTGTTGCAACTCTTCGCTGCTGAGGGAGGCCAGGTAGCCAGCCAGTATGCGCGCGGATCGGCGTGGGTACCCCGGGGAACTGATCAGTTCGTCATAGAACCCGCCCGTCTGGTACTCTTTCCAGTCGATGTGCATGTCATCTCCCTGGTGAAGGTGAACAGAACCGTATGAACAGGCAAGTATCCATCCGACACCTGACCCGTTACCGGTTTGACCGGCCAGTCGACATTATGCCGCATATGGTGAGGCTGCGGCCAGCACCCCATTGCAGGACACC
Source organism: Gammaproteobacteria bacterium (assembly GCA_041685555.1). Classification (GTDB taxonomy): domain Bacteria; phylum Pseudomonadota; class Gammaproteobacteria; order Pseudomonadales; family Pseudohongiellaceae; genus PWQG01. Next base: position 2,034 of record JAWLFN010000126.1, on the reverse strand, counting down.
CGTGACCCGGTACCAGCTGCATATCGAACCCACCTCTCATTTCCTGCACTGGCAGCAGGACCCGTTCGCCAATCACGTGGCCCGACTGGTATTCAGCGAACCCGGCTCGATGCTGTCCATCGATGTGGAACTGACAGCTCTGCTGACGCCATTCAATCCGTTCGACTTCTTTCTGGAGCCCGACGCCACCATCTTTCCTTTCTCCTATCCCGAACCCCTGTTGCGCGGCCTGGCGCCCTTCATGCAGATCGACGAGAATGATCCCGATCTGCTTGCCTGGGTGGAGGAAGGGCGCTGCACCGGCCGCGGGACGATCGAGTTTCTGGTGGAGGAAAACCGCCGGACACGCCAGGCCATCGAGTATGTACAGCGTTTTGAATCAGGCGTGCAGACGTGTAGTGAAACCCTGCAGGCAAGGCGAGGATCCTGCCGGGACAGCAGCTGGCTGCTGATACAGACGCTGCGCCATCTGGGAATGGCGGCACGATTCGTCTCGGGCTATCTGATCGAGGTGGATGATGAATCGTTGTCCCGCTCATCACCACATACCGCCGAAAACCCCAGTGGCTTCACCGGACTGCACGCCTGGGTGGAAGTGTTCGTACCGGGCGCCGGCTGGATCGGTCTGGATCCGACATCCGGCCTGTTGGCCAGCGAGGGGCATATCCCGCTGGCCTGTGCGCCCGACACCGGCAACACGGCGCCGGTCACCGGAGCCACCAGCCCCTGCGAAGTCACCATGGACTACCGCAACGAGATCACCGATATCCGCTCCGCATGACGAGGGGGCACGATCAACCGGTCGCGCGCTTCAGCCGGGCAATCCTGTCACTGAGCGGAGGATGGGACATGAACAGCCTGGCGAAGGTATCCCGGGCCTTGTTGTTGATCCCGAATGCCACCAGCTCATCCGGCAGCGCCGTCGGCTGCCCTCGCTGAAGGCGCTCCAGCGCGGCAATCATGTTGCGCCTGCCGGCCAGTTTCGCACCACCGGCATCGGCCCGGTACTCGCGCTGCCGGCTGAACCACATGACGATGGTGGACGCCAGGATACCCAGCACGAACTGGGCGATCAGGGAGACGATCCAGAAGGCCGGACCATGCCCCTGCTCGGTGCGAAACACCACCCGGTCGACGAAATGACCGATCACCCGTGACAGGAAAATCACGAAGGTGTTGACCACGCCCTGAATCAGCGTCAGCGTCACCATGTCGCCGTTGGCAATATGCGAGACTTCATGAGCCAGTACCGCCTCGGCCTCTTCCTTGGTCATGGTGTTCAGCAGGCCCGCGCTTACCGCCACCATGGAGCTGTTCTTCGTGGCGCCAGTGGCAAACGCATTGACTTCCGGCGAATTGAAAATCGCCACTTCGGGCATGCCGATACCGGCTTTCTTCGCCTGCTCACCCACTGTGTGCAACAGCCATTGCTCCGTGGCATTGCGGGGCTGCGTGATGACACGCGCGCCGGTGGACCGCTTGGCCATCCATTTGGAGATGGCAAGGGATATGAACGCGCCTCCGAAGCCGATCACCGCCGAAAATATCAGCAGAGCATTCAGGTCCAGACCGCCACCCTGTTCGTCCAGAATCCGCTCCACGCCCAACAGGCGGAGCGTGACGCTCAACACCAGCAATATGGCAATATTGGTCGCCAGGAACAACGCGATTCTCTTCACTATGGCTTATCCTCATTCACTACAGAGTCGATCACCTTTTCGTACAGCGGTGCGCTTTTGGGCAACCCCTGGAACAACCTGGCAAAGTGCCGCTGGACCCGTGCCATGTTGATGGCGGAGATTCCGCTGGCGAAACCGAACCAGACATATAGACCGTTCAGATCGCGGAACATTTCAGGCACATGCCCGGGGCCGGCAATGGTGCCTTCAAGATAGTTTTCGTACAGTACCGGCACATCATCCAGGGTCAACTTGCCCACGAACAGCATGGGCAGGATCTCGGGCACACCGGAGTTGATGGTACTGCGGATGAAATTCACGTTCTCGACAAAACCGCGCAGGTCGGACAGGTCCT
>JAWLFN010000125.1:0-7870 GCA_041685555.1 Gammaproteobacteria bacterium | reverse complement strand
GCTTCATCCAGATGTACGGCGACGTGGTGATGGGTATCGAGGCCGACAATGAGGAATCCGAGGATCCCTTTCATGCTCTGCTGGATGCGCTCAAGAACGGAACGGGCAAAACCCTGGACAACGAACTGAGCGCCGAAGAGCTGCGCGCGCTGGTCGATCAGTACAAGGCCCTGATCCGGGAACGGACCGGCCGGGAGTTTCCGCAGGATGTCTACGAGCAGCTGTGGGGCGCCGTCGGTGCCGTGTTCGGCTCCTGGAAAAACGATCGCGCCATACTGTACCGGCAACAATACGGCATCCCCGCCGAGTGGGGGACGGCCGTCAACGTCCAGGCCATGGTGTTCGGCAATGCCGGGGACACCAGTGCCACTGGCGTGGCCTTCACGCGTGATCCGGCCACCGGCGAGAAAGTCTTCTATGGCGAATACCTGACCAATGCGCAGGGCGAGGACGTCGTGGCCGGAGTGCGGACCCCAAGGGCGATCGTCGAGCTGGAGCAGGAAATGCCCGCCATCTCCCGGGAACTGGAGGATGTGCGCAACAAGCTGGAAGGTCACTTCAGCGACATGCAGGACTTCGAGTTCACCATCGAGGACGGACGTCTGTTCATCCTGCAGACCCGTAACGGCAAGCGCACCGGGCTGGCCGCCATCCGTATCGCCGTGGAAATGGAGCGTGAAGGCCTGATGGACCAGCGTACCGCGTTGCTGAAAATTCCGGCCGAATCGATCGACAGCCTGCTGGTCCCCGTATTCGATCCGGATGCCCTCGAGGCGGCCGGATTGATCTGTACAGGACTGCCGGCCGGCCCGGGGGCCGCGACCGGACGCGTGGTGTTCACGGCGGCCCAGGCGGAAATCGAGTCCCGCAGGGGCAACAAGGTGGTTCTGTGCCGCACCGAGACGTCACCGGACGACCTGAAAGGCATGCTGTATTCACAGGGCATCCTGACCACACGCGGCGGTGTCTCCTCGCACGCGGCACTGGTCGCCCGACAGTTGGGCAAGGTCTGCGTCTGCGGCGCCGGCGACATTTCCATCAATTACGAGAAGCGTACGCTGCACAGCAACGGCGTCACCCTGAAGGAAGGGGATCACATCTCGATCAATGGCAGTTCCGGCGCCGTCTATGAAGGCCTGATCGACAGCGCCGACTCCGAAGTCAAACGGGTGCTGGACGGCAGTCTCGCGCCGGAGGAGAGCTACACCTACGAACTGTTCCAGACGGTCATGCAGTGGTCCGATCAACACCGCGACCTGCATATCCGCACCAATGCCGACACACCCAGGATGGCCGAGACGGCAGTGGCCTTCGGCGCTGAAGGGATCGGCCTGTGCCGGACAGAGCACATGTTCTTCGAAGGCAGCCGGATCGACGACATGCGCCAGATGATCCTGGCCGTGGACGGAGTGGATCGCCGCGCCGCCCTGCAGAAACTGCTGCCCGTGCAGAGGGACGACTTCATCGGTCTGTTCCGCGCCATGGCCGGCCGACCGGTCACCATCCGGCTGCTGGACCCGCCCTTGCACGAATTCCTGCCACAGGACGACGCCGTGCGCCGGCAACTGGCGGACAAGCTGGGCCTGACCCTGGAATTCGTCATTGACCGGATCAAGGCACTGCATGAAGAGAACCCCATGCTGGGCTGCCGCGGTTGCCGCCTGGGCATCCTGTATCCCGAGATCACGGAAATGCAGGTCCGGGCGATTTTCGAGGCCGCCGCCGAAGCGATGACCGGCGACAACGCCATCGAAGTGCATCCGGAGATCATGATCCCGCTGGTCGGCTTCAAGGCCGAGCTGGCCGATCAGCTGGCCATCGTGCGGCGGGTCGCGACCGAGGTCACGACACAGAGAGGCATCGACATTCCCTACATGGTCGGCACCATGGTGGAAGTGCCCCGCGCCGCGATCACGGCGGACGAGATTGCGGAGTGCGCCGAATTCTTCAGTTTTGGCACCAATGACCTGACACAGACCACGCTGGGCCTGAGCCGGGACGACATGGGACTGTTCTACGACGAATACCAGAGCAAGGAGATCTACACCAAAAACCCCTTTGCCAGTCTGGACAAGACCGGGGTGGGCAAACTGATGCAGTTCGCCGTCACCAACGGCAAGCAGACCCGCCCCGACCTGAAGCTGGGCATCTGCGGCGAACATGCCGGCGACCCCGACTCCATCGACTTCTGCCATCAGCTGGGCCTGAACTACGTGAGCTGTTCGCCACCACGCGTACCGATCGCCCGGCTTGCGGCGGCACAGGCCGCACTGCGTCGCCGTACCTGAGCCGGACACTGCCATGAACCTCCGCCGCTCCAGATTGAGCATTCCGGCCCTGATTCGCCGGAGGTCAGTCTGGAGCCGGAGCGATCACTGCCCGCCTTTCCATTCCTGGTCCGCCGAATGGGACAGCAGGAACTGGACCAGCTCGTTTTCCGGCATCGGCCGCGCCAGATAATATCCCTGCATGAAGTGACAGCCTGCCGCGTGCAGAAAGTCGACCTGCTCCTGCGTCTCGACGCCTTCGGCGATGACCCGCACTCCCAATCGCTCTGCCAGTAGCAGAATGCTTTCGATGAGCCGCTCGTCGGCGGCCGACTTGCCGATCCCGGCAATGAACGAGTGATCCAGTTTCAGCACACGGATCGGGAAACTCGAGAAGTAGCCCACCCCGGAGTACCCGGTGCCAAAATCATCGATGGCGACCTCGACACCCCGCGCGGTCAATCCATCCAGCGTAGGGCGAACCGAGCTGAGGTCGCCATGCAACACCTGCTCGGTGATCTCAACCATCAACTGGCAATCGGCCGACAGCGCCTGCTGCAACCAGGCCTGGGCCACGTCATCCTGCATCCGCAGCACACCGGCCGAAATATTGACCGAAAGATACATCGGGTGAGGAAGCTGCGGCGCAATCCGGGCCATGGCCTGCAGCGCATACTCCAGCACAAACCGGTCCAGCCGACTGACCAGCCCCCGCTCCTCCGCCAGCGCCACAAAGGTCTCCGGCTCAACCCAGCTACCATCCTCGGCCTGCCATCGCACCAGCGCCTCGCACCCGGTGAACAGCCCACTGGCTCCATCGAGCATGGGTTGGAACCAGACCTGCAGCGTGCCACCATCCAGTGCCCGGATCAGCTCGTTATACATGCGGTGGCGATCCTCCGACTCCGATTGCATCGACGCCGTAAAGAACTGATAGCTGTTCTTTCCCGATTCCTTGACCTTGTACATGGCCTGATCCGCCTTGACGACCAGCAGCCCCCCGTCTTCACCGTCATCGGGAAAGAAGGATACGCCAATGCTGACACCACAGAAGACGTCCGCATCGCCAGCACTGAAAGGCTGACTGAAGCGGGTGACGATCTTCTCGCAGATCCGGCCGGCATCACTGGCCCTGCCGACATCTTCAAGCAGCACCACGAACTCATCGCCACTGTATCGGGCCACGGTGTCCGCTTCCCTCACGCAGTCCGCCAATCGACTGGCCACTTCGCGCAGCACCCGGTCGCCGGCACTGTGCCCCAGGCGATCATTGACCCTCTTGAAGTCATCCAGGTCGATGAACAGGATGGCCAGACGGCTGCCCGCGCGCTGGGCCCGCAGCAACGCCAGACGCAGTCGGTCATCAAACAGGTGGCGATTGGGCAATCCGGTCAGCGGGTCGTGATTGGCCTGATGCTCGATCAGCTGCTGCAGACGCCGGCCTTCCAGGCGGTGTCGATGCCACAGCGTCGCAATGATCAGGACCAGCAACACCATCAATACGCCGGCCACCCGGATGGTGATCACACCGGCCATGGTTGGAGCGGGTGTTGCCGAGCGTCCGGCCAGCTGCCAGCTCATGTCTCCCATGGTGACCGGCATGAAGACCGCGGCGTCGGAATCGAACAATGATGCAGGGCCGTAAAAGACTTCATACTGGTCCTGCCCGACATCGGTCCGCCGGATCGCCAGCTCCAGTCCGTCAGCGGACGCCGGCAGGCCCGCCGCGGCAAAGATCTCATCCACCGCTACCGGCGCGGCAACGATGCCCCAGAGCCGCTCCCCCTCCCCTTCCTGTTCAATCAGCACCGGTGCCCGCCCGACAAAGGCCGAGCCACCCTGTACCAGATCAACCGGACCGGCGATCAACATTTCCCCGCGCTCGACCACCTGACGGACTTCAGGCCACTGGGCATCGGATTGCCGGTAGTCCAGGCCCAGCGCCGCTTCGTTCCCGGAAACCGGATGGACATACCGTATGACCAGATCCGGGGCCGCCGCCAGATTGACAATCGCCGGCTGGCGCCGCAGGACCGCGGCCGCATAGCTGGCATATTCCTCTTCGGTGAAATCGGGATTGGCCGCAATGAAGGCAGCCATGCCGGTGACCAACGACAGATTGTTGGTCAGCTCCCTTTCCAGACGATAGCGGATGATACCGAGTCGTTCGAACACGGCTTCCTGCTGGCTCTCTTGCTGCTGTCGCCGATAACGCTGCTCCACGAACAGCATGGCGGCAAGCACCGTCGCAACGAGAACAGCCAGTATGCCGACGAACCGCCACTCGCCATATCCACGCATTCGGTACCCTCAGTCTTCCGGCAGGTCACTCATCATGATCGCCAGCGTATCCGACTTGAATTCCCTGCGATACAGGACAAACACCACCAGCAGGGAAGTGAAAAGGAACAGCCAGGCATTGACGAACCAGGCCAGCGCCGCCATGGCGAAATAATAGGTGCGCAGCCCTGAATTGAAATTGCCCGCTGCCTTGGACGCCATCTGGGAGATGGAATCGACATGGCGGCGCGTGACCGCTTCTGGCGGATTGTCCGTGATCTCCGGCGCCCCCCCGATCATCACCGAAACCAGACCGAATTGCCGCAGCGACCATGTGAACTTGAAGAAAGCGTAGACAAACATCACCACCAGCACCAGTACCTTCAGCTCCCATTCACCGCGGGAGGAGGTATCGGAAAACGGAATATCGGAAAGCACCCGCAGCACCGTATCCGCCGAGCTCAGCAGTGTCAGCAGGCCGGCCAGCACCAGTATGGAAGTGGACGCGAAAAAGGAAACATTACGTTCCAGGTTGGCAACGATATTGGTATCGGCAATCCGGTTCTCGCGATGCAGCGCCATGCGGATCCACTGCTTGCGAAAACGGTGCATGGCAAACGCCAGGCAGGGTGTGTCCAGACTACGACGCGATGTGTACGCAAGATAGGTGCGAAAAATGCTGACGAACAGCACCAGCGCCAGCATATCCAGCCAGTTCGCCCGGGCAAATTCCATCAGTTGGGGCAGGATCATGACATCCGCCTTTCATCCTTCACGCGTAATGTTCGACGTTACCCCACCCGACCAGCACTGACAAGCCTGCTGGAGAGAGAGCGCCCCAGGGATTCAACCGCGCAGCTGGTACCCCGACCGGAAGATCCACCAGACCGCCGTCAGACAGATGGTCAGGAACACGAAGATCATGGCGAGACTCACTACCACGTTCACATCGGCAATTTCATAGAAGCTCCACCGGAAACCGCTGACCAGATACAGCACCGGATTCAGCAGACTGATGCTCTGCCAGGTCTCTGGCAGCATGCTGATGGAATAGAATGTGCCGCCCAGAAACACCAGAGGAGTAACCACCAGCAACGGGATCATCTGCAGTTTCTCGAAGTTGTCGGCCCAGATGCCGATGATGAAGCCAAACAGACTGAAAGAGAACGCGGTCAACACCAGGAACATCACCATCATGAAAGGATGCTCGATACGCAGCTCCACGAAGAAACTGGCCGTCACCAGTATGATGGTGCCAAGTATCATCGACTTGGTGGCTGCCGCCCCCACATAGGCCAGGACAATCTCCGCCGTGGATACCGGTGCCGACAGCAACTCATAAATGGTGCCGGTGAACTTGGGAAAATAGATCCCGAACGCCGCGTTGGAAATGCTCTGGGTCAACAGCGACAGCATGATCAGTCCGGGTACGATGAACGCGCCGTAGGCCACGCCGTCAACCGTCTCGATGCGCGAGCCGATGGCCGAGCCGAACACCACGAAATACAGGGATGTGGTCAACACCGGCGCCACCACGCTCTGCAGCATGGTGCGCTTCATCCGCGCCATTTCGAAACGGTAGATCGCCTTTACAGCCGGCCAGTTCATCGCGATTCCTCCACCAGTCTCACAAAAATGTCTTCCAGGGAACTCTGCGTCGTGTGCACATCACGGAACTCGATGCCGGCCTGGCGCAGATCATCCAGCAATGTCGTGATGCCGGTGCGCTGCCCGTGCGTATCAAAGGTGTAGACCAGCTGACCGCCATCGCCAGACAGCTCCAGCTCATGATGCGACAGTCCGGCCGGCAGGGCCTCAAGCGGACTGGTCAGATCCAGCAGCAGCTGCTTCTTGCCCAGTTTCTGCATCAATGCCTGCTTGTCTTCCACCAGAATGATCTCGCCGCTGTTGATCACGGCGACACGGTCGGCGATCTCCTCGGCCTCCTCGATGTAGTGCGTGGTCAGGATGATGGTCACCCCGGTCTCGCGCAGCGCATTGATCAGCGACCACATGTCCTTGCGCAGCTCCACATCCACACCGGCGGTGGGTTCATCCAGGAACAGCACCCGGGGCTCGTGCGACAGCGCCTTGGCGATCAGGAGTCTGCGCTTCATGCCGCCCGACAGGGTCATGATCTTGTTGTTGCGCTTGTCCCACAGGGACACATCGCGCAGCAGCTTTTCGATATAGACCGGATCGGGCGGCCTGCCAAACAGACCCCGGCTGAAATTGACCGTGTTCAGTACCGTCTCGAACGCCTCGGTGGTCAGTTCCTGGGGCACCAGGCCGATGCGGGAACGGGTTTCCCGGAATTCACGGATGGTGTCGTAGCCATCCACCGTGACCTGACCGGCGGTCGGTCTGGCGATACCGCAGATGCAGGAAATCAGTGTGGTCTTCCCGGCACCATTGGGCCCCAGCAGCGCGATGACCTCGCCACGGGCGATATCCAGATTGATGGAGCGCAGCGCCTGGAAGCCATCGGCAAAGGTCTTTTCCAGGTGGCTGACGGATACGATGGTGTCCATGCGCGGGGAACCCCTGTTGTGACCGCAGTGGGAACGGTACGGCAGAAAGTAAACCCCGCATTATGCAGCGCGGCAGGGCAAAACTCAAGGGCGGCTCAGGCAGTGTGACTCTGCTGCTCCGCGCCCTGCAGCGCCTCGATGGCTTCCGCCAGACGTGTGACGCCCAGCACCTCCATGCCCGGCGGGGACTGCCGGGGCGCATTGGCGCGAGGCACAATGGCAAGCCCGAATCCGTGCTTGGCCGCCTCGGCCAGACGCTCCTGACCACCGGGCACCGGCCGGATCTCCCCGGCCAGTCCGACCTCACCGAACACCACCAGGTTCCGTGGTAACGCACGATCCCTGAAACTGGACACCAGCGCCAGTATCAGGGCCAGGTCCGCACTGGTCTCGGTGACCCGGACACCACCGACCACATTGACGAACACATCCTGGTCGGCCATGAAAATCCCGCCATGGCGGTTCAACACCGCCAGCAGCATGCCCAGGCGATTCTGGTCCAATCCCACCGCGAGCCGCCGCGGATTGTTCAGCGGAGACTCGTCGACCAGCGCCTGGATTTCCACCAGCAGCGGTCGGGTGCCTTCCCACAACACCATCACGACGGATCCGGGACTCTGTTCCTCGGGACGGGCCAGGAAAATGGCGGAAGGATTCTTCACCTCCTTCATGCCCTTCTCGGTCATGGCGAATATGCCCAGTTCGTTGACCGCGCCAAAACGGTTCTTCTGACCCCGCAGGATCCGGTAGCGGGTATCGGCGTCCCCCTCCAGCATCATGAAACAGTCGATC
>JAWLFN010000124.1:0-7926 GCA_041685555.1 Gammaproteobacteria bacterium | reverse complement strand
GACGGTCAGGTCTTGAAGGTCGTTGTTGGCGGGTGGTCTTGTCATGGGGGCATGGTAGCAGAAATCGGGCTGGGTGGTTCCTGGTGGTTAGCGGCGGAGGCCTTCGTTCCGGCGCGTTACCGCTCCGGAACGAAACCTCCGCCGCTATCGGGAACCGTGCCGCGTTCTGCATGACGTGGTCTCCCGGACAGGCGTTGCCCGCCACGCCAGTGCCAGAACAATCAGCAATTCCAGTCGCTGGCACGATGTGAGAGAGGTCCGGAGGTTTCGGGCCGGCGCGGTAACGCGCCGGAACGAAAGCCTCCGGACCTGGCCACTCTCTACATCCCTGCCAGCCACATTGACACCTGACTGTCATTTGTACACACCGCGTGTTACCCAACCTTGTAATGTTACGTCCGACTCGTGATCCAGGTAACACTTTCGCGCGTAACATGCCCTGTATTGGTAACAAGCTGACGAAATACCGCTAACTGCTCGCGATACTGCACGTTTTTCGTCGCGAATTTTATGCATTCCGTCGATACAGAGAGATTTTTCACCAATAAGTGTTACTTTTCTCCCCGACTGTGTTACTATACGCACCGTATTCAGATGAACGGGGAGTTACATCGAGAATACGACAACATATTACCTAAATTGGAACCCAAGGGAGATTTTTGAACATGAGCGACCTTTTCTTCAACGCCCGCGCCGCACTGATCACTGCAGCCATCGTATCCGCGTCTGTTGCAGTACCCATGCTGACTATCATCGCAGGTAGTTAAGCGGACGGAACCTTCCCCAAAAGGAAGAGAACCATGCGCAATACAAACGATCAGGTGGCATCGGCCGCCGTTGTCACACCCGCCTTCTGACGCACGCTTCCCCCAGTGCCGATAAGGCGGGTGTTTTTTATCCGCCTCCCCCTGGCCTCTTTCTGGAAAACCTGGAACTTCCCGCTATACTCAATGGCGACGACTTGATAGATTGCTGCCAATGCAATTGCATATGCCGACATATGCAATATAATGACCTAAGCAGCAACTCCTCAGATATAGAGTGGAATACAATCATGACGAGAATCGTATCCCTATTCCGTAACGGCAGGAACCAGGCGGTCCGTCTGCCCCGTGACATGGAGTTCGAAGGCGTGAGCAGGCTGGAAATCACACGCGCAGGGGACACATTGGTGTTGCGCCCGCTGCGGCCGTCCTGGCTATCCTTCGCTGATGAACCGGGTATTGATGAAAAGGATTTTCTGCTCGAACGACCGGATATCATTGAAGACGAAGGACGTTTCTGACCCGTGACGACCTACATGCTTGACACGTGTATCTGCTCTTTCATCATACGGGAACGGCCCTTCGAGGTATTGCAGCGCCTGTCCGACGAGGTGGCCCGACATAACCGGATTGTAATTTCCTGCATCACGTATGCGGAAATGCGCTATGGAATGATCCGAAAGAACGCACCGATACGACTCGCAAAATCAATCGAGCAATTCGTGGCTCGTATCGACGGAATTCTTGCATGGGACGCCGCGGCAGTAGATGAGACTGCACGCGTTTATTCCTGGCTGTCCGCTGCGGGCCTGCTGATCAGTCGCAACGACACTGCGATTGCCGGCCACGCTCTGGCCAGTGACTGCGTGCTGGTCTCCGACAATACCCGGGAATTCGCTCGCATCAGCGACCTGCCGATGGAAAACTGGGTTATGCGCTAGTGGGCCATGCCTGCTTCACCGCATACATCGCCTGATCCGCTCGCTTTTTCAGCGCAATTTCAGCACCTTTTCCGCGAAATTACAGGGTTTGTGCGTGGCATCCATCTGCCCCGCGATGATGCCGTTCCAGGCCGTGCGGCAGGCGCCGGGCGAGCCGGGCACACAGAACACCAGGGTATGATTGGCCAGCCCGGCAAAGGCCCGTGACTGGATGGTGGAGTGGCCGATCTCCTGAAACGACAGGTGACGGAACAGCTCACCAAAGCCCTCGATCTCCGTATCCAGCAACGGCTGCACCGCCCTCACGGTATTGTCCCGCTCCGTGAAGCCCGTTCCGCCGGTCAGCAGCACCGCGTGCACTCCCTCCTCGGCAATCCAGTGCGCCACCGCCGCCCGCAACCGGTAGGTGTCATCCCGGATGATCTGTTTCTCCACCAGCCGATGCCCGGCCGCCGCCAGAGACTCCACCAACACCCTGCCGGACTTGTCCGTCTCTTCCGTACGCGTATCAGACACCGTGATCACCACGGTATTCAGCGGATATTCCACTCTATTCTCTCCAACCACTTCAATTTTGAATCAACGATGCCCCGCGATGATATCCCTGGCCTGTTCGTGCGCCACACCTTCCCCCGCCGCAAGTTGATTCTCAGCCGTATAGATATCCTTCAGCACTTCAAGACGTTCCTGCATCTCTGATACTCCTCCACACCAATCAATACCGCCACTCTTCTACTACACCATGCAAGCAGAACCATTCAGGAAAAACCACGATCAGGAGGGCCCCACCGTCATTCGAGAGCGTATTCAAGCCCCATTCCGGTTTCCACACCGGAATGGGGCTTGAATACGCGTACATCGAAAAAGAGGGACTGTCCCTGTTTTTCGTCCCTGTTTTTCAGCCGCCGGTCATGTTCATCAGGCGGACGGGCTGTACATGATCCTTGTCGTAGAAATAGTGCCGCTCGGGCTTGATCTCCATGGCCCCGATGATGGTCTGCTTGAGGTCGTCGAAGCCGGCGGCCGGGTCGCGCAGCACGGCGCGCAGGTCCACGGAGTGCTCGTTGCCGAGGCACAGCAGCAGGCGGCCCTCGACGGTGACGCGCACGCGGTTGCAGTCGGCGCAGAAGTTGTGGCTGACCGGGGAGATGAAGCCGATGCGGCTGTCGTGCCCCGGGATCTGCCAGTAGCGCGAGGGGCCGGCGGTGGTGGCGGCGCTGGGGACCAGTTCGTATTCGCGCTGGATGTGCTCGCGCACCTCGTCGTTGGTGACCATGGTGTCCTCGCGCTCATGGTCGGAGGCGGCGCCCAGGGGCATCTCCTCGATAAAGGCGATGTCCAGGCCACGCTCGACCGCGAAACGGGTCAGATCCATGATCTCATCGTCGTTGTAGCCGCGCATGATCACGGCGTTGAGCCGGATGTGCTCGAACCCGGCCGCCTGCGCGGCCTCGATGCCGGCCAGTACGTTCTCCAGCTTGCCGACGCGGGAAATGCGGCGGAAACGCTCGGGGTCCAGCGAATCGATGCTGATATTGATCCGCCCGACGCCGGCATCGCGCAGGGGTTGCGCGTATTTGACCAGCTGGTTGCCGTTGGTGGTCAGCAGCAGCTCGCGCAGGCCGGGCAGCGCGCCAATGTCGTTAAATACCTTCATGACGTCCTTGCGCACCATGGGCTCGCCGCCGGTGATGCGGATCTTGTCCACGCCGAGCTCGGTGAAGGCGCGGGCCACGGTCTCGATCTCTTCCAGCGACAGGATCTGGTCGCGGGGCAGGAACTGCATGTCCTCGGTCATGCAGTAGACGCAGCGGAAATCGCAGCGGTCGGTGACCGACATGCGGATGTAATTGACGTGGCGGCCGAAGCGGTCGATCAGACGCGGCCGCTCGCCGCTGGTGTCCAGTCCGGAGCGACCGGGCGGGATGCCCTGGTCGCTGACCAGCGGATCAACAGTGATAGCCTCATTCTGTGCGGACTCATTCATTTTCGACCCCCAATTCGGTTTCGTGGCGCGCTGGTTCAGTCCACCTGTGTCGTGATCCGCAGTTCGACGTCCACAGTGGCCGGACCGTCCTCTTCGCCGTTCTCTTCTTGGTCCGGCAGCGTCACATTCTCGACGCGGCCCTGCCAGTCTCCCGACGAGACGTCGGCGGTGCCGCTCAGGGAAGCGGTGGCCACCAGGTTCACAACGTCGGCCGAGGTCAGGTCACTCGGCCCGACGGCTTCGGCGGGACTGAGCCTCACGGTGGCAGGCAGCTCGGCCACGGTCAAGACCTGGGCCGCCAGCGGCGGACCGCCGCCCCCGACCGCCTGCGCGGACAGGAATACCCGCGTTTCCGGCGCCAGGTTGACCCCCTGCGCCAAAGACAGGTCCACGTTGATCACCGGTCCCTGCTCCGCCTCGGCACCGCCCTGCTCTTCCAGCATCTCGCGGGCCTGGGCAATGGCGTTACTGAGAAACTGCTGGTCGGAGGACGTGGCGCCCATGGACAGCAGCCGCTGCCAGTAGGTGATGGCGCTCTGGTAGTCCTCGTTCAGGAAGGCGTCGCTACCCAGCAGCTGCAGCACGGCACGCTCGTTGGGATTGATACGCTGGGCACGATTGATGATGTCCTGCACTGACTCGGTCATTTCGCGGTCCTGGGCCATGTACTCGACCTGGGCATACTGCCCGAGGATGACGGCCCGGTCCTGATCGCTTTCCACGTGCTCGGCCGCGCGCTGGAACGCCGTGCGGGCCGGTTCGAGCTGGCCGATCTCGGTCAGGATGCGGGCCATGAAATAATAGGCCCAGCCGTTCTCCGGCTCGCGTTCGATGACCTCGGCCAGATCGGAAGCCACCGCCATGATCTGCTCGGAGCCGGCTTCCTGATCCTGCAGGACCTGCTGGGAGCGCTCCACCACCTCGGTAAATTCCAGGTCTTCGCGGAAGCCCCACATCTCATACAGCAGGTAGCTGAGCGGTGGCAGCACCAGCACCACCACCAATACCGGCACCAGACGACTGATGCGCGCACCGCGACCGGTAGCGGCCGGGGCCGAAGAAGACACCGCCGCGCGGTCGCCTTCTTCGCCCAGCACCCGCTGCAGGGCCTCGGGGCGCACATCGGACAACAGGCTGCGCTCCAGTTCGGCCTTCAGGGAGTCGAACTGCTGGTCGTCGAACGCGCCTTCGTCATACTCGGTCTGCAGCTCGGCCAGACGTTCCTCGAAAATGGCCAGGTTGGCCTCGTCGCGGGCCTGCTGTTCTTCGCTGGTCTGGTTGCGGTTGGCCCGGCGCACATGGTGCAGCAACGGGACGATGACGAACAGGGCCGCCACCAGAATCAATACGGGAGTCACTATCCAGAACAAAGGGGCACCTTATGGCTTGTCGGGAGATTCCCGGTCGGAGGAATCTGTCGGGTGAACGGAGGATGAACCGCGCTTGTCCAGCAACGCGCTGAGCCGGGCCTTTTCGTCATCGCTGAGATCTTCTTCCCGTGCGACGCCGGCAGTGCGGGTGCGTTGCACGATGCTGTAGATCACGAACGCGCCAATCAGCAGGAAGAACAGCGGACCCAGCCACAGCAGCAACGTGGTGGCATCGAAGCGCGGCCGGTAGAAAATGAAGTCGCCGTAACGGGCATGCATGAACTCCTCGATCTCTTCGTCCGAACGCCCTTCCATGATCATGTCGTAGATCTCGCGGCGCAGATCGGCGGCCACACCGCCGGGCGAATCGGCCAGGTTGGCGTTCTGGCACATCGGGCAGCGAAACTCGCGCGACAGCTCCTGGAAACGCTCCTCCTGCTCTTCGGTCTCGAACTCGAAGACATCGACCGGCCCCTGCGCCAGCGCGCCACTGGCGCCGGGCAACAGCACCAGCGCCAGCACCATCAGCCATGTACTCATACGGACTGGCATCAGTTCAATGCTCCTGTCTCCGGCAGCGGGCTGTCCGGACGATCGCCCGAGACCGCTTCGTCCAGATTGCCCTCGCGCACGGCGGTCAACGCGGGCATGATTTCGTCATCCCAGGCACGCCAGTCGATGGTGCCGATGTGCTTGTAGCGGATCACACCGTCCTCGTCGACGATGAACGTCTCGGGCGCGCCATAGACGCCGAGATCGATGCCGTAGCGCCCTTCCGGGTCGACGATGTTCATGGTGAACGGATTGCCGTTGTCGTCCAGCCATTCCAGCGCCGCCTGTTCGCGGTCCTTGTAGTTGACGCCGATGATGGGCACGACGTCATTGGCGCGCGCCTCCATGAAGATCGGGTTCTCCTGCAGACAGGGAATGCAGTAGCTGCCCCAGATGTTGAGCAGGAACGGCTCGTCGGGCAGGTCAGCCTTGGTCAACAGCTGGTCGCCCTGCTGCAGGGAGCGCAGCTCGAACTCCGGCAGCTCCTGGTCCAGCAGTGCGGACGGCAGTGTGCGCGTGTCCAGGGACAGGCCGCGCCACATGGCGCCGGCCATGGCCACGAAAATGATCACCGGTATGTAGAGCTTCAGTTTGCCCATGGGTCCGTGGACTCCTCTTTACTGGCTGTCAATGTACTGACCGACACCGCTCAGGCGGTGCCGGTGGCTTCCCCGCCGCTCGTGTCATGACGACGGTTGCTGGCCTGATCCATGGCAGCCTGTTTCAGGCGGAAACGCCGGTAGCGCTTGTCGGTCACGGCGGTCACGCCACCAATGGCGATGAATATGGCACCCAGCCAGATCCAGCGCACGAACGGCTTGATGTGGATGGTCATGGACCAGCCGCCGCTGTTGCCGCGCGGTTCACCCAGCGTGATGAACAGATCGCGGGTGAAGCGGCCGTCGATGGCCATCTTGGTGGCCGGGCTGTTGCTGGCCAGATAGAGCTGCTTTTGGGGATACATGTCCCGCCAGTGCTCGCCGTCCTTGGTCACCGTGATTTCGGCCTCGTCGGCAATGTAGTTGGGGCCGCGCACTTCACTGACGCCCTGCAGGGTGAACTCATAGTTGCCCAGCCCCGCGCTCTGCCCCGGTACCAGCAGCACACTGCGCTCGACGCTGTAGATGCTGGTCAGCACCGCGCCGCTCATCAGGAAGATGAACCCGAAGTGTGCGATCTGCATGCCCCAGTAGCTGACCGGCAGGGCCTTGAGGCCGGCGGTCACGGTGGGCTTTTTGGCGATCTTGCCAAGCAGGTCGCGCACCATCGAGCCCAGCACCCACAGTGCCAGGATCACGGTGGCGATGGCGCCCAGCGGAATGTCCAGGGTCAGCACCACGGGAATCACCACACCCAGCACCACGGCTGCCAGGGCCACTTTCGTGAGCTGCTGGCGCAGATAGGCCATGGAGGTGCGTTTCCAGCGCGCCACCGGGCCGATGCCCAGGAAGAACACCAGGATCGCCATCAGTGGCAGGAATATGCTGTTGAAGTATGGCGGCCCCACCGAGATCACATTGCCGTCGCTCATGGCCTGATAGACCATCGGGTACAGCGTGCCCAGCAGGATGGCGGCACTGGACACCACCAGAATGATGTTGTTGGCCAGCAGGAACACCTCGCGGGACAGCGAACCGAAGCCGAATTCGCTGCGCATCATCGGCGCGCGGATGGCGAACAGCAGCAATGCGCCGCCCACCACCAGCACCAGGAAGGCGAGGATGTAGACCCCGCGGGTCGGATCCGAGGCGAAGGCGTGCACCGAGGTCAGCAGGCCCGAGCGCGTGATGAAGGTGCCCAGCAGGCTGGCGGCGAAGGCCAGTATGGCCAACAGTACGGTCCAGCTCTTGAACACGCCGCGCTTCTCGGTGGCGGCCAGTGAGTGGATCAGCGCGGTGCCCAGCAGCCAGGTGATCAGCGGCGGATTCTCGACCGGGTCCCAGGCCCACCAGCCGCCCCAGCCGAGCTCGTAATAGGCCCACCAGGAGCCCAGCGCCAGTCCCAGGGTCAGGACCGCCCAGGCGATGTTGGCCCAGGGCCGGCACCAGCGCGCCCAGGCGGCATCGAGGCGGCCCGACAGCAGCGCGGCGATGGCGAAAGCGAACACCACGGTGAAACCGACGTAGCCCATGTACAGGGCCGGCGGGTGGATGATGAAGGCGAAATCCTGCAGCGCCGAATTCAGGTCGGAGCCGTCCGCCGGCGGCAGTGGCCGCACGCGATCAAAGGGGTTGGAGGTGGCCAGCATGAACAGGGTGTAGCCAGCCACGATGAAGCCCATCACGGCCAGCACGCGGGCCACGAACTCGGCG
>JAWLFN010000123.1:0-7941 GCA_041685555.1 Gammaproteobacteria bacterium | reverse complement strand
CAAGTCACTGCGTTCGGCATCCAGGTCGGCAGCAATCTGCTGATTGCGACCGCGCTGCTCATCCACCTGCTCGACCAGCGACGCATAGCGCTGCTCCTGCTGCTCGTGGTCTTCCTCCAGTGCCGCGATTTTCACCGACAGTTCGTCAATGTGGTGCTGCTCGGGATTCTCGCCCAGTGATTCGCGTTCCTCGCGCAGCCGCGTGCGGCGCTCCAGGCCCCGCTCCACGATACGTTCCAGTTGCTGGATGCGACTCTGCTCGACCTCGGCGGTCTGGCGTGGTTCCTCGGCGCCGCGGCTGAAGTCCTCCCAGCGCTGTTGCCAGTCCTGCATCTTCTCCTCGGCCACGTCCAGTGCCGAGCCGGCCTGCTCCTCCAGTTCCCGGGCCATCTCCAGGTCCGGTTGCATGCGCTCGTATTCTTCCTCCAGGGTCTTGAGCCGCTCGCGGTCACTGTCCAGTTCCCTGCGACTGCCCTCCCAGCTGCGCTGCGTCTCCTCCAGATCCTGACGCAGCTGTCGCACGCGCTCGATGTGGTGTTCGATGGACTGCTCGATCCGGGCGATGTCACTGCCCAGTGTGTAGTATTCGCTCTGCACCCGGTTCAGTTCGTCGTTCAGCGATGTCTGTTGCTGCAGCCGCTCCTCGACGCGGGTTTCCATACGCTGCTGATCTGTATGTATCGCTTCAAGTTTCAGATCCAGATCATTGATTATTTTTTTCTTTTCGCTGATATTTTTGTTCAGCGTGCGCCATCGCAACGCATTGTGCCGCGCTGTCAGATCGCGCTCGCGCTCCTTCAGTTCCCCGTACTTCTCGGCGGCCTCGGCCTGACGCTTGAGGTGGGACAGCTGACGATCGAGCTCCTCGCGGATGTCGGTCAGGCGCTCCAGGTTCTCGCGGGTGCGTCGGATGCGGTTCTCGGTGTCGCGACGGCGTTCCTTGTACTTGGAGATACCGGCCGCTTCCTCGATGAAGATGCGCAGCTCCTCGGGCTTGGACTCGATCAGCCGGGACACCATGCCCTGCTCGATGATGGAATAGCTGCGTGGCCCCAGCCCGGTGCCCAGGAAGATGTCGGTGATGTCACGGCGCCGGCATTTGGCGCCATTGAGCATATAGATGTTCTGACCGTCGCGCGCCACCTTGCGCTTGATGGAAATCTCCGTGAAGCGACCATACTCGCCCTGCAGACGGTTGTCGCTGTTGTCGAAGATCAGTTCGATGCTGGCCTGTCCGACCGGTTTGCGGGCGCCGGAGCCATTGAAGATGACGTCGGTCATGTTCTCGCCACGCAGGTTTTTGGCCGAGCTCTCGCCCATGACCCAGCGCACGGCATCGATGATGTTGGACTTGCCGCAGCCGTTGGGGCCGACGACGGCACAGAGGTTGCCGGGGAAGTTGACGGTGGTCGGGTCCACAAAGGACTTGAAGCCCGCCAGTTTGATACTTTTCAGTCGCATGAGCCAGCCATTGCCATTCCCTGTCACAGGCGGTACGGGTGCCGGTTCCTGTTTATTATAAAACGAGAGAGTGTAGCGGATTCGCGGCTGTTTCGCACAGTAAATTCTGTGCCGCCGGACCGGATCGGCCCGCACGGCCACTCGACTGGCGCGGTACGGTCGGATACGTTAAGCTGGAGTCCAGTCTGCCGACCGAATGATCAGTATCAAGCTGTTACTGCTCACTGTTCCACTCTCATGGAGGAGAACACCAATGCACTCAGCACACCTGATACTGACCTTCCTGGTGACTGCCAGCAGCCTGCTACTGCTGCACCCGGTCGCTTCGCGGATTGGTCTGCTGGATCACCCCGGCGGACGCAAGCACCATCAGAATCCGACGCCGATGGTGGGTGGCCTCGGTATTTACCTGGGACTGCTCTGCATTGCGCTGGTGTCGGCCTCGCTGCCGGACCGCTACATCATACTGCTGGCGGTGGCCGGCATCGTGCTGCTGTCCGGTGTGATCGATGACCTGCGCGAATTGCGGGTCTCCTTGAGATTCGCCATCCACGGCATCGCCGGCGGACTGATGATCAGCCTGACCGACCTCAGGCTGGAAACGCTGGGCGACCTGGCATTCACCGGTCCGATCCTGCTGACCGGCTGGCTGGCCATCACCTTCACCATATTCGCGGTACTCGGCGTCATCAACGCCATCAACATGAGCGACGGAATGGATGGACTTTCCGCTGGCATGGTGGCCATCTCCCTGATATTCCTGTCCATCGCCGCCCTGTCTTCCGGGCATGAGTCGGTGCTGCACTTCAACCTGCTGCTGCTCATGGCGCTGCTGGCATTCCTGCTGCTGAATTTCCGTGTAGGGGCCAGGCACGGCGCACTGGTCTATCTCGGCGACTCCGGCAGCACACTGCTGGGCTTTCTGGTGGCCTGGCTGATGATCGATGCCTCCCAGGGCAGCAATGCGTTCATCGCCCCGAGTTATGCGTTATGGTTTCTGGCCGTGCCCCTGCTGGATACCGTCAGTCTGCTGATTCTGCGTCCACTGCGCGGCCAATCCCCATTCCAGGCCTCGCACGACCACCTGCATCATCGCCTGTTGGCCAAAGGGTACTCGCGCACACAGACCGTACTGATCCTCTATGCCGTCGCCGCCTTCCTGGCCGGCATCGGCCTGGCCGCCCATCTGGCCGACGTCAGAGAAGGCTTCATGTTCCTGGCCTTCCTGGCACTGTTCGCTGCCTATCTCCGTTTTGATCCGATTCCGGCCGCCCGCTCCGTCACCGCGGACTGATCCGCGGCCAGCTCGATCCGGGTGGCTGCCGGCGCCTGTTGCTTCAGCCTGTCCCGAAGCGCCTGCTGTGCCCGCCGGTCCCCATGCACCAGACGGATCCGGGCGGGCCATCGCCGCATCCGCCGGATGAAGTTCACCAGATCATTCTCGTCGGCGTGGGCACTGTAGCCACCGATCGTGGTGATTCCCGCTCGCACCGTCACCGCATCCCCTTCCAGGGTCACCACCCTGTCCGGCGCATCGCTGTCTGCCATGGCCTGCAGTGCCCGTCCGGGTGTGCCCGGGGCCTGATAGCCGACAAACAGCACGCTGTGACGCGCATCACCGAGCATGGCCCGCAGGTAGTTGACGATGCGACCACCCGCTGCCATGCCACTGGCGGCCAATACCACCGCCGGCTGCGGATGGGTCGCCAGATAGGAGACGGTGCGCTCATGGGCGTCGTGGTCGTCCACGGTATGGAGGGTATCGAAATCCAGTGGATGGCGCCCCGCCCGCACACGTCGTGACGCCTCGGCATCCCAGTACGGTTTCAGATCCCGGTAGACCTCCGTGAAACGTGCCGCCAGCGGAGAATCCACGATGATCCGCAGCTTCTGCCAGTCCACCGGCGACCCCGCTCCGCGCCCGGCCGCATGGATGATGCCTTCCAGCTCATACAGCAGTTCCTGGGTCCGGCCGATACTGAACGCGGGGATCATCACCGTGCCACCGGCCTGCAGCGAGCGCTCCAGCACGGCTTTCAGACGCTGCCGGCGGCGCCGTCGGTCGTCATGGATACGCCCGCCGTAGGTGCTTTCGATGACCACCGTATCAGCACGGGATGGCGGACGAGGCGCCGGCAGCAGAGGTGCATACGGCGCGCCCAGATCCCCCGAGAAGACGGTACGATCGCGGTGGCCGGACTCCCGGTCACTGGCATCGACTTCCACATAGGCCGAACCCAGGATATGACCGGCGCGCTGCAGTCGCACCCGCACAGTCCGTCCCGCTTCGTCCAGCACTGTGTGCCAGCGCTGGTAGTCCAGCGGCACCAGCTGTCCGGATACGGTCTCCAGAAAGCGCTCGATCAACCGCCGGTCCCGGGTGAAACCGACTTTCAGCGCGTCTTCGATCACCAGTGGCAGCAGGCGGGCACTGGGTACGCTGCAGAGAATCGGACCGCGGAAACCGGCCGCCAGCAGGTAAGGCAGACGTCCGACATGATCGATATGCACGTGGGTGACCACCAGGGCACGTACCGTGGAGAGATCAAAGTCGATACGATGCTGCGACAGTACGTCCTCACTGGCACTCTCGCCCTGAAACAGGCCACAGTCGATCAACAGATGCGCATCATCAAACGCCTCATAGCGATGACAGCTGCCGGTGACCCCATCAGCGGCGCCGTGGTGACGGATGCGCGGCTCAGCCAAAACGCCGGTCCCAGGTCCTGAAACGGTCCCTGCAGTACCGGTCCAGCGCCTCGTGGCAGTCGAAGAACAGCTCGGCGCCTTCCCGGATCGGCTCATCGAACTCGCAGAAATCGTTCTCGTATTCACGGCAGATGAAGGGGCGTCGTTCGTAGATGCCACAGCGCCCGTCCGCCAACAGATGCTGACAACGGGTGATCACATTCAGGAACCAGCCGTCCGCGTCGCGGAACACATTGACATTTTCATGGGAGACCTGCCACAGCAGGTGGTCGAAATCCCGCATGGACCGCGGCGTTTCCACCGGCTGGTTGATCGAGTTGCAGCAGATGGAACTGACACAACGTCCGCATTTGTCATCAATGGCCGACTCGGTGATGTCACGTACCGTCAGCGCCTCGTCATTGCGATTCATGTCATACCCTGTAGAAATCCCGGTACCAGGCCACGAAGCGATCGATCCCCTCCTGCACCGGTGTCGCCGGCCGGTATCCCATGTCCCTCACCAGGTCGCCGGCGTCCGCCCAGGTGTCGGGAACATCGCCGGGCTGCAGGGGCAGCAGGTCTTTCTCGATCGTGAGCCCCAGTGACTTTTCCAGCGCCTCGATGAAACTCAGCAGCGGCACCGGATTGTCATTGCCGATATTGTAGATGCGATACGGCGCCGAGGAGGAGGCCGGGTCCGGCGCTGCCGCGTCCCAGTCGGAATTGACCGTGGCCGGATTGTCGATCACCCGCACCAGGCCCTCGACGATATCATCGATGTAGGTGAAATCCCGCGACATCTCCCCGTGATTGAACACGCTGATGGGCTCGCCCGCCAGAGCTGCCCGGGTAAACAGGAACAGCGCCATGTCCGGGCGTCCCCATGGTCCGTATACGGTGAAAAAACGCAATCCCGTGGTGGCGATGCCGAACAGATGACTGTAGGTGTGCGCCATCAGCTCATTGGATTTCTTGCTGGCCGCGTACAGGCTGACCGGATGATTGACATGATCATGGGTCGAATAGGGCTGACGACGGTTCAGGCCGTAGACCGAGGAACTGGAGGCATAACTGAGATTGTTGACGCCGTGATGCCGGCAACTCTCCAGCACGTTCAGGAAACCTACGATATTGGTTTCCACGTAGACCGAAGGATTTTCCAGCGAATAACGCACTCCCGCCTGGGCCGCCAGATTACAGACCGCATCGAATGATTCCCGACGGAACAGCGTGTCCATCGCCTCCCGGTCCTCCAGACTCATGCGCACAAAACGATAACCGGGTTCACTGGCGGATGCCAACATCCGCCCCCAGGGGATATCCGAAGCCCCCCGCGGGGGCGTGATTCCGCACTGCGACAGACGCCCCAGCTTCAGCTGTACATCGTAATAGTCATCGATGTTGTCCAGCCCCACCACCTCGTCGCCACGTGCCAGCAGCCGCCTGACCAGATGGTAGCCAATGAAGCCGGCCGCGCCGGTGACAAGAATTTTCACCCGGATCTCCCTGTGCAGCGATCAGAAATTGACCATCACACCAACGCCCACGTAGCCGGCATCCTGTCCGGCATCATTGTCCGTGCCCGTGATGAAACCGTAGGCCGTGGTGCTTTCACTGGCAGTATAATCGACACCAAGCGAGATTGTCTCGCCGCCTTCCGTGACAATGTCCGACGCACCCAGTTGTCCCTTCAGGGACCAGCGATCATCCATCTGATAGCGAGTGGACAGCATCCAGCCATCGGCGCTACCCAGCAACGCCCGGTCCGCGGTTTCCACCAGTCCACCTACCTGCCAGCTGCCCGTGGTGAACACGGATACCAGACGCGCCACATCGGTGCCCTCGGCCTCGACATCCTGATCCGCTCCCAGCGCCAGGTAGATGCCCTCGCGCTCCCAGGCCACGGAAGCCGACACCCCGTCACTGCGACCATCGCCCTCGCTGCTGATCCAGGCAATGCTGCCCCGCACCGGCATCTCCTCGCGCTGCGGCGTGGAGTACATCACCATGTTGGACTTGCGGTCGTTATGGGCGGTGATGACCTTGCCCAGGTCGCCGTGTACATCATTGAACTGATCGACCCGGCCTTCCGTGACCTTCAATGGCGTATCGAAGTAACCACCGACCACCCGGCCCCAATCGCCCTGCAGCGCAAGAAAATTGTTGCGGCGCGAGAATGTGCTGTCGTCGTCGCCGTCGATGTCGATCTTGTACTCGAACTGGTAGACCGCCTCCAGGCCATCACTCAGCGTTTCACTGCCACGCACGCCCAGGCGTGAGTTATTGCTCTCCAGTGCCGTGCCGGAGTGGCCCTGCTCATCAACCAGCTCGAAGGATATATTGGCACGGCCATAGAACCGCGGGTCCGCATGGAGGGTACCCGGCAGCAGAGCCGCTGCCAGAGCGGAAAAGAGAATCGTTCGGTTCATTGGTGTACCTGGTCCATGTCTGGCGGTCGGAGGGTGGCTGGAAAAGGCGCGTATTGTAGCGGTTTTGTCACAAAAATGAAAAACCCGCCAATCACGGCGGGAATGCCGCGCAGCATGCAGAAAGCTGCTAGAATTCAGCCCCATGCAGGCAAGCGTCATTCTCTCCACCTACAACTCTCCAATCTGGCTGGAAAAGGTCCTGCACGGCTATTTCAGCCAACAGCGGCAGGATTTCGAGCTGATCATCGCTGATGACGGCTCCGGACCGCAGACCGCCACCCTGCTCGAGCGGTTGCGCCCGCTCAGCCCCGTGCCGATCCGCCATGTCTGGCAACGTGACGACGGCTTTCGCAAATGCCGCATCCTCAACAAGGCCATCCTGCATGCCGCCTCCGACTACCTGGTATTCAGTGACGGCGACTGCATACCCCGCGGCGATTTTCTGGATACCCACCTGCGGCGCGCCGAACCGGGATACTATCTGTCCGGCAGTTATTACAAGCTGCCAATGGAAACCAGCCGCATCATCACAATGGATGACATCCGCAGTGGTCGCTGCTTCGAGCTGCGCTGGCTGTACCGCCACGGTCTGCCGCGCTGGCGCAAGACGCTGAAAATCTCCGCCGGCCCGCGCCTGGCCCCCTGGTTGAACCGGCTCACGCCGGCGAAATGCAACCTGAAAGGCTCCAACGCATCCGCCTGGAAAGACGACGTGCTGCGGGTCAACGGTTTCGATGAACGCATGCCCTGGGGCGGAGAAGACCGCGAGTTCGGGGTCCGCCTCATCAATGCCGGCATCCGACCGCGCCATGTCCGCTACGATGCCATCGTCCTGCATCTCGACCATGCCCGCGGTTATGTGGATCCCGAACGGGTGGCCGCCAATCGGGCGCTGCGCGAGGCACACGAGCGCAATGGCGTCATCCGGACCGGGCACGGCATCGAACAACTGTTGGCGGCCGGTTATCGGCCCGACAATACCGACCGCAGCGCCTCCGCATAGTTTTCCGGCCCCCAGTCACCGCGTCCGTTGCTTTGCGAATGGATGGTCACATAGTGGCACTGCTGCCCATCGATCAATGCCCGTACTTGCTGCTCCAGACGTGCGACGTCGCTGGCGTCATACACATACCCCGACAGGGATCGATCGAGCCATTCTACCGGCACCTCGTGACGATACCGTAACCAGGCACGATACAGTCCGAACTCCGACCACTGCCGAGGCGGAGAGGCGATCAGCGTCCGCCACCAGGGCTGGCGGTACTGTTGCTCCAACCATGCCAGCAACGCCTGCAACGCCGCCGCATCGAACACAAAGGGGGTATCGTAATACACGTCGCGCCGC
Source organism: Gammaproteobacteria bacterium (assembly GCA_041685555.1). Lineage (GTDB taxonomy): Bacteria > Pseudomonadota > Gammaproteobacteria > Pseudomonadales > Pseudohongiellaceae > PWQG01. The sequence continues at coordinate 15 of JAWLFN010000123.1, read as the reverse complement.
GCGCCGCGCGGCTCC